>DMCH01000107.1:12419-12594 GCA_003446775.1 Chloroflexota bacterium
CGCCCCTGCCATTTCCTCCTGACCCAACGTGAGATCCGTCATCGGCTCTCCTTATGGCTGCGATCAAAACAATCAATTTGCCTTATAGGTGCGTTGAGCCTAGCGTGACTCATATGAACGGCAGATCTCGCGGCGCGGCGGATGCCGTCCTCTATGGCGCCGACGGATCGCTGGA
>DMCH01000137.1:0-1171 GCA_003446775.1 Chloroflexota bacterium
GACCTCGAGGTCGATGCCGCGTAGGACCTCGAGCCGGCCGAAGCTCTTGTGCACCGCCTCGGCCTTGACCATCGGAGTACCGCTCATATCGGCGTGGGCGCGCGGAATGTGAAGAGCAGCCGCCGGAAGCTCTGAAAAGGTGTCGGGGGTAGCTCGCGCTGCGCGCCCCTGGCGTAGTACCGCTCGATGTAGTACTGGCCGAGGGTCAGGATGGAGGTCATGAAGAGGTACCAGATGCTGGCCACGATGGCCATCTCGATGACGGTGAAGTAGACATTCGAGACTTGCTGTGATCTGGTGAAGAGCTCGGGTACGGCCGCGATCACAGCCAGGGAGGTCGTCTTGAGCATCGAGATCGTCTCGTTTCCCGTGGGAGGGATGATCACCCGCATCGCCTGCGGCAGGACGATGCGGCGCATCACCTGAAGCCGAGTCATGCCGAGAGCCTGGGCCGCCTCGGTCTGCCCATGCTCCACGGAGATGATGCCGGCGCGCACGATCTCGGCCATGTATGCGGCCTCGTTGAGACCAAGGCCGAGCGTGGCCGCGATGAAGGCGTTGATGAGCGAGTTGGTGCCCACGTACCACCCGAGAGGCGTTCCGGGAATGCCGAAGCCGATGTGGGGAAGAACGGCGTTCAGGTTGTACCAGAAGAAGATCTGGACGAGGACAGGCGTGCCGCGAAAGAACCAGATGTAGAGCCAGCTCACCCACGACATGACGGGGTTGGGCGACAGCCTCATCACCGCGAGGACGACTCCAAGGACGATGCCGATCACCATGGCCAGGACGGTCAGCTCGATGGTGATGACGATCCCTCCCAGGATGAAAGGACGGAAGAGCCACGTCCACACCGCCTGCCAACTGAGGTTGGGAGCGGTGGCCATCGTGTAGGCGACATCGACGGCGATCGCCAGGACCACCACCGCCGACACCCACCGCCACGGATGACGGACCGGAATTGCCTTGATCGCCTCCGGCCGCCGCCCAGCCTGTGAGCCGGGTGCCGGCGGACCGGAAGCGATGTCGGTCACTTCAACTACTTATTCACTGCACTCAGTACGACGGCACGCACGTCTTGCCGATCGAGTTGTTGTTGTTGAGCGCCACATCCGAGCTGGCGATGGCTCCGTCTGTGACGTTCCAGGTCTTGAGGATGTTGCTGTAGTAG
>DMCH01000137.1:1488-6554 GCA_003446775.1 Chloroflexota bacterium
GCTGCCCTTGACCATCGCGATGCCGTACGGTGCGACGCTGCAGGGCTGGCCTCCGATCTTCACCTTGCCGGCCAACTGCTTGACCTGGTAGTCGGCGACGGGCTGGTCGAGCCATCCGAAGTCGGCCCGGCCCGAGAGCAGCGCGGAATTGGCGTCGGTCTGCGTCGTGAAGCTCAGCACCTTGATGTCCTTGCCGGCCGGGCAGTTGTCCTTGTCGCCGCTGATGGCCGTGCCGCCGACCGACTGGCCCATGTAGCCCCAGGCGTCGCTTTCCTCGGTCGTGCCTGACTCGACGGCGACGCTGTGGCCGCACATGTCCGCGGCCGTGTTGATCGTAGGGCCGCCTACCTTGACCAGCCAGGCTTCGCCGGCCTTGTAGTAGGTGACGAAATCGATGCCGCTGTCCTCACGCGCTTGGGTGGGGCTCCAGCTCGAGATGCTGAACGAGTACCGCGGCTTGTCACCACCCGCGACCTCGGCCGGGGTACTGGCTTTGAGCTGGGCGATGATGTCGTCGAAGGTCACGTTGTTGAACGTGCAGACCAGGCCCATCACCTTGCAGATCGCGTTGCCAAGGTCGATGTCCCAACCGGAGATTGCGCCGGTGTTCGGATCGACGAACTCGTTGGGCGCATAGGTCGCGTCCGTGGCGATCTGAATCGGCCCGGTGACCGTTGACGGTACCTCGGCCGCTATGGTGGCGACCTTCCCGGGCCCGCCCGAGGTGCTCGTGGTGGGGGTCGAGCCGCAAGCGCCGACCACCATGACTGCCACGAGTGCCAATATGGATTTCCGTAGGTTCATCCTCACCCTCTCCTTTACAGCTTCAGGACTCTCAGCGGGATTGTAATTCGAGCGATCTCCGGCCGCTTGCGATCCCAACGCCCCGCTCGTCGTAGGCTGCGCGGGTGCCCTGGCTCGTCATCACCGATCCCTTCCCGCCGAGCTTCTACATCGGGCCCTTGCCGATTCGGTTCTACGGCCTCGCCTATGCGGTCGCCTTCATCGTCGGCACGGCCGTCGCCGGCCGCCACCTGGCCCGGCGAGGCGTGCCGTCGAACGTCACCAACGACATCGCGTTCTGGGCCATCGTCTTCGGGCTGATCGGGGCGCGTCTCTACTTCGACGTCCAGTCGGGCTGGTGGTTCTACCTCACGCACCCGCAGCACATCCTCGCGTTCTGGGAGGGTGGGATGGCGTTCTTCGGCGGGATCTTCGCGGCGGTCACCGTCCTGGTGGTGATGGCGCGGCGGCATCACATCAACTTCTGGGATCTGCTGGACGCCGGTGTGCTGTTCGCGGCCGTCGGACAGCCGATCGGCAGGCTCGGCAACGTCATGAACGGCGAGATTCTCGGCCCGCCCTCAGATCTGCCCTGGGCGATTCGCTACACGAACCCGGCGTCCATGGCTCCGCACCTCGGGGTCGCATACCAGCCGGCGAATGTGTACGAAGCGGTCGGCATCTTGCTGATCCTTGGCGTTCTGCTCTATTTGCGCCGTCGAGGCGTACCGCCCGGAATTCTTGGGCTCACCTATCTGACCCTGTACCCGGTGAGCCAGCTGATCCTGTTCTACTGGCGCACCGACTCTGAGACCCCGGCCATCCTGTGGGGTCTGAAGCAGGCGCAACTGACGGCAATTGTGATGCTGCTGACGATCGTCCCCGTCTTCGCGGTCATCTGGCTCCGGTCTCGGCGCGCGAGCCCCGCCCTCGCGGCGCCTGTCTAGATGCGTCGTTTTCGACAACCGATCATCGCCGGCCTGGTCGTGCTGTTCTTCGTCGTCGGGGGTTACATCTATACAACTCACTACACCAGTGGCCCAAGCACGAGCAAGAGGATCGATGTGACAGTCGCTGGCGGTAAGTCGATGTTCCCCACCACCTGGACGGCTCACCAAAACGACCTCGTCATCATCAACATCACCAGCGATACCGACGGCGAGGTCCACCTGCACGGCTACGACATCGCATTCGACCTCACGAAGAACCTCCCCTGGACAAAGTCGTTCACCGCGGACAAGACCGGCGACTTTCCGATCGAGTGGGAGACGACCGGCACCCCACTCGGTGACTTCAAGGTGTCGCCGTGATGCTCGCCACCGGGATCCTCCTCCACGGATTCGGGCAGCGCTACGACCTGCCCGCCTCACTCGCTCTCTATCTGTTTGCGGCGGGTGGGGTCGTGGTTCTTTCTTTCGTGCTGGTCGTCCTTTTCGCAGGCGACCAGGTCGGCGCGAAGGCGACCCAGTATCCGCGCCGCGCGGTTCCGTTTCTGCTGCCCATCGCGCGCGCCCCATGGCCGCGCATCGTGGGCGGCACGATCGGCGTGCTCGGCCTGGCCGCAATCATCGTCACCGGGCTGTTTGGCTCCAACAAGCCCGAGGTGAACCCCACCGAGTACCTGACCTGGATCTATTTCTGGGCGGCGACGGTGATCCTGTCCGGGCTCGTCGGCAACCTCTGGTACCTCCTCAACCCCTGGGCCGCGGTATATGACCTGGTCAGCAGAATGACCTCCCCACCGCTTGGGGAGGTGGGCCCGCTCGCGCAGCGAGCCGGCCCGGTGGGGAGGTTCAGCCTCGCCAAGCTGGGGATCTGGCCCGCGGTCCTCGCCTATTTCCTCTTCGCCTGCCTCGAGCTCACGACCGGGATGGCCAATCGGCCGTGGCTCGTCGGCAGCCTGGCCCTTCTCTACTCGGCCGTGACGCTGGCCGGGATGTACTTCTTCGGACGCGACGAATGGCTCGAGCACTGCGAGGCCTTCACCGTCCTGTTCGGGATCGTCGGCAGGTTCAGCCCGCTGGAAGCAGAGCGTGACGAGCAAGGTCGGATCACCACTGTCTATTTACGGCCTTGGGGCGTCGGCCTCCTCCAGCCCAGCCCGTCCGGCTGGGATCGCGTGGCGTTCGTGATTCTCATGCTGAGCACGCTCGCGTTCGATGGCATCGAGGGAACGAAGGCCTGGAGTGACTTCACAATCGCAACCGAGCCTTACTGGCAGCCAAGCGGGGCGTTCGGTTTCTTCCTTCTGAAAACACTGAGCATGACCCTGCTCACTGGTGCCTTCCTGCTGATCTTCATCGCCTTCATGGAGATGGTCATCTACTTCGGCAGCCGCAAGCTGGACCTCAAGGCGACCGTCACCGCCTTCGTCCTCACATTGGTTCCCATCGCTCTCGTGTACAACGCCGCGCACAACTACAGCTATGTGGTGGTGCAGTCGCAAGGCTTGATTCCGTTGCTGAACGACCCCCTGCAGAAGGGATGGCATCTGCTGCCTGCGCTCGCCGGCTACAAGCCCAGCTTCGCGCTCGCCCAGGCGTCGACGGTCTGGTTCGCGCAGATCGTCCTGATCGTCGTCGGGCACGTCATCGCCGTTTACCTCTCGCACCTCAAGGCGGGCGAGAAATTCCGCACGGCCCAGCGCGCGCTGCTGAGCCAGTACCCGATGCTGGTGCTGATGGTGATGTACACGATGACCAGCCTATGGATCCTCGCCCAACCGATCACCGCCGGAGGCTGATTGCGTGGAAACGCGTCAAGACTGAATCCCGCTTCGCGAGTACCATGGGCGCGGATTGGCCAAGGTCGCCCGATCGAGTTCGAAGGCGGCGCAGGGCACCGATTGGCGCGCCGTTGTCAACATCGGCGAGGCGCGGCTGGCGGGCTACTGCTCGATTCTGCTCGCCGCCACCTACCTGATCTTCGCCCTCTACTTCCAGCTCCTGCCGGGCCACCGCAGGGATGTCGACTCCATCCTCAAGCTGGCGGGCACCTCACCCGGTTGGTTCAGGTTCCTCTATGGGACGCTGGCCGTTGGGGGACTCATGGGTCTTGCTGTTGTCGGCCCGATCACGCGGTTGGCCGGCGACGAGGCGCCCGCATGGATCGCGTGGGCGCGGCGGCTGGCATACGTCGGCTTCGCCGTGACGATAGTGCAAGGGGTGCGGATGGCAACCCTACTGCCTCAACTCGGTGCGCTTTACCACGGCTGCGGCAAATGCACGGTCAGCCTCGCCGAGCAGCAAACCGTCGCCCGTGCGCTGTATGCCGCGGCTCCGATCGACCCCTCCTACTGGATCGTTTTCGGCGCGATCAGCCTGTGGACGCTGGCTGTAGCTTTGGCATTGATCAACTCGGCCAGGTTGCCAGCTCCACTGCCGTACATCGGGCTCGCGCTGACAGTCGTGTACTGGCTGCTCGTCTTTGGCATCGCGGCCGGAAACATCGGCTTCTTCACCTTTGCTTCCATCGTGGGAGGCGTGATCCTGGGTCCGCTCTGGTACGGCTGGCTGGGAGTGCTGCTCACGCGCGAGCGATAGGGCCGGCATGAGCTGGCCGCTGGACCCGACCGTCTACGCGGGTCTCGTTGCGCTTTTCCTCGGGCGTGCATGGCTCGCCCGCCGCGTCGGCGACGCCCAGCCCAAGCACACCTTCTACTTCGGTCTCGGGCTGCTCACCCTCTGGGCTGCGCTCGAGACCCCGATCGACACCATCAGCGACCACTACCTCGACAGCGTCCACATGCTCCAGCACGTCCTGCTCGGCTTCGTCGCGCCGCCGCTGATGCTCCTCGGCCTATCGCCGCGAATGGCCGGCCTGCTGTCACGCATCCCGTTGGTGAGGGCAATCACCGAGCCGATCCCCGCCCAGGTCGTCGCCGCCGGCGTGATGATCGCCTGGCATTTGCCCCCGCTCTATGACGCGACCCTTCGTTCCGAATCGCTGCACGTCGTGGAGCACCTCATGTTCATCGGCGCGGGGCTGGTGCTGTTCTGGCCGATGCTCGAAGTGACGTCGGCTCACGCCCGGTGGCAGATGTCGCCCCCCATCAAGCTCCTGTACATGCTCGTCGCGACGCTGCCGCAGGATGGGGTCGCCCTCGTCCTTCTATTCTCTCGCGTTCCGTTCTATGACTTCTACGTCCAGGCACCAAGGCTGGTGCCATCGCTGACCCCGCTCATCGACCAGACCCTCGCGGGCGCGACGTTGATGATCCTGGGCAAGGCCGCGATGGCGATTGCCGCCATGGCGGTGTTCTACCGCTGGTTTGGCGGCGAGCA
>DMCH01000021.1:0-3704 GCA_003446775.1 Chloroflexota bacterium
TATACCGATGATTCGCCCCTCCGGCCGGCGCCCTGCGGGCGGCGTCCACCTCCCCACATGGTGAGGAGGCCAGGGACGATCCTGGTTTATCGCTGAGCCAGCCGTAGTTCCCAGGGAGGTTGTTGACGGAAGGGGGCGGAGCACGCGCGCCCTGATGGCGTAGCGTTGCGCCGTGAGCCGGGAAGTCGAGGACTTGAACCGGCGCCTACTGCGCGCCCGCGACGCCATGGACCGCGCCTACGCCGAGCCGCTCAACGTCCGCGCCGTGGCCGCGGTGGCCCATCTCTCCGAGGCGCACTTCATCCGAAGCTTCCGCACCGTGTTCGGGGAGACGCCGCACCGTTACCTGCAGCGGCGGCGGGTGGAGCGCTCGATGTTCCTGCTGCGTGAGACCGACCGCAGCGTCACCGACATCTGCTTCGACGTCGGCTTCACCAGCCGGGGGACCTTCAGCCGGATGTTCCGGGAGATCATGGGTGAGACCCCGTCGGACTACCGCGTCGGGCATGGCCCGATGTTGCCGCCCACGTGCTACCAGATGGCGGCCATGCGGCCGGTGGGGGCGGGGGTGGCGAGGCGATTGAGCAGTTTTGGAGACGCCCGCGCGGCAGTGGCTTCCTAGCATGAGGGGCGTCCCCATCAAATCTCGCAGAGGAGAAAGCAAGCGATGATCAGCAAGCTGAACGTCACCTCCATCCTGGTCCTCAACAAAGAAGAGGCTCTCGACTTCTACGTCAACAAGCTCGGGCTGGAGAAGGGCCAGGACGTCAAGCAGGGTTCATACCGCTGGCTGACGGTGCGCGTCCCCGGCGACCCCGGCACCGAGATCCAGCTGGAGGAGCCGGGCCCGCCGGTGCAGGACGAAGCCACCGCGGCGCAGCTCCGCGAGCTGATCACCAAGGGCGCCATGGGCGGCCTCGTCTTCGAGTCGGATGACGTCCATGGTCTGTACGAGACCCTCAAGGCGCGCGGCGTCACCGACTTCACCCAGGAGCCCACCGAGCGGTTCTACGGCACCGACATGGGCATCCGCGACCCCTTCGGCAACGCCATCCGGATCCTCCAGCGGAAGAAGGTCGCCCACAAAGCGAGGGCCTGACCGGTCCGGCCTGGCGCTAGCGCGGGCGCCGAGACTCGGCTTCTCGAGACCGGCGCCAGCGCTCTTCGGCCTCGGTCTTGTCGCCCCGCAGCTCGGCCACGCGGGCAAGCGCGCGCCAGGTCCAGCCCGGCAGCTGGCGATCGCCGAGCTCCTCGGCGATACGGATGGCGTACCGCAGGTCCTCCTCCGCCTCGTCGAGCCGCCCCAGCTCGCGTTTCGCGATCCCACGGGCCGCCCTGGCGTCGGCCAGCTCCCACCGGGCGCCCAGGTCGGCAAAGATCGCAATGCCGCGATCGAACCACGGCAGCGCTTCCTCCCGGCGACCGAGCTCGTCTAACACCCGCGCCTTCTGCACGGCGGTGTTGGCGACGCTGAACTGATCGCCGGTCTCCTCTGCGAGCGCAACCGCTTCATCGATCAGCCCCAGCGCTCCGTCGACATCCTTCATCTCGCCGCGGTTGATCGAAAGAGCAGTCAGGGCTCGCACCCGAGCCCAGTGGTCGTTGGGATCGACCATGGCGAGGGCTCTGCGCCAGATCACCTCCGCCTCGTCGAATTTTTCGCGAGTCCAGGGCACCCAGCCTGCAAACAGGAGCGTGCGCACGACCGCCCAGGGCTCGCCGAGCTGCTCGGCGGCCGCCAGCGAGCGATTCAGAAGCTTCTCCGCCTTGTCGACGTCCGCCTCGTAGTTGATGGCGATGTCGCCGAGGAAGCGCAATGCAAGCGCCAGCGCGAACAGGTCGTCGTGGGCCTCGGCCAGCGTCACCGCGCGAGTCAAAGCCTCGGTGGCCAACCGATATTCGCCCAGCCAGTAGCGGGCTTCGCCCATGCCCGCGAGCACTCGGGCCTCGCGCGCCCCCCAAATCTTCTCGGCGCCGGCCATCACGAGGGCGCGTTCGTAACGATCGATCGCCGAGCGGATCTCCATGCGCCGGCGCGCGCGATCGCCCGCCACCAGCAGGGCATCGGCCGCGCGATCTGGCGCGGCGCGGTCGTTAGGGTCCAGGTCGAACGAGGCGATGGCCGCGAGCTCCAGGTGGTCTGCCGCCAGCGAGACATGGCCCGAGCTCATGAGGTAGTCGGCGATCTGATGGTGGAGCCGCTGCCGCTCTCGCTTGGGCAAGCTCGCGTAGGCGACCTCTTTCAGCGTCGCGTGCCGAAGCTTCCAGTTCGGCTCTGCTGACGCCCCCTGTTGTCGCACGATCACCTCCGCATCCTCGAGCGCTTGCAGCTCGGTGACCTTGGCGATCGGATCGACCAGGTGGACCTCCTCGAGATCGAACCCGTACATGAATACCGAGGCGCGCCTGGCGAGCTCGCGCAGTCGCGGCGGCAAGGCGTCGAGCCGGGCGCCGACCACCGCTTGCACGGTCGGGGGCAGGGACACACGACGCGGCGTCTCCCCTCCCTCGGCGTCGGGCATGAACATGCCGGTCGTCTCGATGATGAAGAAAGGATTGCCGCCGGCGCGATTGGCGATCTCGACCGCCTGCGCATCGGCGATGTGACCGCTGCCGGCATGGCGGACGAGGTGGATCGACTCCTCGGCCGAGAGCGGATCCAACCGGAGAAGCACGGCATTCCCGCTGGTCGATCCCCAGTCGGCTCGCATCGCGAGGAGCTCAGGTCGGGCGAGGGCCAGGATCAGGGCCCGGCGCGGTCCGCGCCGTCCGGGCGCGGCCAGGCGCTCGATCAGGTCGAGCATGGGCGGCTTCAGGTCGTGCGCGTCGTCGAAGACGATCGCGGCTGGATGATCGCGCGCCAAGCCGTCGACGACGGCGATGAAGCCTGCCTGCACATCGTTTACGAAGGCCGTCTCGTCGGGTCTTTCGGACACGCCGAACAAGAGCCCGAGGCGCTGCGCCGTTCGTTCGGCCTCGGATGGGTCGCAACATCGATCCGCGAGCTCGCGCAGCAGACGCCGAACCTTCTCAGGCGGATCGCCGCCATCGATGCCCGCCAGGTCTCCGACGATGGCGGCCACCGGGGAGAAGGTGGCGGTATCCGTGTAAGAACGGGCCTGCCCCCGGAGGACGACCACCGCGGCGCCGACGCCCGCCGTCAGCTCGTCGGCCAGTCGCGATTTGCCGATCCCGGCCTCGCCCACGATGGTCACGAGCACCGGGCGACCAGTCGAGGTCGCCAGGCCCAGGCTCTGGTCCAGGATCGCCTGTTCGCCGGCGCGGCCGACGAATGGGATCGTACGCCGGGCGGACCGCGTCGTAAGGCCCTCGACCGGAAACGCCTCGAGCGCCGCATCGAAGCCTTTGGCCTTGACCCGGCGGCGACGCCCGAACGCGACTTTGGTGGTGGTGAGGGCATGAGTCGTGGCACCGACGAGCACCTCGCCAGGCTGGGCGGCCGTTTGCAGCCGAGCGGCGGAGTTGACGACCGGCCCGGTCACGAGCAGCTGCCCGCTCGGGTTGCGTCCCATGGCAGCCTCGCCGGATTCGATCCCGATCCGCACCTCGAGCGGCTCATCCAGGCCGGCCGCCTCGCCCAACCGGCGAGTGCGCGCCCGGATGGCGAGACCGGCGCGGACCGCCCGCAGCGCGTCGTCCTCGTGGACGACCGGCAGCCCAAACACCGCCATCACGGCGTCGCC
>DMCH01000021.1:3946-4381 GCA_003446775.1 Chloroflexota bacterium
CCGATGAACTTCTCCGGCCGGCCCCGGAGGTCGATCAGCTCCTCGGCCGCCGCCGCGAAGAACTGTCCCAGCACCTCGCGTGATCGCTCAGGATCGAGGCGCCGCCCGATTCCGGTCGAGTCCACGATGTCGGCGAACAGGACGGTGACCACCTTCCGTTCCTCGGTGCCGACCAGCGGTCCGACCGCGGCTCCGCAGTTCGGGCAGAAGCGGGCTCCGTCCGGGAGGGGACGGCCGCAGATCGAGCAGGGTGTCACCACCTGTGCAGAATATGCTGCAACCAGTGAGCGATCCCAAAATCGATGCCCTGAGCAAGGTCCCGCTCTTCTCCCAGCTGTCGAAACACGAGCTCGAGTTCGTGGCGACCAGAACCGACGAGGCTGAGGTGCCGGCCGGGAAGGTACTGACGACGCAAGGGCATCCCGGCGATACCTT
>DMCH01000021.1:4718-6487 GCA_003446775.1 Chloroflexota bacterium
CGGGGGACTTTTTCGGCGAGATCAGCATGCTGGATCGAGGATTGGCAACTGCGACCATAACTACGAGCAAGCCCTCACGCCTGCTGGTGATGAGCCACGCACAGTTCCGGGATGCCGTCAAAGCCAACGATGCGTTGTTGATCAAGGTCCTGGCGGCGATGGGAGAGCGGTTGCGGGCTGACATGGCTGCCAGCCACGGCCACGACTAGGCCAGGCCCTCACTAAGCATCGCGACGGTTTTGGCGACGCGCCGCTCGCGCGTCTCGGCCGACTTGGCGTCTTCGATCGGAATCAGCAGACGGCGCTTGTTGCTGTAGGACAGCGCGTCGAACGAACGCTTCGCGCGAGCATCGCGCGGCTCGATTTTCGCCGGGTCGCTGGGTCTGTTCATCTGCATGACATGCTCATACTCGCTTCGTGAGGCGCTGGATGCAGGTCGGAGGAATTGCCGGCATTCTCTTTGTCGCGTTCGCGTTTGGGTTGAGCCTCGTCGGTGCGAACGGCGAGCCCGCCTCCTTTGACGCCCCCGCCAAGGACTGGCTCACGCACTACAGGAATAGCCACGATCTCTTCTTGTTGGCGCCGTATTCGGCCGGCGTGCCAATGCTGCTCTTCCTTTTGTTTGTCGCCGCACTCCATATGAGGCTCCGGCCTGCAGCCAATGGTGAAAGTCTCCCGTCAATCGCTGTTCTGCTTTTTGGTGGCGTTACGGCGGCCCTGCTCCTGGCGGCGGCCGGTGCGGCCTCAGCCGCTTTGCTGAGGGTCGGCCATGGCTTGGACGAGTCAGGTGCCAGTACCCTCTCCGGCCTCGCGAATGAATTCTTCGTGATGAGCTTTTTTGGAATTGGCGGCTTGTTGCTCGCCGCCGGCCTAGGCGCGGTTTCGTCGCACGCGCTGCCGGCCTGGCTGGCCTGGTCCGGAATCGTTATCGGGCTCGCGTCGGTGATCGCACCCGGCGCGCAGCTGACCGCGTTTTGGTTGATTCCCTTCTTTCTCTTCTACATCTGGGTCGTGGCCGTGAGCGTGGTCTTGATCAGAGATGCGAGGTCCAGCCCTCAACAAAAAATGGGCAACTAGAGTGGTGCGCCTGGCAGGAATCGAACCTGCTGCCTTTCGGTCCGGAGCCGAACGCTCTGTCCGGTGAGCTACAGGCGCGCGAGCGCTTTAGTTTAGAGTGCGGCCTTCGTGGGTCGATTTCCAGCCTTCATCCTCCTCATCGCATTCGTGGCAGCATGCCAAGGCACCGCACGGCCCGTCGCAAGTCCGACTCCAACTCCCAGCCCATCGCCCCACACGGCCGTGGCCGACGCCGTGCTGCAGGTGGGCGATATCCCGAGCGGCCTCAACCTTTGCGCCGGATCCGGCCCATTCGACGCCTACATCGCGAACCTGCAAGCGTCGCAGCCCGCGCTGGCGAGCAGCCTAAACGACGAGTGGCAGTCACTGCGCACGCTGGGCGCCGTCAGCGCGGCTATATCGCTCTATACCTCTGACAGCTCCGCGTGCACCGCTGAGCTCGCGGCCGTCGCCAAGCCGAAGAGCGCTACCGGCTTCGTGGCGATGTTCCGTGACGAGGGGCAGGCCGATCGCGCCTGGCAGTCGGGAGTGCTCGGGTTTGTACCGCCCGCGCCCGGCGAACTTCCGCCCGGATTGAACCGCGGAACCGGCACCGGGCTCGGCCTCAGCTCGTGGACATACAGCCGCACACCCGTGCAGTTGGCGTGCTGGCATAAGTCCGTGTTCGTCGCGCTGGTCGTGCTGACCAACCT
>DMCH01000021.1:6755-28465 GCA_003446775.1 Chloroflexota bacterium
GATTCTTGCCAGGCGCACCACGCTGCCCCAAATACGCCCGGTTTCGTATTCGGTGGCGAGCCCCGAGACCCCCTCACTCCCAGGAAGCAGAGCTAGATTGGGTACTCGGGCCCAGCTCTTCGTTGTACTTGAGGCGACCTGGCTAAGCGCACAGAGAACGCTCTGGGAGGGGAATGACGGAGCGAAGTCGGTCATTAAACGTGGCAATTGCTGACGTTGTTATGGTCGGCGGCAAATGCTCACTCAACGGGGACGCAATCGGCTTGAGTTCTAAGCCGACCCAGCTGTAGCAAGACGGCGAGTTTCTTGCCCGATGGCCGAACAAGACCGGACCTGAGTTGAAGGACCGGCAGGCTCACGTCCCTGACCAGGCGCGAGGAGGAGTGGTTACATGAAGCGTTTTCTCGTCGGACTTATGGTGGCGGCAATGGGTGCCATCGGATTCGGAGGCGTCAGCGCGTTTGCGGACCCATCCACGAACTGGCAGCTCGCCAGCGGGTCGGCTCAGGGATCCGGGGGCTTAGCTGCATTCGACTTCAGCGTCCCCGACAAGACCAGGCTGTTGTACAACAGCAAGGACCCGGCTCTGCTCGGCAACATCCTCACCTCGACCATGAGCGCCAGGTTCACGGTAGTGGGCGTTACCGGGACGTTCACGTACGGTGGAGAGCCTTCTTGCGGGGGGACCACCGGCAACGTGCGTCTCTACTTCGAGAGCATTCCGCCGGGCACCAAGTTCGCATACACCAACTACTGGTGGGCAGACGTACCGCCCGCGAGTGCGGTCCTGGCGAACGGCGATTTCACGCTGACCGTCAAAGTCGATGCGACACAGGCGTGGAGTGACTGGAACGGCCAGCCCAGCTCGGCCAATGCAGTCGAGTTCAACGCCGCGGCCAACAATGCCACCGCGGTCGGGCTGTCCTTCGGCGGAGGCTGCTTCTTCGAGAACGGCGTCGGCACCACGGATGGGTCCGGCACTTTGACGCTGACCGCCTTCACGAGCTAGGCGGAAAGGAAACCAGAGGTCAGGGCGCGCAGTGCGCCCTGAATCAGGCTGGGCCGGTCATGAACTTCAACACGCCGGACTCGAGGGCCTCCGCGATCTTCTGCTGACCGGCCGGATCGCTCGCGATCAGAGCCTCCGCCGGGTTGGTCACGAACAGCGGCTCGACCAACGCCCCCGGCATCTGGCTCGGATTGTCGACCCATCCTTGCGATAGCGGACCCAGCTCGATGAGGTGGTTGTAGCTCTGGCCGGATCCCGTGAGGGTAGGCGCCGCGAGCTGGTCGTCGGTCCACACTCCGCGGTCGGCCGCGCCCAGCCGCGCGACGAGCGCTGCCTGCAGGTCGGTGGCCAAAAGGCGATTGGCGGCCGCGAAGGTCCGAGCGGCGTCATAGAAGGTTTCGGTGCCGCCAACAGACGGATCGCTGTAACCGTCGAAGTGGATGGAGACCAGGACGTTGGCACCGGCGGCGTTGGAGCACGCGGCGCGCGCGGCCAGGTCGCGGTGCTCAGCGCTCGAGGTGATCGCTCCGTAGTTGGAGTCGGCGGCCGACAGCTTGAGAACGGTGGTGTCCTGAGTGCGCGCCATCACCACGCGGTACCCATCGGATCGTAGGAGGCCGGCAAGACGCAATGCGACCGTCAGGGCCGCGTCTTTCTCGAGCACCGTGCGGCCCGAGGCGGTCGTGCCGACGACGCCGGGATCGAGGCCGCCATGCCCGGCATCGATGTAGACCGTCCTATCCAGATGTCCATGCGTGGGGGCATAGCTCACGCAAGCGCTGCCTTCGAGGCCCGGCACGGATGGTTGCTGCGGGACGGCGTCCGCAGCCTTCACCGGTGCGCCGGCAATGTGCCCGCGGTTCCCGGCTGCCTGGCCGGACAAGTCGATAGCGCGGTTGATGACGAGGGCGAGCGTCGCCACAAGCGCCAAGGAAAGCGCTGTGCGGAGCAGGGCCGAAGGGGCCCGCCGGCGCCGAGTGCGGAGTGGGACGTTGCGCGAGTTTGCGATCGGCCCGCGTAGTCTAGCGGGCGCCGCAACGCGCGGAGACGATTAGTGGATCCGGCCGTTCTCTGCGAGCGCGATCTTCTTGTCGGTAGCGACGTCGATGTTGAAGATCCCCAGGATGCTCATGAACTGCTTGTTCTGCCACACCGTCAGGTAGACCGTCTGCGGGGGAATGTCGAGAGTGAGCACGATCGAGTTCTTTCCCAACCCGGTGGCCGTCCCTTCGGTCACGGGAAGCTGCGTCGCCTTGAGTGTCGCTACGCTGAAGCCGAAGATCGAATCGCTGTTGTAGCCTGCGACCGCACTCGCCTCGTCCTTGAACTGGAAAACGAAATCGACCGCCAGCTTGTAGGTCGCGGAGCCGATTTGCGAGGCATTCGTCGCCAGGTTCGCGCAATGCGCCGTGGAGTCGGTGTACAACTCAACGTCCGCAGCGGTGGCGCCGCCCTTCTGCGCGGCCTCCCAGTGAGTCTTGGTCGATGAATACGTGGTCGGATCCGAGGTCTGGATCTTCTTCAGATAGCTGTCGATATCACCGGAGAGGTCGCACCTATGCATGCCGCTCGGCAGGTCGCTGAGCTTGACGGCAACGTTCGAGGCGGTGGCGGCAGGAGTCCCCGAGCCCCCACCAACGGGGCCGCACGCGCCGACCATAAGCAGCAGGGCGAGTGCGGTGAGGGATACGCGCATGCCGCCTACTGTAAGGGACCGGATTCGGGGTCCAGTCTTCTTAAGCGATCGAGATGGCCGCACCTGGGATGGGAGTGTGGCAACATGCAGGCGGCCTCGATATGCTCCACGACCTGCAGGCCGCTGTGTCTGAATACATCGGCTGGCTTCAGCTGGAAGCGAACCGCAGCCCGAACACGGTGCGCGCGTATCAATCCGAGCTGGCGAGGCTGACCTCGTTCCTTGCCGCCAATGGACATTCCCTCGCGCTCGGCGACCTACGCCATGAAGACCTGCGAGCGTATCAGCGCCACCTCGCCGGGCGCCTCAAGGGACCGGCGTCGCGGGCGCGGGCGCTGGTGGCAATCCGTTCGTGGCTGCGCTGGCTGGCCCGAGAGGGCTTCATGGAGCGCGATCTCTCCAACGGCATCACGCTGCCCAAGCTCGACCAGCGGCTGCCCAAGCCGATCGATCCGGACGAGCTGGCGCGACTGCTCGCCGACCTCCCTCGGTCGACACTCTCCGAGAGGCGCGATCGCGCCCTCGTCCAGTTCCTCATCAGCACCGGCTGCCGGATCTCCGAAGCGCTCGCCCTCGATCGCACCGACTTCCCACGCACAGGCAACCGGCTCATCGTGACCGGCAAGGGCTCGAAGCAGCGCGCCGTTTATCTGACGACCGATGCGCGGGAAGCGTTGGAGGAGTACCTGGTCGGGCGCGAAGACGCATGCATGGCGCTATTCGTCAACTTCGATCGCTCCGTGCAAGACGACCGCGGGCGCCGGCTCACGAGCGCAGGCGCGCGCTTCATCGTGCGGCGGTTGCGCAAAGAGCTCGGCGCGTGGTCCTTCAAGTCACCTCACGTGGCCCGGCACACAACCGCCACCACCTTGCTGGAGGTGACGGGCGGCGACGTGCGACTGGTGCAGGAAGTCCTCGGCCACGCCAACCTCAACACGCTGCAGGGCTACACGAAGATCGTCGACAGCCGCAAGCAGGACGCCTACCGCCGCTACCAGGAGTTCCTGGACAGCAAGAAACCGCCGGAGACTAAACCCGCGTAGCGGCCAGCTGCTTGCGGATCACGCCCTCGAGCTCTCCCACGCTGCTGTCGAGCGATGCCGACAGCCGCCCGGCGATGATCTTCTTCAGCGAAGGCGGCAGAAGCTTTTCTAGCTCGGCCACCGCTTCGTCGGGGCCCGCGACGTAGAGACGCTTGTAAGAGACGGCACTCACCTCGCGATCGATGAGGCGCACGACCGCGGCCATGTTGGCCTTGACCCGGTTTTCCTCCCGGCGCTGAAGCTGCGGGTTTTTGTTGCCTCCGGACTTGATGTGCTTGACGTTCACACCGTCGATGTGGTGCTGCGGGATGACCTCGTCGAGGATCGATGCGAAGGTCTGCGCCTGCTCCTTGTGAGCCACCACGATCAGCGACGGTGGATGCTTCCTGAGCATGAGCTCCAGCGGCGCGAGCAGCGGTGGATCCACCTCGAGCCGCTCTTCGGTTTCCTCGGGAAGGCGGATCAGCCTCAGCAAGCCTTTGGGTTCGTCCGCAAACGCCGCCATGAACGGACATTCGACGGGGCGAACGACAGAGAGCTGCGCTTTGATTCGAGGGAGCTCGCGGTCGACCACCTCCCGGTCTTCGTCGCTCAGCTTGTGCCAGTGCTTGTCGACGATTCGCTTGAACTCCGTGTCGTAGAACCTGCCGTTGTACGTCTGGGGACGAATCGGGAAGTAGACGCTCAATGTCCGGTCAGACGCCGCCCGCAGGCTCGGAAAGAAGGCCAGCAGGTATGGGATCTCGGTCGGATGCGGGCGAGTCACCCCCCGACCTTCGCACATAACCGGCCGCAGTGCGCGGCGTGGCCCGGGGAAGGTGAGCTTACGGCCAGAGAAGGTGGCCGAGCACCATCCCGATGAGGACCGCCAGCACGTAGGTGCCACGAGGGAAGCGCCGGACAAACGAACGCACGCCGTTGCTCATCGGATCCCGGCCCCGTCTCAACGCGATGGCCTCTTCGAGCATGAGCAGAAACGCGATTCCAACTCCGGCCGTGGCGATCAGCGACAGGATCGCCTCGGGAGTCAGGTTCATTTCTGACCGCCGGCCGGCGACGTTCTGCCGCTGGCGGGGCCCCAAAGAAAGTGCCCGAGGAGGATGCCGACCACGACCGCGACGGCGAACGCCCACGCCGGATGGTCGTGCACCGCGGGCCTCACGTAGTCGGTGATGGGCGTGTGGTTGGTGATGATCGCCCAGCTCTCGTATACGAGGAGCAGGAAGAGCACCCCGAAAAGGGCAGTGACTAGCCAGGAGAACAGGTTGCTCAAAGCTGTCATCACAGGGTCAACGGACCGGAATCCTACTGGTTACGTAGCCTTGTGGCACATTGATTGCCACCGGCGAGCGAGTCCACCTCACCCGGGCCGCGCTGGTGGCGATCGCCGCCATCTTTTTCCTGATGGGCATTCTGGGCTCGGCATACGGCCCCCTGCTCGAGCACCTCGCCCGCCGTTTCGACATCAGCCTGGCCGTCGCCGGCGGAGTTCTGACCACCCATTTCTCCGGGGCACTCGTCGGGGTCCTCGCCTCGATGCGCGTGCTCCAGCGGGTGTCGAGCCGCACATTCATGCTCGGCGCAGTTACCTGCCTCGGCGTCGGATGCGCGAGCGTCGCCGTGGCGCCTTCATGGCCGGCGTTCCTGGGCGCCGTGTTCGTGCTCGGGATCGGGTGGGGCGCGCTCGACATCGGCTGCAACCAGCTCGTCGCCCACAGCGAGGGCGTGCGGCGCACCGCGGTGCTGAATGCGTTGAACGGCACTTTCGCCGTCGGCGCCGTGGCCGGTCCCATCCTCGTCTCGACCGTCGGCCGCACGCACCTGGCCCTTCTGTATGGAGGCGCCGCCGTGGTGGCCTTCGCGCTCTGGCCTCTGGTCAGCGGTGTCTCCGGGCGGTTGCCGTTCACGTCCTCGAGGACCGCGGACTCGTCTGCCTTCCTGCTCGCGATCTTCATGGTTGGCTTTGCGCTTTACGTCGGGATGGAGGCGGGAATCGGCGGCTGGATGCCTTCTCATCTCGAGTCGGTTGGTTTGCAGTCGGTGGAGGCCGCGACTTTGACGTCCGGTTTCTGGCTGGCGCTTGCGGCGGGCAGGCTCTTGGCCGCCCTCGTGCCGGCGCGCATGCCCGAAAGCGCGATCGTGATCACCGCCTCCGCGGTGGCGGCCGTTGCGCTGCTGAGCGCGCTGATCCCAGCCGCCGCGCCGGTCGCCTACATCGTCGCCGGCCTGGCGATCGCTCCTATCTTTCCGACCGGCATCGTGTGGCTCGCAAAGCTCAGGCCGGGCGACGCTCGCGTCACGTCGTGGCTGTTTCCGGCGTCCATGGTCGGCGGGGCGGTGATCCCCGGCGGCATCGGCGCGCTGATCGCGCGATTCGGCATCGGCCTGGCCCCGGCGGTCCTTTCGTTGGTGGCGGTCGGCTGCGTCGCCTCGTTCGCGCTGGCGGCCCGTCACCGAGCAGTGACATAGCCGTCGACCCCGCGTCTACTACCGGCTGACTACGAAATACCAGTCGAATAGAGCGCCGACGGCGATGACGATCACTGCGAAGATCGCGGTCCACCAGACGGGGTGCGCGTACATAAGGCCGACCGAGCCGGGGAGCTCCTTGGCGGCCTGCCGCGGCTTGTATAAGCCCAGATATTCCGGAGTGCGGCCCGCGGCTGTCGTGAACGAGTCGACGGCGTCCCGAGTCCACGCCGCGACCTTCACCTTGCAGAGACAGCGCCCATCCGAATCCATCAGCAGCACGAGCGATTGCGGTATGTACGCTCGGTACCGCGATGAGTATGCGATCGTGACCTGGACGATGCGGGCGATGTCCGAGGTCGGCCAGAAGCGGCGCCGCCCAAGAAGGTCCTGGTATCCGACCACGGCGCGTCCGATCAACAACCTGGTGTTGGCGTGCCAAAGCCAGAGATATGCCCAGCCGAGCACGCCGATACCGATGAAGGACAACGTGAAGTTGACGGATGGCCAGGAGAGGTGCCGGCCCGATGCCAAGACCAGGACCATGGGGACGGCACCGACCACCATGATGTACGCAAAAATCACCCACCACCGGCGTTGGTAGGACCCAAGGGGCGCGAGTGCCCTGACATCATCAGCGGCTTCCATCGACGCGTAATTTAGGCCGAGTGCCCGATCAGGTGATGGTTTCGGGAGGCCTCGAAGGCCCAGGGTATTGTTGGCGAATCGTGATGTCGCCTGGGCGCGGCCGCGCGCGGCACATGCGCTGGTTTGGAGTCGCGATGGCGATCGTGCTGGTGGGCGGCTGCGCGCACGGCTCTGCTGTCGGTCCGCCCTTACCGTCGCCGATGGCTTCGTCAACTTCAGCAGTCACTCTCCCATGCAAGATGCCAGTGAACCTGCGCGTCGACCAGGGAGGCAATCGCGAGGTACTTGGTTACCTGGCGCTGCCGTCCGGCGTTGCCACCGACGATCCGACCGACTCGATCGTCAAGGTCGCGGACTTTCAGGTGAGCGGCGGTGGCACTGTGCCGTTCTGGGGCACGGTGACCTCACCGCAGCTCTTCGGGGTCGGTCTGGGGACTTTTTCGCCGATCGCCGGCAAGTGGTTGCCCGCGCCTCCGCAGCTGGTTTCGCCTGACCTGCTGCACTACACCTACCTCCACCCCAACGGCAGCCTGCGGCTTGCGGCTGCCACCGGCTCGGAGATCCCGATCGCCAATCCGATCAACCTGACCCCGCTCGCCTATACGGGCGCAGGCGTTGTGCTCGTCCAGAATCAGCCGGCGTCGAGCGGCCTTTGGCTGCTCGACCCCACTACGCATGCGATCACAGTGATCACACAACCGGCCGGGACCGATGATTGGCGTGAAGTGACGACGGCCCCGGCAACTGCGACGGCGAGCGGTGGGACGTTTGCGTATGGCGTGAACTCTCCGGGCGTGCTGGGCGCTCCACCTCCGACCACTGTCCTACGAGCAAACCTGCAGGCCGGCGGCTTGCTCAAAACTACGACCGTGTACACGGCCGCCGCCGGCACGACGATCGCCCTGATCGCGGCCGACCGGCAAGGTGGATTGCTCGTCGTGCTCACCGGACATTCGCCCGGCCTCGTCTATCTCGATCCCAACACAGGACCAAGATTGGTGACGGCGCCGGCCGGGGTCGCGCTCGCAACCGTGGGCCCCCGCCACCACGCGGACGCGCATGGGATCTGGTTCATCGGCCGCACCGGCATCTTTCTTTTCAACGCCACATCGGGCTTTCAGAAGATCGCTGCCGGGGTCACGACCGATATCGCGCCGGGCGGCGACTGCACGTAGGCCGTGGGAAACAACGAGCCGCCGCCAGAGGGCCCAGCGCCAACCAACCCGGAGGAGGAACGCCTGAGGAACCGAATCGCGGCCTGGCAGGCTGCCGGCATTATCGACGCCGCCACCGCGGCCCGAATCGAGGCGTTCGAGGCGGGCCATCCGGTGACCGACCGGCCGACAGGCATCTCGGTCAGCGAAGTGATCGCCTATATCGGCACCGTCGTCCTGTTGGTCGGCGTCGGCTTTCTGTACGGCACCCAGTATGCGAATCTCGGCTCAGCCGGTCGGCTCGTAATCCTCGGATTGGTGACGGCCGCGGGCCTGGCCGCGGGTGAGCTGCTGAGAAGGGTGGGCGCGACCGGAGCCGCGCGACGCGCGCGAGCCGCGGGCTGGACCGTGGCGGCCGTCGCCGCGGCGGTCTGGTTCTCGCAGGCGTTCGTCGACGCCAATGTCCTCACGCAGGCGTCGCGCTACGGCTACCAGGATGAACCGGACACCAGCGGGTCGATCATGCTTGGAGCGGCGATCGGTTTTGTCATCGCTGCGGTGCTTCTATGGCGCGCAGGCGCGGCGTTGCTAGCCGTTGTGACCGCCGCCCTCGCCTACACGACGGCGGGCGCATTCGACAACTACGCGCGTACGCTGCCAACCGCTGGCGTCTTGGTGACCTGGCTCGTCGCGGCCGTGATCCTGGCCATCCTCTCCGAAACGATCACGCGCGGCCACGAGCGCCGCTGGGCGCGCGAAGTCCTGAGGTTCGCGGTCTTGCTGCCGCCCACGATCTCCGCACTGTCTCTCTCCTTTAACGCGGACAGCAACTATCTCGAGTACCTCGCGATTGTGTTCGCCCTCGTCGCATTCGGGCTGGCACGCGCGCGCGGGAGCGCCGGATACGCCATCGCCGGCGGTGTGGCGTTGTTCATCGTCGTCAATGAGGTTGGCTTTCGGCACTTCGCACAGTCGCTCGGCTTTCCGGTGGTGCTGATCGTGTCCGGGATCACCCTGTTCGCCGTCGCCGGCGGCCTGGTCAGGCTGCTCCCGCGCTTGCGCCGCCGCGGGTGATCGCCAGAGCAAGGAAAAGGCCGGGTTCGTTGGAACCCGGCCTCCGTTTGACGCTAGGGTTGAGAGCCTTACTCGTCCTCGATCTGGTTGTACATCAGGCTGTCCTGGATCTCATACAGGGCGTCCATCGCCTCCATCACGGAGGCGGGCTTGGCCTGGGCCAGGACGGTCACCTCGGGCGACTCTTCGATGACCTTGTTGATGGCGACCGAGAGCACCGGCGGCATCTGCCGCTGGTCGGCAAGGTTGAGCATCTCGAGCTCGTTTAGGAGCTTGTCGATGAGATGCATCTTGTTCCGGCGCGCGTACTTGGCGCGCTGGATCCGGCGCTCCTTCGCGGTCATGTGCTCGATGGCGTGACTGGCTTGTTTGATCATGCTTTATCCCTCTTCTGGTTCAAAGTTTACGAACCTCGGCGATTTTGTCAAGATCTACCTGTAATAAATAGCCTGGGGCTGTGCTAGCATCCCTGGCCAGCGTCCGGATATGCCCACCACCATCGCCGGCCGTTCCACCCGCATGGAAGTCCTGGAGTTGCTCCGGCGTAAAGGCGACGCCAGCGCCGAGACGATCAGCTCCGATCTCGGCGTGACCCCCAACGCGGTGCGGCAGCACCTCACCAACCTCGAGCGGGATGGCTTCGTGGTCAGCCACCCGGAACGCCGCCGCCGCGGCCGCCCCTCCCTCCTCTTCTCGCTCACCGAGCGCGCCGATTCGGTGTTCCCCAAGCGCTACGGCCAGCTGGCGTCGATGGTGCTGCAGGAGGTCCAGGACATGGGCGGCCCGGACGCCCTGGACGAAGTCTTCGCGCGCATGGCCACTCGCCATGCCAACGCCATCGCGCCCACCCTGGAAGGGCTGGAATTCGACGACAAGCTGCACCGTGTGGTGGCGTGGATCGGCCGGGCGGGGACGCTCGCCGAACAGACCGAAACGGCCGAGGGTGTGAAGGTGACCATCCACAACTGCCCTTTCCGCAACACCGCGCTCAAGTTCCCCCAGGTCTGCACGATCACACCGCATCTTTTCTCGCAGTTGCTGGGCACCGCCGTCTCGCAGGCCGATTCCATCCACCGTCGTGACCCCTACTGCTCATTTGTCGTCCAGCGCCCTCCCCACCCTCAGTAGCGCCCAGGTCAAGGCAGCCGACGCCCTGGCGCAGGAGCGCTTCGGCGTCGCGGTCGACTGGCTGATGGAGGCGGCGGGATGGCAGGTCGCCCGGTTCTGCCAGGGCCCCACCGCGGTCGTGTGTGGTGTGGGCAACAACGCCGGCGACGCGCTCGCTGCCGCGCGACACCTGCGACGGTGGGGCCGGCTGGCGTCGGTGTCATGCCTCGACGTCACGCGTCTGCGCGGTGCGGCCGCACGTGAGCTCGACGTTCTGCGCAAGCTGGGCGTGGAGGTTGCCAACACGTTCACGCTCGGAGGCGCCGAGGTAGTGCTCGACGGCATCTTCGGAACCGGCCTGTCGAGGCCGCCTGAGGGCGCATTCGCGGAGTGGATCGAATCCATCAACTCGTCCAGCGCTCGGGTCGTATCCGTCGACCTGCCGTCGGGCCTCGACGCGGACTCCGGCGTCGCCTACGCTCCCACTGTGCAGGCGCACACGACTGTCACCCTGGGCCTGCCCAAGGCCGGCTTGGTGAACCGCGACGGACCCCGCCATGCTGGCGAGGTGTGGGTCGTGGACATCGGCATCCCGTTCGAGGTCTATGCGGCGCTCGGCGTCGACGCGCCCGCGTCCCTGTTCTCGACTCAGGACCGATTCCGCCTTGAGGCGACGCAGTCGTGACACGCGAAGTCGTCTGGGACCACGGCGTCTCCCTCCCGGAGCACAGCCTTTACCTCGACCCCCTCGTCGTGCGCACCTTCGCTTTCATCTCCCATGCGCACACCGATCACGCCCGGCGCCACAAGGAAGCGCTGCTTACGCCGCAGACACTGGCGCTCATCCCCGATGCGCGCCGCCCGCGCGGCTGGCGGATGCTCGGATACGACGAGCCGATGCGGCGGGGGCCGGCGACCGTGACGCTTCACCCGGCCGGGCACATGCTCGGCTCCGCGCAGCTCCGCTTCGAGCATGAAGGCACGAGCCTTCTCTACACAGGCGACATCAAGTTACGCCAACCGGGCGGACGTGGGACGACGCACGTGCCTCGCGCGCACGTGTTGGTGATGGAGAGCACGTACGGGCGCCCGCATTTTCGGTTTGGCGATCCGGACTCGACGGTCGAGTCGATCGCGCGCTGGTGTCGCCTCGCCCTCGACAGCAATGTGACGCCGGTGCTGCTTTGCCACGCGCTCGGCAAGACCGAAGAGGTGATGCTCGCGCTCGCGCCCTACGGTTTCGAATTCGCCCTGGAGAGCCGATGTGTTCCCTGCGCACGCGCATACGAGAGCGCGGGTAGCCCGCTTCCGGAATGGGTCGAGCTCAACGGCAACACACCCTCTGGTCGAGTGGTCATCGCGCCTCCGGCGGGGAAGGACGAGGTGCGGCGTCTCGGCCGCTACCGGACGGCGCTGATCTCGGGCTGGGCCAAGGACGCTGAGTTCGCGCGGCTGTTCGGCGCCGACGCCACCTTCGACCTCTCGGACCATTGCGATTTCGACGAGCTCATCGAGGTGGTCGAGCGATCAGGCGCCGACCAGGTGTACACCGTGCACGGTTACACCGAGGACTTCGCGCGGCATCTTCGCAAACGGGGCATCCGGGCCTCGGCTCTAGAGGCGACGGAACAACTCGCGCTGGCCCTCTAGCGCAAAGCCCAGCCGGAGCGAAGCACCGCCCGGCGCAGGTCGGCGTCGCCGGCGGCGGCGTCGCTGAGTCGTGACAGCAGGAGGTCGAGCCACGCGGTGAGCAGGACCGGAGGGTGGAACTCCAGCTCCTCTTTGTTCCACCGCGCGCGCAGAGTGCGGCCCCCCAGCTCGAACACAACCTCGGTGATCGGGCCCCGATTGAGATGGCCGCGCTTGACCTTGGCGATCGGGATCCGCTCCACCAGGTAGTCGAGCAGCTCGATCGGCGCGTCCTCTTTATCCAGGGGCGCGTGGCAGAACACGCAGATTCCATCGAGCGGCAGAGCCGGCGCCCCGCAGATGGCGCAGCTCACGCCCCCACCGCGCTGGTGCGCGTCCAACGCGCTCAATCGGTGTACCTCGTGATGATCTGGTCCTCGCGCCGCTTTTCGGATTGGTATAACGGGCAATCCTCGAAGTTGCGCACGCAGATCGGAGGGCTGTCGGTCAACGCGTACTGGCGCTTCGACATGTGGTCGACATGGCAGTCGAAGCGATACACGCGCAGAAACATGCGCTGATCTTTGACGAGCTCCTCCAGGTAAGGACAACGCCGCACGCGACTTACGATAGGCCACCGTACCCAGACATGCTTGATTTCGCGCGCACCGGGGCAGCCGTGGGCGGTACATCCGCAACCCTCGAGAAAACGCGCGTGCTCGCGGCCTACTTTCGCTCCCTGGACAACGACGACGACCTTCGAAGGGCGGCTGTTTTCATGGCCGGTCGACCGTTCGGACAGTCCAAGCGCCGGACGCTCGGCCTCGGTTGGGCTGCGCTCAGCAAGGTGGTGGGGGCAATCTCGGGCCGCGACGACACTGAGCTGCAGAGTCTCTTCCGCAAGCACTCGGACTTCGGCGACTGGGCGGGCGAAGCACTCGAAGGGCGCACCGAGAACGGCGACGTACCGCTGGAGGAGGTCGAGAAGACGCTGGAAGGAATTCGCACAGCCCGCGGGGCCGCCAAGGCAGCGCCGCTCGAGAAGCTCTTGCGCCGGCTCCACCCGGAGGCGGCTCGATTCGTGGTCAAGGTCATAGCCGGCGAGATGCGCATCGGCCTGAGCGAGGGGCTGGTGGAGGCCGCCATCGCCGAGGCGTTCGGGCAGCCGGTGACGCAAGTCAGGCGTGTCCACCTCATCACCGGAGACATCGGCGAGACCGCGGTGCGAGTCAAGCGCGGCCTCATCGAGACGAGCAAGTTGACCCTGTTCCAGCCCATTCGCTTCATGCTGGCAAGCCCGGTCGAAACGGCCGCCGAGGCCTTCGAGCGCATGGGCGCGGAGAAGGTGTGGACGGAGGAGAAGTACGACGGCGTTCGCTGCCAGCTTCACCACGCGGATGGTCGGGTGGAGCTCTTCTCACGCGACCTGAAAGAGACGACGAGAGCCTTTCCGGAGCTGGCCGAAAACGCTCCCAAGCTCGAGCACGCGGTCCTCTTCGACGGCGAGGTCCTGGCCCATCGAGACGGAAAGGTCCTGCGGTTCTTCGAGCTCCAGCACCGGCTCGGACGCAAGCAGGTCACGGCGGACCTTCGCCGCGAGGTGCCTGTCGTGCTGGTGATCTTCGACCTGCTTTACCTAGACGGCCGCTCCTTGCTCGACGAACCGCTCGCAGAGCGCCGGCGCCTGCTCGAGGGACTCGGCGTCGAGCATCCCTTCCTGCTCGCGCGCCTCGAGGAGGCGACGAGCCCGGCCGACCTCGACCGGATCTTCGCCGACACGCGTGAGCGCGGCCACGAAGGCTTGATGGCCAAGGACCCGGCGAGCCCTTACACGCCCGGGCGCCGCGGCCTCGCGTGGCTGAAGCTCAAGCGGCCCCTGGCGACGCTTGACGTCGTCGTCACAGCGGTGGAGTGGGGACACGGCAAGCGTAAGGGCGTGCTGTCGGACTACACGTTCGCGGTCAAGGACACCGCCACCGGCCGCCTGGTGAACGTCGGCAAGGCGTACACCGGGCTCACGGATGCGGAGATCGCTGAGATGACCAAGCGGTTCATGAGCCTCACGGTCGACGATCGAGGCTGGGCGCGCGTCGTGAAGCCCGAGGTCGTGCTCGAGGTCGCGTTCGACTCGATCCAGCATTCGGGCCGCCACGCCAGCGGTTATGCGCTGCGCTTTCCCCGCATCGTGCTAATCCGCGACGACAAGCCGGTCGAGGAGATCGACACGCTGGAACGGGTGGCGGAGCTGTATGAGCGCTACTTCGGCACGAAGACCGAAGCATCTCTGACCGAAGTTGCTGAAGTGAGTCTCCCCACCCGCCCGCGCCCGCAAAGCGGGCGGGGGCGACCTCCCCACGGGGTGGGGAGGGGGAGGTGAAGGTCACGTTCATGGGCACAGCCGGAGCGCGGTTCATGGTTGCAAAGCAGCTCGCGGCGTCCGGCGGCCTGTACCTGGAGGAAGGCGGCGCGCGCCTCAGTCTCGATCCCGGACCCGGCGCCATCGTCCAGTACGCCAAGCGCAAGGTCGATCTCACCAAGCTCGACGCGATCGTCCTCAGCCACCGACACCTCGACCACGCCGGCGACGTCAACGTGATGGTCGAGGCGATGACCGAGGGCGGATTTCGGCACCGCGGCCGGCTGTTCTGTCCTTCCGATGCGCTCGACGACGATCCGGTGGTGCTTCAGTACCTCCGGCACTTTCCGCAAGAGGTCGTGCGCCTCCAGCCCGAGACGACTTACAACGTCAACGGCCTTGCATTCACAACCAGCCCCCGCCATGTGCACCAGGCGGAGACATTCGGGTTCCGCTTCGGCGACAAGCTCGGCTGGGTGACGGACTCCGAGTACTACGAAGGCATCGCCGAGCAGCACAAAGCCGAGGTGATGATCATCCACCTCGTGCTCATGGAGTGTCGCGCCGGCCTCCCGCATCTGTGCCTCGCCGACGCCGAGCGCATCATCCGCGACGCCAAGCCGCGGCTCGCGATCCTCACGCATTTTGGAATGACCGTGTGGCGCGCCCACCCCTGGGAGCTGGCCGCCGACCTCACCCAGCGCCTTGGCACAGAGGTCAAGGCGGCGCGGGACGGCATGGTCCTAGAAATCTAGTTGTCGCCTCAGCAGCGACTCCTGCTCCTGCTGGTCCTGGTCGGCGCCCTTGCGACCGTCCTCGGCCTGGTCTCGAGGCGCGCCCGCATGCTGCCTTACCCAGTGGTGCTTGCCGGTGCGGGCGTCGTCGTCGGGCTGCTGCCCGGCGCACAGCTGCCGCATATCGGCGCCGACGTGATCCTGCTGGCCTTCGTGCCAGGGCTCGTGTTCGAGGCCGCGTTGACTCTCGACCTGTCCGAGCTGCAACGACGACTCCTGCCCGTCGGCCTGCTGGCCACTGTGGGGGTCGCGACGACCGTCCTTCTGATCGGGATACTCACTCATTTGTTGTTGGGTTTCAGCTGGGCGAGCGGCATGCTGCTCGGCTCGATCCTCGCCGCCACCGATCCCATCGCAGTGGTCACGCTGCTCCGGCAGATCAAAGCTCCGGCCGGACTGGCCGCGATTCTCGAGGGCGAGAGCCTTTTCAACGACGGCACCGGGGTCGCGGTCTTCAGTGCGGTGCTGGCCACAATCCTTGCGGGCCGGCCATCGTTCGGCGACGCCACTCTTCGCTTGGTAGAGATAGGTCTCGGCGGCGCGGTGATCGGGCTCGCCGTGGGTTTCCTCGGCGTCGCACTGATGCGAGCGGCCGAGGACGCGCCGCTCGAGATCCTGGCCACCCTCGTCATCGCCTACGGCAGTTATCTGGCCGCGGACATCATCCACGCATCCGGCATCGTCGCGGTGGTCGCGGCGGGCGTCGTCATCGCGCGGTACGGGTCTTCGGCCGGCAAGCTCCATGGAACGCAGCTGCTCGGCTTCTGGAACCTGCTCGCCTTCGTCCTCAACGCGGTCCTGTTCATCCTCGTCGGCGCCGCGCTCCCGGCATCCAAGCTTCTCCCGGTGGCCGGACTCGTCATCGGCGCGTTCGCGATCATGCTGCTCACACGCGCCGTGCCCGTTTACGGCTTGCTCGGCGCACTCGACTGGCGAGCACGTGCGATCCCGTGGCGCTGGCGTCACCTGACTTTCTGGGCGGGATTGCGTGGGGCGTTGTCGGTTGCGCTCGCACTCTCAGTCGCGGATCTCACGCAGGTCGACAAGCGCGTATCGATCGTCGCCTATGGCGTCGTACTGCTGTCGCTTCTCCTTCAGGGTGGCCTGATTGCGCCCGTCGCCAGGGTGCTGCGGATCGAGAGGGCGGTGTGAGGTCGCATTGGAGGTGGCGAGGATCGGTGGCGTTGCTTGCCGTCGCGGTCGGCTTCGTCATCTATCCCCTCATCGAGAGCAAGGACGACATCATCAATTCGGACTGGCCGGCCTTCGCGACCGGTGCGCGGCTCATCGTCACCGACCCGAGCCACCTCTACGACCTCGACCGGCAGAAGCAGGTCGAGTTCCAGGTCACCGGCGGCAAGGTCCTGGTCACGCTGGGCATCAAGGGCATCCTCCCCTTCTTGGCCCCGGGTTGGGTCGCTCTGATCGCGGTTCCGTTCGAGGCGCTCGGTACCGACATCGGCGGCCGGCTGTGGATCCTGTTCGGCCTGGCCTGCCTGGCGCTGGGCGCGTATCTTGCGGTCCGGCCGCGCCCGCCGTCGGCGATCCTGCCCGCATTCGCCTCCGTTCCCACGGCCCTGATGCTGCTGAATGCGCAGGTCGACGGCCTGGTGGTGCTCGGGATCGGCGCGGCGCTCGCGCTCCGATCACGCCCGTACTTCGCCGGATTTGCGCTCGGCCTCACCCTGGTGAAACCCCAGCTGGTGCTGCCGCTCGGCGCCGCGCTCCTGCTGGCACGGCGGTGGCGTGTGCTCGCCGGCTGGGCCTCTGCGGGTGTGTTGCTGTGGGCTTCGGTCGCGGTTTTGAACCCACGCTGGGTTTTCGACTGGCTGGCGCCGACGGGTACGACGGTCACGCCGGGCAGCCGCGAGGTCGACCTTCCACACCTGGGCACGCTCCTGCCCACAACGTGGCAGATCTACGCCGTGGCCATTCTCACCGTGCTCACAGTTGCCGGCGTGGTGCTTGTGGCGCGGCGATGCAGAAACGGCTTCGATGGACAGACAGCGATCCTCGTAGCCGGTGGAGTCCTGGCCGCGCCACACGCCCTGCCGGCCGACCTCGTGCTGGTCGGCCTGGCGCTGGCGATCTGGGGCCAGGCGCGCTGGCATGACTGGCTGCTGCTCTCGGTCGGCGCCCTGGTCGCCGCGCTCGTGCCGGCTCCGCTGCCGGCGATCATCGGAGTCCTGGTGGTCGGCTGGCTCCTGGTTCGGGTCAGTGGGTGGCTGCCAGGACGGGTACCGGCGTCTGCTGGATGATCGAGTCGATCAAGCCGTACTCGATCGCCTCTTCGGGAGTGAGGAAGAAGTCGCGGTCG
Source organism: Chloroflexota bacterium (assembly GCA_003446775.1). Lineage (GTDB taxonomy): Bacteria > Chloroflexota > Dormibacteria > Dormibacterales > Dormibacteraceae > UBA10449. The sequence continues at coordinate 24,052 of DMCH01000021.1, forward strand.
GTGTCACGCTCAACTCGCTCGAGCGGCTGACCAGTGTGCTTGGAGATGAGCTCGTTGAGGACGGTCCTGATGCGCACGATCTCTCGCGCGTGGATGTCAAGGTCGCTGGCCTGGCCCTGAAGGCCCTTGCCGCCGATCAGCGGCTGGTGCATGTGGATCGTCGCACTGGGTAGAGAGAATCGCTTCCCCTTGGCGCCCGCCATCAGGACGACCGTGCCAAAGCTGGCGGCGCGCCCGATGCAGACCGTCGAGATCGGCGATTGGACGTACTGCATGGTGTCGTAGATCGCGAACCCGGCGCTGACGGCGCCGCCGGGGGAGTTGACGTAGATCTGGATCTCCTTTTCTGGGTCGTCCGCCGCAAGGTAGATGAGCTGCGCCACCACCAGGTTGGCGACAACATCGTCGATGGGGCGGCCGATGAGGATGATGCGGTCCTTGAGCAAACGCGAGTAGATGTCGAATGACCGCTCTCGGTTGCCGCCCTCGTTCTCCGTAACCGTCGGGATGAAAGCCACTGCCGAAACTGTACGAGATATATTCGAACGGGTTGGCACGTGGCACGGCGTTGGCGCCGGCGGACTTCTTCACCGGTCTGCGCAAGGGAGTCAAGTCGAAGCTGCCGAAGGAGCTGCGGACGTTTGAGACGGCCCGGGGCCACAGCCGCCTGACCAAGCTCCATTACGGCCACCCGGAGTTCCATTTCGAGGTCTGGCATCACACGGGCGCTGGACGCCTCGAGGTCGGCCTTCACTTCGAGGGCTCGGCCGGCGCCAACCAGCGAGCCTTCGAATACTTCCGCGAGCGCATGGTGGAGGTCAAGGCGCGGCTGCCCCGCGCAGAGCTCGAGCCTTGGGATCGGGGATGGACGCGGCTCTACGAAACCCTGCCCGCGCCGCAGCTCGACGAGGTCGTCCTTGCGAATGCAGTTGAACGCCTGGACGCTTACATCGCAACGCTGCAGCCGATGCTATTAGGCTTCTTGGCATGAATACCGTGCAGGTCACCGACGAGCTGCAGGCATACCTCGACAGCCTTCTGGCGCCACGCGATCCCGTCCTGGCGCGGATGGAGGAGGAGGCCCTCCGGGAAAACATCCCGATCGTCGATGCACATGAGGGCGCGTTCCTCAGCCTCCTTGTGCGCATCGCCAATGCCAAGCGAGTGCTCGAGCTCGGGACCGCCATCGGCTACAGCGGGATCTGGCTCCTGCGCGGGACGTCCGGCGGCACCCTGACCACATTCGAAACGGATCACGAACGGGCGCTGCGGGCTCGGGCCAATTTCGCGGCGGCCGGCCTCGCGGAAAAGGCTCTGGTGCTGGAGCAGGATGCCGTGCGCGGGCTCGAAAAGCTGAACGCCCGGTTCGACGCCTGCTTCATCGACCTGCTGAACTCATTTCCTTCCGAGGACGTCACCCGCAAGGTCTTCGACCTGTGCATGCAGAGACTCGACGGCGGCGGGCTGCTGATCGCCGACAACGCCCTACGCCAGGGCCTCGTGGTCAAGCCGACGAACCAGCAGTCGCGCAACGTCGCGTTCTACAACCAGCTGGTGGCGAACGACCCTCGCCTGGACAGCGTGGTCGTCCCGATCAGGGACGGCGTCTCGGTCGCTCGCGTCAAGAACTAATTCACCTCCCCGCCATGCGGGGAGGAAGGCTTCCACTGGGGCCCCCGCGCCGCAGGCGCGGGAGGAGCCGGCCAGGTGGGGAGATTCAGGTAACCCAGGCGCGTCAGGCGGGGCTCTGCTTGGCTTGATCTCCCTCGATCCAGAATGTGCCGTCGGGCGCGTGCTCCTTTTTCCAGATCGGCACCGACTCCTTGAGGCGGTCGATGCCCCACCTGCACGCATCGATCGCCTCGGCGCGATGCGGGCACGAGACGGACACCACCACCGATGCCTCGCCGATCTCTAATCGGCCCGTCCGGTGGGCCATGGCGACGCGCGCCTGCGGCCACCGCTCCGCGATCTCGCCCGCAATCCTGCGCATCTCGGCAGTGGCCATCTCGGCGTAAGCCTCGTACTCGAGGTGAGTAACCGAGCGACCTCGCGAGTTGTCTCTGACCACACCTGTGAAGGTGCAGATGGCGCCCGCGCTCTTGTGGGCGACGGCGGCTTCGATACGGCGCGCGTCCAGGGGGTCGGTGGTGAGCTCGAACAGGACGCCGACCCCATGCGCCCCGCCGCTCACCGGCGGGATGAACGCGACTTCGTCGCCGGCAGCGACGATCACGTCCCACTCGGCGAACTCCTGGTTGACGGCGGCGCGCACCGATTCGCGGTTGGGGTCGAGTGCCGGGTGCAACTTCTGGAGCGCGTCGTAGACGTCGTCCACGGTTGCGCCCGGTCGCACCTCGACCGTCTCGGCGTCAGTGCCCGCCTGTTCGCGTAGCCGGGCGAAGAGCCGCGTGCGGACGGCGATCGCGACGGTCATCAGCCCAGTTTAGTCAGCACGAACACGTGGACTTCCTTCCCCGAGTCGAGCGCGCGTTCGACGGTCGCGCGCGTGCCCTTAGAGGCGCCGTCCCAGAACGCGACCAGCACATCGCACGCGTCGACCAGCCGCTGGTTGCGCGCTGCGGACTTGCTCGCGTCGGCCAGCTCGTCGAACGACGCCGGCATGACCTGGACGGGGATGCCCTTGGCGCGGGCCGCCTTCGTCGCCGCGGCGTCCACACCGCTTGCGCTGCCCGTGATGATGGAGGCGCGCGGCGGCAGGGATTTCACGTAATCGGTGACGCGCTCCGGATCGGAAAAGCGCCGGCTGCCGACGATGGCAACTCGCACTCAGACGCCCTAGCCCGCGGTCGAGGCGTTCTTGCCGATGGCGTGAATGTTTTCTTCGAACAGGCGGCGGAGTTTGAGCGCCTGGCGATCGTATGCATCGGCATCGGTCCAGGCGCCTCGGGGGTCGAGCACCTCTGACGGGACGCCGGGGACACTGTCGGGGATGAGGAGCCCGAAGATCGGATCAGTGTGCGTAGACACGTCGCGGAGCCTGCCCTCCACCACTGCGCTCACGATCGCGCGGGTGTGGGCAATCGACATTCGCTTACCAATCCCGTAGGGACCGCCCACCCAGCCCGTGTTCAACATCCACACCTGCGCGTGGTGCCGATTGACGCGGTCGATGAGCATGTCGGCGTACGTCTCCGGAGGCAGCACGAGGAATGGAGCCGCGAAGCAGGTGCTGAAGATGGGCTCCGGCTCGGTGACGCCACGCTCGGTGCCCGCGACCTTGGCCGTGTAGCCGGAGAGGAAGTAGTGACGGATCTGCTTGTCATCGAGGAGCGCTACTGGAGGCAGCACGCCGTAGGCGTCCGCGGACAGGAAGATGACGTTGCGCGGATGCCCGCCGGTGCCCGAGAGCACTGCGTTCGGTATCAGGTCGACCGGGTAGGCCGCGCGCGTGTTCTCGGTCTTCTCATCGGAGTCGTAATCGGGCACCCGCGTGCGCGGGTCGTAAACGACGTTTTCGAGGATCGTCCCGAAGCTCTCGACCGCGGCGAAGATCTCGGGCTCGGATTCCTTGCGGATGTGAATCGTCTTCGCGTAGCAGCCGCCCTCGAAGTTGAACACGCCCGAGTCGCTCCATCCGTGCTCGTCGTCTCCGATGAGCCGGCGGCTGGGATCGGCCGAGAGCGTCGTCTTGCCCGTGCCACTGAGGCCGAAAAATATGGCGACATCGCCGCCATCCTCATTAACGTTGGCCGAGCAGTGCATCGGAAAGACACCCTTGGCCGGCAGCAGGTAGTTCAGCGCGGTGAAGATCGACTTCTTGATCTCGCCGGCGTACTCGGTGCCGCCGATGAGCACGGTGTGCCGGCCGAGGTTGACCAGGATGAAAGTCTCGCTGTGGGTTCCGTCGCGGGCCGGGTCGGCCTTGACCGAAGGGAGAGCCATGACGGTGAAGTCAGGCTCGAAATCGAGAAGCTCGTCCGGGTTCGGCCGGATGAACAGGTTGCGGGCGAAAAGGCTGTGCCACGCGAACTCGGTGATCACCCGGACGCGCAGCCGGTGCCGCGGGTCGGCGCAAGCGAAAACATCCTGCGTGTAGACCTCATGCGTTCGGGCGAACTCCTGCATCCGCTCCAGCAGCCCGTCGAAGCTTGCGGTCGAGATCGGCTGGTTGCCGGCGTGCCACCAGATCGCATCGCGGCTGGTCGGCTCCTTGACGAAGAACTTGTCCTTCGGCGACCGGCCGGTGTGCTTGCCGGTCTCGGCCGTCAGGGCGCCGGTGGAGACGATCGCGGCCTCGTCCCGGCGGATGGCGTGCTCGTACAGGGCGGCCGGGCTGAGGTTGCGCCGCACGGGGGATCCTCCCGGAGCCCCTCCGAGATCGGGGCGGCTGGGGGCGGCTTTCAAGTGGTTCTCTGCCTGGCGGGCACGTAATCGATCATAAGCATCCGGC
>DMCH01000021.1:28738-30086 GCA_003446775.1 Chloroflexota bacterium
CCCCGCGGAGCGGGGAGGCGAACTACGCGATGCGACTCCGGCGGCCGCCGGTCCGCCGGCGCTGCTTGCCGCTCACATAGTCGACCAGGACGTACTCCCCCAGCCGGTCGGGTGAGACGAAGAAGGCCCGACCCTTGTTGATCCGGGTCATCTGGTTGATGAACTCCGTCAGGTAGGGTCCGCGCTCGAGCATGAAGGTGTTGATGACGATGCGGTCGCGCGTGCAGCGCCGCACCTCACGAAGTGTCTGCTGGATGGTCTTGAATGTAGGCGGGTACGCGAAGTACGCGCGCCCGTTCTCCTCGTCGATGTGGGCGGTCGGTTCGCCGTCGGTGATCATGATGATCTGGCGATTGCCTCTGTGCTTGGCCAGCAGCGAGCGCGCGAGCTGGAACCCGTGCTGCATGTTGGTCCCGTACACGTAGTCGTTGAGCGCAAGCTGGGGCAGCGTCTGCGGCTTGAGCTCGACGGCGTAGTTCGAGAACCCGACCACGTAGAGGGAGTCGCGCGGGTACTGGCTGCGGATGAGCGAGTCGAGGGCGATCGCCACCTTCTTGGCCGCCAGGAAGCATCCGCGCAGGAACATCGAGCGGCTCATGTCGATCATCAGGACGGTGGACGCCTGGGTCACATGCTCGGTCCGGTGCACGACGAAGTCCTTGGCATCGAGACGCACGGGAACCTTCGGGCCTTCGCGGACCAGCGAGTTGAAGAGCGTCTCCTTGAGGTCGAGCAGGAAGGGGTCCCCGTATTCGTAGTCCTTCAGCTCGTCGGAAGCATCGTTGCCGATGCCGCCGCGAAACAGCTGGTGCTGGCCCATGCGGGTCTTCTTCAGCTGGTCGAAGATGTCGCGGAGTGCCGATTGGCCGATGCGCCTCATCCCACGCGGCGTCAGCTCCATGCGTCGTCCTTTGCGCTCGACGTACCCGGCTTTCTCTAGCACCTCGGTGAGCTTGCGCAGCTGGTCGAGCGCTTGCCGGGCCTCATCCCCGAGCATCTGCTGCGCAAGTGAGCGGTCGACGTCGTCCGGGCGGAAGCTCCCCCGCTCGAGCTGGGACTCGAGCCGGTCCATCTGCTGCAGCCGCTCCATCAGGCCCATCGCCTCGCCCATGGAGAGCGGGTCCTCGCCGAAGAAGGGGTAGCGCTCGGCCATCTCCGACGGCGGCATCATCGCCTGCATGAACCCGGACAGGCGGGCAAGCTCGAGCCGGAGCGAGTCGTCCTGGAGGAGCGCGTCCATCATCTGGCGCAGCTCCTCGCGTGCCTCCGGGCTCAAGCTCTGGAAAAGGGATTGCATCTGCGCCATCTGCCGCTGCAGGTGCTCCAGCAGCTCGTCGAGGCTGTTGAT
>DMCH01000168.1:0-1266 GCA_003446775.1 Chloroflexota bacterium
AACGGGGAGGTTGTAACAGAGCGTTTTGCCGCTGGCGGTCGGCGTAACCACGACGAGGTGGCGGCCGTTGCGAACGGCGTGATAGGCGTCGGCCTGGTGGGTGTATAGGCGTACGATGCCGCGCGCGGCAAGCGCTGCCGCGAGCTCCGGGCGCACGTCAGCAGGGAGCGGAGCAAATCGGGCGGCCGCACCGGGAATGACATGGTCCAGGGTTATCTCTCCCGGAAAGTCATTGGGAACGAACGTAGGAGAGCTGGACATCACGCGCCGGGGAGGTTATACGAACATTCGTTCGGAGTCAAGCGAGAAAGGGCCGGCGGAGGCGGTCCCCGAGTACACACCGGGTTCAGAGGCTGATTTCGAGCGCCTCTACCGCAACTCGTATCGGCGGATCCTGGGGACTCTGATCACGATGCTGCGCGACCGCGAAGCGGCGGAGGACTGCACCCAGGACGCCTTCGAACGCGCGTTCAAGGCCTGGAAGTCGTGGCGGCCGGATGCGCCCGCCGAAGCATGGCTCCACCGCATCGCGATCAACACGGCGATCAACGACCAGCGCCGGGAGAGGCTCCAGGAGGTCGGCGCCATTCTGCGTCGCGTCGGAAGACCCGCCCCTTCGGCCGATCCCGCCGTGGTGGTGGAGCAGTCCGACCTGGTGACCGCCTTGCGCAAGCTGCCGCCGAAGCAGGCGGCGGCCATCGTGCTCCGCCACTATCACGGGTACACCAATCGGGAGATCGCGATTTCCCTCGGGGTGCCCGAACGGACGGTCGCCTCTCGCCTGGGGGCTGCCCGCACCCGGCTCCAACAACTGCTCGCGGGGACACGTGCCGCCGCAAAGAAAAATGGGTAGTTCGGCTCCGGAGTTGGTTCCTACTTGCCGATGAACGGAACAGGCGACTTCGAAAATGAGCTCGAGCGGGAGCTGCACAGGATCCTCGATCCGATTGCGGCCGCGCCGATCCCATTCCGGAGAGCCCCGTCGTCTGGAGGGATCATGAAGAGACTTTTGGGGGGCGCGGGAGCCGCGCTCGGGGTGAAGCTGCTCACCGGCATCGCGGTCGCCGCTGCTGCGGTCGTCGTGGCCGGCGCCGCGACCGAGGTCGCGGTCACGGGCAGCTTGAATCCGACTAACTGGGGCCAGCAGGTCAAGACGCAGGTAGGTGCTTGCAAAGCCTCGGCGGCTGCGCTCGGGCTGCATGGCATCGGCGAATGTGTCAGTGACTTCGCCTCCAGCAAGGCGCGCGAGAACCAGGGCAAGGACAA
>DMCH01000168.1:1579-9423 GCA_003446775.1 Chloroflexota bacterium
AACGGGAACGGCAACAGCAACAGCCACAAGCCGTCGGGGACAGGCAACCCCGGCACCAGCACAGAGAGCTCTCTGCTCATCGTCTGGTAGCTCCTAGGACGATTCGCTAGAACCCTTCCTCTCGTGGGGCCGGGCCGCAAGGCTCGGCCTCACAACTTTGTTATGAGGGACAACCTGCGGTTTTCCCTCATCGTCGGGTCGGCTTCGCCGACGCGACTGCTCTTTTTCCCTTAGAGGATTGGATTTACTGAAAGAACTCCTCGCGACGTGGGGAGTGTGAGGTGGCACGTGTTGGGACGGCCGGAGTGAATCCGGCCTACCCGCAACCTACTTGCGCCGATGGACTTTCCACCGCTGGCCTTCCGCTGCATCGGTGACCAGCACGCCCATGGCGGCAAGCTCATCGCGCAGCCGATCGGCAGTCTTGAAGTCCCTGGCGGCGCGGGCGTGCTCACGCTTGTCGAGCAGGACGCTTGCGCCCGGCGGCAAGTCGAGGTGCGGAGCGCTCCGTTCGAGGTCCAACCCCAGCACCTGGTCCCATCGGCGCAGCAGCCGCGATTTGACGGCTCCAGGCAGGCCCGACCGCATGACCGCGGCCACCAGCGCCATGGCGGCAGGAAGGTCGAGGTCATCGGCGATCGCGGCTCGAAAACGAACTTCGAATTGATCCGCCTCGGCGGACAGAGGTGGATCGTCGCCGGTCGCCCAATCCGCCACCCTTTCGCGCAGCTGCGCGAGGGCGCGGTCAGCGCCGGCCAATCCTTCCGTGCTGAAGTTCAGCTTGGTCCGATACTTCGCCTGGAGCGCGAGATAACGGAAGGCGAGCGGATCGAAACCCTGCTCCTCCAGCTCGGTGATTCGAAAGAAATTGCCCGCGGACTTCGCCATCCTCGCGCCGGCGAGGAGAAGCAAGCCTCCGTGCATCCAGTGGTTCACCACGCGATGGCCCGTGACACCCTCCGACTGAGCTAGCTCGGCCTCATGGTGTGGGAACACGTTGTCCGCGCCACCGGTGTGGATGTCGAACCTCTCGCCCAGAAGCGACATAGACATCGCCGAGCATTCGATGTGCCAGCCCGGGAAGCCCGGCCCCCATGGGCTCGGCCAGACCTGGAGGCGGTGCTCGCCGGCCGCCTTCCACAACGTGAAGTCGCCCGGATGCCGCTTGCGTGGGTCGACCTCGCCCCTCGATCCGGCGAGCAGCTTGTCGGTGCTGTTGCGCGACAGACGCCCGTAGGCGGGGAAGCTGGAGATGTCGTAGTACACGGTGCCGCCCACCTCGTACGCGTGACCCTTGGCGATCAGGATGCCGATGAGCTCGATCATCCGCGGGATGTATTCCGTCGCGTGTGGGTTGTGATCGGCCGGGCGGATGTTGACCAGGGCGGCGTCTTCCATGAACGCCTTCGTGTAATAGGCGGCGATCTCTTCGGGTGACTTGCTCTCCAGCCGCGCCGAGACGAGCATCTTGTCCTCGCCGCGTTCGAAGGTGTCATCGGTGAGGTGGCCCACGTCGGTGATGTTCATCACCTGCTCGGTTCGGTAGCCGAGGTACTCGAGGGCGCGTCGCAGCAGGTCGGGGAGCATGAAGGTGCGCAGGTTTCCGATGTGGACGTACCGGTAGACGGTGGGGCCGCATGAGTAGATCCGGACCACCCCCTGCTCCAGCGGGATCAAGGGTTCCTTCTGGCGGGTGAGGGTGTTGTACAGGCGCACGGTCGTCATGGGATCGAATCTATGCTCCCAGTAATGCGTGCTCACAGGCTGGAAGGCAGGTCGGCGGGGGTCGATGACATAAAAGGACGCGTACTCGTCCACGACCTCGGCCCAGACCTGCGCAAGGGCACCGTGCTCACACCCGACCATCTGGATCGTGTTCGGCAGTTCGGCGAAGTCCACGTCGTCGAGCTCGAGGACGGAGACCTGCACGAGGATGCGGCCGCCCGGCGGCTCGCCGCGGCCCTGTCGGGGCCGAACCTCGAGGCACGACCCCCGGTCCAGAGCCAGGCGCGGCTCATAGCGACGAGGCGCGGCCTGGTGCGGGTGCGCGCCGAGCTGGTGGACGCGATCAACGCCCTCGGTTACGTCTCGGTCTTCACGCTCATGGATGGCCAGGCGGTGAAGGAGGGCGAGGAGGTGGCGGGGTGCAAGGTCACGCCTGTAGCAGTTCCCGGACTTCTGATTGACGAAGCCGAGCGCATCGCGCGCCATGAGGGCCCGGTGATCGAGCTGCTGCCCTTTCGCCCGCTCCGCACCTTCGTCGTGGCCACCGAGCGGCTGAAGCCGAGGGCGCGCGAGCTGTTCCGCGCGGCCGTCACCAGCAAGCTCGGCTGGTACGGGGCCGAGGTGCTCGCGGTGCGCGAGGTCGCGCGCACCTCGGAAGCCGTGGCGGGGGCCTACGGCGAAGCGGCCGCGATGGGGGCGGAGCTGGTCCTCTTCGCGGGCGCGTCAGCGATCGATCCGCTGGACCCCGCTTACGCCGAGCTGACCAACGCCGGAGGACACCTCCTCCAGCTGGGGGCTCCGATGCACCCCGGCAGCATGCTCTGGCTGGCTCGTCTCGGCGATGCGGCCGTGGTCGGCGTCGCATCGTGCGCGGGCTTCGGTCGTTCCAGCTCCCTCGACCTCCTGCTTCCCTTCGTCTTCGCCTATGGGCGGGCGGACGCCAAGGACCTGCTGCGATTGGGGCACGGGGGCCTGATCGAATCCGCCGCCGGGCGGCGCTTTCCTCCCTATTCATGACCCCTGGCCTGAGGCGTGGCGTCGAATTGTTCAACAGCGGGCGCTACTGGGACGCGCACGAGGTCTGGGAGCACGAGTGGATGCCCGACCGCAAAGGACCCGAGGCGGGTTTTTACAAAGGCCTGATCCAGGTCGCGGCTGGCTGCCTGCATTACTCGCGGCGCAACCGGCGCGGGGCGGTCAACAAATGGCGAAGCGGAGCCGACTACCTGCGCCCGTACCTGCCCGACAATCGGGGCATCAGCCTGGCGCCGCTCGTAAATTCGATCGACGGCTTCCTCGACGCGATGGGCGGACGTGGCTGGCCCGAGCTGGTCATGCCGATAATCGCGTGATGGCCAACCTGCCCGCGGAGTACTCACGCACCAACCTGTCGAGCGACCCCATCTACCGATACCTTCGCATCACCAAGGGTGGGCCGGGCGGGGTGCCGGGATCGTCGGCCGAGCAGGACCTGGTCGACAGCGCGTGGCTGCAGCGCCTCCGGCGCATTCACCAGCTGCAGAGTGCGTGGTGGGTGTTCGCGACTGCCGAGCACTCCCGATTCCAGCACGCCCTGGGCGCCATGCACCTGGCCGGTGAGTGGGCGCGGCATCTGCACCCCTCGCTCGCCGCCACCTGCTCGGGCACGCCCTCGATGGCGCTGGTCGAGGAGACGATGCGCATGGCAGGACTTCTCCACGACGTCGGGCACGGCCCGTTCGGGCACTTCTTCGACGAGAACTACCTGGACACGTGGGGTATCGACCACGAGGTCGTCGGGCGCGCACTGATCACGGGGCCGCTGGCCGAGCTGGTCGCCGGGCTGGGCGCGTCACCCAACGCTGACTTCGAGCCCCGCGAGCGCATCGATCCCCGCTGGGTGGCGTACCTCATCGCGGGGCCCGATCTCGCCGGCTTCGTCGCCCCCCAGTGGCTGGCAGTCCTGAAGCCGGCGCTGGTGGGCGCGTATTCGGCCGACAACATGGATTACGTCCCTCGCGATTCCTATATATGTGGTGTCGCCGCGGGACCCGTGGACGTCCAGCGGATCCTTCACTATTCCTTCATCTCCGAGCGTGGGCTGACCCTCCACGCCCATGCCGCCGAAGCGCTGTATATGTTCTTGAGCGCGCGGCTCTACCTCTATCACCAGGTCTACTTCCACCGCACCGTTCGCCGCATCGATCTGCAGTTGCGGGAGGTTTTCCGCCCGACTGTCGAGCTGGTCCTGGGCGGCAACCCGCTCGAGCGCCTGGATGCCTATCTGATGTTCACCGAGTGGGCGCTGCTGTCGGAGGTCAACCGGTGGGCCCTTGGCGAAGGAGACGCGCAGCGACGGGAGCTGGGCAAGGCCTGGGCGGACGTGGTCGCCCGCAAGCTCAAGTGGAGGCTGATCTACCAGGGCCATACCGATGCGGCGGACGTCATGGGCGCGGCGCTCAGCGTCACGCGTGAGCAATTCGCGCGGATGCTCCGCGAAAGGCTGCCGGCGAAGCTGACCAAGATCGAGTTCGAGGTCGATGTCGCCGCGCAGGAGTCGCGCGCCTTCAATCCCATCACCGAGACCGCCGACATCCTTCTGTACGATCCGCTCGAGGATCGCTACCAGCAGAGCCGGGTGCTCGACCTGTTCCGGCGCCTTCCGGTCCGGATGACGCTGTTCAGGATCTTTGCCCGCGACACGGCGCACAGCCGCGAGCTGATCAAAGCGGCGAACGAGGTGCTCGGGACTACGGGCTAGTGGCGTGTCTGGGAATCAGCTCGACAAGGCGCGGCCTCGGCGCCCGGTGCCAAGGAGCCGACGAGCACGTGAGGGAGCGCATCGCGTAGATGCGTGACCGAGCGAGCACAGGAGGCGACGCCGGCATCAGCGTAGCCCGGGCGCCTAGGCCGATGGATTGGCGAGCGCTTTCCCGGACGCGCCACTAGTAGTCGTCGTCGCCGCCGTCGAACCCGCCCCCGGAGTCGTCATCCCCGCCGAAGTCGTCACCGCCGCCGCCAAGATCATCCCCACCGAAATCATCCCCGCCGTCATCGCCCGAGTGGACCGTCGCGAATGTCGACACGAGTCGCTTGAGGGCCGGCTTGCCGCAGTGGGGGCAGGCGGGGTCGGGGGACGAGAAGCTCGGCAGCAGTGCCGACGAGCGCTTGCCGCACTCCTCGCAGCGGTACTCGTAGATCGGCATCGTGAAGAATGGTAGGAGTGATCGGGTTGGAGCGCATCCGGGCAGCCGCCGACCGCGCACGCCCATACGTCCACCGCACTCCTCTGGTGCCGGTCGACGGCGCGTTGTTGAAGCTCGAATGCCTGCAGCCGACTGGTAGCTTCAAGGTGCGTGGCTTCTTCGCCGCCGCCATGGCGCTGCCGGAGGACAAGCGCAGCCGGGGCCTGATCACCGTCAGCGCCGGCAACGCCGCTCAGGCATGCGCTTACGCCGCGCACTCGCTTGGAGTTTCGTGCCGAGTCGTGATGTACGACACGGCTCCGGCTACCAAAATCGAAGGCGTCAAGCGATGGGGTGGGACGCCCGTGCTCATGCCGCGCCCTGCCCTCCTCGATTGGCTCTCGAACCAGGGTTGGGAATCAGAACCCGAGGTTTTCATCCACCCGTTTGCAGACACGGAGGTGATGGCCGGCCACGGCGGACTTGGGCTGGAGCTGGTCGAGGACGTCCCCGACCTTGCGCGCGTGCTGGTACCGGTCGGCGGCGGCGGGTTGATCGGGGGCACGGCGTCCGCGATCAAGGGCCTGCGGCCCGAGGTCGAAGTCATCGGCGTTCAGTCGGACGGCTATGCGCTGTGGACGCGTGCACTCGAGGCGGATGGTCCGGTTTCGATCACGCCCGACACCATCGCCGACGGCACGACGGCGCCCTTCGATGCCCGCATGCTCCCATTGATGAAAGAAGTCGTCGACCGCTGGCTCACCGTGCCCGAGCCGCGGTTGCGGGCCGCAATCCCCGAGCTGGCGGTCGCGGGGAAGGTGGTGGCCGAGGGTGCGGGCGCCCTCGCCTACGCGGCGATCGAGCAGCTAGAGCCGGGGCCCGTGACCGTGGCCGTGGTGAGCGGCGGCAACATCGACCCCAAGCTGCTGGCGAGCCTGCTCAGCTAACGGGGGCGGGCGACGCTCCAGCCCACGCCGCGGTTTTCGTGGTCGCCCACGGCCCATAGCGGATCAGGGCCACGAGCATCCACACGAAGAGCGCCGTGCCCGGGACCCCAAACACAACCGAGATCCAGGCTGTCCAGGAAGGCACCTCGTAGAGGCTTGCCGCAGGCGTGTATCCAGCCAGCGCGCTGAACAGGCTGAACGGCAGGACCAGGGCCCCCAGTCCGAGAAAAACCAGGACGACCCAGAACATCCAGGTCCATCGCATCAGGGCACCGATCACGATGACTGCGCAGAACGCCCCGACGATGATTGCCCAGGCCCAAAGCACCCCCGACATCATCGAGGACATGCTGTTCACGAACTCCGGCGGAGGCGGTGATACGGTCGGGTTGAGCCCCTGCCGCTGAAGGCTCTGGTTGAAGGCCTGTGTCATAACGCCCGACATCCAGAACGGCTGGGTCACTGCATAAAGACCCGTAAGTACGTACAGGACCCCCACGGCGTACTGCATCGGCTTCGTCCATGGCGTCGGCACGCGTACCGTCGCGGGCTGCTGGTAGTGGGGATAGACGGGCGCAGCCATCGGCGCCATCGGCGCCACCGGCACCCACGCGTAGCCGTTCCAGCGTGAGCGGCCGTCGGGGGACAGGGTGCTGATCCACTGGCGGCCGTCCCAGTAGTAAAGCCCGTCTTCCGACAGCCTCGGCTCCGCCACTTCCTTACTTTAGTGTGGCGTGAAAGCTGGACTCATCCTGGCTCGCGGCCGAATTCGCACGCTGGGGCGTGATGGCCTCGCGACACACAGCCACCTTGCGATCGCCGCCGGCAAGGTGATGGCAGCCGGCGGAGCCGAGGTCATGGGTTTGCGCGGGCAGCGTACCCGGGTGATCGACCTCAGGGGCGCCGCCGTTCTGCCCGGGTTCAACGACGCGCACGCGCACGTCGTCTATTACGGGCTGACGCGTTTCGGCGCGGACCTCGGCGGAGCGCGCAGCGTCGCCGAGATCGTCAGACGTCTTCGGGCTCACGGCCGCGAGCTCAAGCCGGGCGAGTGGCAGCAAGGCATGGGCTACCGCGTAGACGAATTGGCCGAGAAGCGCGCGCCCCATCGGCTGGAGCTGGATCGGGCGACGCGACGGCGGCCGGCATTCATCGATGAGCGCGGCGGGCACGCTCGGGTCGCCAACTCCGCCGCGTTGGCGGCCGCGGGCATCACCGATGCCACCAAAGACCCGCCCGGCGGCCGACTGGGTCGCGACCGCGACGGCACCCCCAACGGTCTCCTCCTCGAGTCCGCGATGAGGCTGGTCGCCGATGTGCAGCCGCGGTCGCCGCTCACACGTCGCATGGAGGGAATCCTGAAAGCTCAGCGCCTTCTCCTTTCGAGAGGCATTACCTCGGTCGGCGCCGCTGTCAACCGCGGATTCGCCGACGACCTCCGCGCATATCAATTGCTTGCCGAGCGAGGGCGCCTGCGGATGCGCGTCAACGAGTTCTTGTCATGGGAGCTGCTTGAAGCCGCGGCAGGAATCGGTTTGAGAGCGGGGTTCGGCGGCAGCGTGGTGCGGGCGGGGCCGATCAAGGTCTTCGTCGACGGCGGGGCGGAACGCGTGGCCATGCGCTCGGGCAAAGGCGTGTGGCGAACCACACCGGCTGAGCTGCGCGAGCTCGTCGGTACCGCTACGCGCGCCGGGCTTCAGGTCGCGGCCCACGCCATCGGCGACGGCGCGATTGCGGCCATGTGTGATGCGGTCGAGTCGGCCGGCGCGGTCACGCTGCGGCACCGTGTGGAGCACTGCACCATTTGCCCACCCGACCTCCAGCGCCGGCTCGCCCGGCTGCGGATGGTCGCAGTCATGCAGCCGATGGCCGCTCGTTTCGCGCGTGAGCTTCCGTCGGCCTTCGGGGCCCACGATCGCTGGCATCTGGCGGCACATGGTCCACTTCTTCGCGCCGGCGTACCGGTGGCCTTCAGCTCCGACTTACCGGTCGTGCCCGACCCCAACCC
>DMCH01000168.1:9656-14420 GCA_003446775.1 Chloroflexota bacterium
TATGCGTCTTTCGAGGAGGACGTCAAAGGCACTCTCGATCCAGGCATGCTGGCCGACCTCCAGGTCTACGAGGTGGATCCGCTGGCCGGGCCACGATCGGAGTGGGATCGACTCCGCCCAAGAGCAGTGCTCTTGGGCGGGGTGGCGGTGTTCGGTTCCTTGAGCTAGCCGACGGGCTCCCTCGGCGAGGGGTCGGGGATCGCCATCGACGGGGACTCGACCGTCGCCGGCATCACGGTTGGGTTGCTCGCGGCGCGACGCCTTGGCGCGGTGCGGCGCACAGGAGCCTTGCGCGTGGCGGCCTTGGCCGGCGCAGCCGCCTTGGGAGCGGCCGCCCTGGTGGTCCGTCGACTTGTTGCCGCCCGCCGTGGGGCGCGGCGCGTCGGGGTTGGGGCGGCCGGGCGCGCGGTTGCTGACCGCGCAATCGCCTGCACCTGCTTGCCCAACCCGTCGAGACGCTTCAACGCCTTCTCCAGGTCGACCTGGCTCGCGGTCCGGTCGAGGCGCGTACGCAACTGCTTGAGCGCGCCCTCAAACGTCTTCTGTCCGTCCTTGATGCTGCGGTCGATCTGCTTTCGGACGTCAGGCGGCAGCCGTCGCTCGGCTTGCCGCAGGTAGGACCTGCCGGCCTTGACCGCCCTATTCAAAAGCCTCGATCGTGATGACGCCCGCTTCTTCGTTGCCATGCCCGACCTCCCCTGCAATGCCTTGCGTTGGCCTTAACGCACCGCGTTAGTATGAGCACGAAATGACGGTGGTGACTTGACGGTGTCCGCTCAGCGACACCTTATCAAGAAGTATGCAAATCGCAAGCTGTACGACACGCTGACGAGTCGATACATCACGCTCGAAGGCATCGCAGAGCTGGTGCGCGACGGGCACGAGATCCAGGTCGTCGACCGCGACACAGGCCAGGATCTGACGCAGGTCATCCTCTCGCAAATCGTCCTCTCGGCAGAGAAACGCGGGCCCGCGCGACTGATGGACGCGGGCGCTGACGCGATTCACGACCGCGGCCAGGCGCTGCTCGACTACGTGCGCAAGACGCTCAATGTGCCCGGCGACCTGGTCAACCAGGTGGAGCGTCGCCGCGGGGACCTGGAGGCGATGGTCGACGAGGCGATCGAGCGAGCGCTGCGCAGGCTGCGCATCCCAAGCCGGCACGACATCGACCGCGTCAACGAGCGCCTCGACAAGCTGTCGACGGAGCTGAAGAAGCTCAACGGTGCAGGATCAACGAAGACGCGACCGAGGAAGCGCCGCGCCTGAACGGCGCGCGGGGTTCTAAGACGGGTTCGCATAGACGAAAGGCCGCTGGGTCATCACTGCCTGGATCTCGACGTCCGCCTCGACGCGATAGGTCGCCTGCCGCACCCGCCGGTCCCCGCGCATCTGCTGCGTCATGAGGTCGGCGGTGGCCGCCAGCCGGTTGGCGTCGCCGATCACCAGGATGGTCCACGGTGGCAGGACCAATGCACCATCGATGGTGACGCCGCTCGGCGTCTGCTGGATGGGAACCCCGATCGCCACGCGGTGATCGTTGACGGAGATCGCCTCCGCGCCCGCCGCGGCGAGGTTGTTGACCGCGTCTTGGAGGTCCAGCGCCTGCAGGCCTGAGGCGTCGACGACCATGACGATCCCGGGGCCGTGGACCGGGATGAGCCCTTCGATCGCGCGCAGACGAGTGGCCTCGGCGGCGAGCTCCTGGTCGGCGGCGGAGCTGCCTCCCGACCGCAGGGCGGCCTTTCTCTGCTGAAGGTCGGCGGTCTCTGCCGACAGCGCGTCGTTGGCCCGATGCAGGTCGTCGAGCAAGAAGGCGAGGGTGGTCGTGTCTGTGCCGACCAGGCTCTTTTCCACCTCCGCCTGGCTGCGAATCTGCACGGTAGCCACCAGCGCGACCAACAGGGCGATGAGCCAGATCTCGATCGCGCGTCCCGATCGGCGCCGTGCCGCCGCGGAGCGCCTAGGAGGTACTGACATGGGGTATCTGCAGGCTCGAGTCGTAAGCCGGGAGCCTCACATCCGGTTTGCCGCTGACGGTAAGCGCGATCTGGAACCGGACCTCGCGATCTCGAAGGTCGGGAAGAGCTGACGGGGCGTCGAGCGCTACGACCATGCGGTCCCGGTCGCCGACCGCGAGGATCTTGATCGGCGCCCTCAACGGCGGCCCCTGGTCGATGATGACCTCGCCTTCCGAGCCCGAGAAGGCGCTGAGGGGTGTGATCCTGCGGCCGTTTACAGACGCCCCCTCCGCCCCATTGGCGAAGAGGAGATTGACCACATCCTGGACGTCCTGGTAGTTGATCAGATAGCCGATCTGCACGCCCTCGCTGGGCGCCGGCGTGCCGTTGCCGAGATCGACCTCGACGCCGGGCCCGTGGACGGCCGTCAGGCCGGCATGAGCGCGAAGGTCGGCGACCTGGTTTTGCAGGGCCTGCGTGGTGGCCGATTGCTGGGCAGCCGCGCCCTCGAGGGCGTTGATCTCCGCGCGCAGGGTGGCGATCTGAGCGCGCCACGATTCGTTGGACTTTTCAAGATCCTGGACGCTGTGGACGAGCGCCTGGTAGCGAGCGACCTGGTTGGACGGGGTCAAAAGCTGGGATTTGACCTGGCCGGCCACCAGGAATCCTGTCGCCATGGCGACCGCGGCCACCGCAAGGATGCCCAGGACCCTGTCGCGCGTCATGACGCAATTCTCCACATCGCCGCGAGATGCCTACGGGATGTCGCGAGGTGTAGGATCGGAATCCGCAAATGGCGGTCGAAACTCGCGCTTCCGCCTTCCAAACCGCCCAGCGTCGTTTTGACGCGGCGGCTGACGTGATCGGCCTCTCAGACGACGTGCGGATTGGCCTCCGTGAGGTCAAACGAGAGCTCACCGTTCATTTCCCTGTCCATATGGACGATGGCTCGGTGCACGTGTTTACAGGCTGGCGCGTGCAGCACAACATCAGCCGCGGGCCGGCCAAGGGCGGGATCCGCTACCACCCGGACACCGACCTCGACCTGGTCAAAGCGCTCGCGATGCTTATGACCTGGAAGTGCTCTGCGGTGGGCCTGCCCTACGGCGGTTCCAAAGGGGCGGTCGCCGTAGATCCGGCCAAGCTTTCGCTGAGCGAGCTGGAGCACCTCACGCGCCGCTACGCCACCGAGATCGCGATCCTGATCGGCCCTGAGAAAGACATCCCGGCGCCGGACATGGGCACGAACCCACAGGTGATGGCGTGGATCATGGACACCATCTCGATGCATTCCGGCCACTCGGTGCCGGCGGCGGTCACCGGCAAGCCGGTCGACATCGGTGGGTCGGAGGGACGAGTCGATGCTCCTGGGCGCGGCGCCACGTACCTCACCCTCGAAGCCATCAAGTACCTCCATGTCGAGGACGAGACGCCCACCGTCGCGATCCAGGGCTACGGCCAGGTGGGCAGGTCGGCGGCCCGACTGCTTGCCGAGGCAGGGCTCAAAGTCGTGGCTGTCAGCGACTCCAAGGGTGGCGTCTACAACCCCAACGGCCTGGACCTCAATGCCCTCGACGAGCACCGCCAGGTCCGCGGCGGTGTGACCGGGTTCAAGAAGGCTGACAGCGTCACGAATGCGGAGCTGCTCGAGCTGCCGGTCACCGTGCTCGTGCCGGCGGCGGTGCAGGACGTCATCACAGGCCAGAACGCCGGTCGCATCCACGCCCGGCTCATCACCGAGGGCGCCAACGCGGCGGTGGCGCCGGAGGCCGACCCCATCCTCCACGACCGCGGGATCTTCTTGATTCCCGACATCATCGCCAACTCCGGTGGCGTGATCGTGTCCTACTTCGAGTGGGTGCAGGACCTCCAGGCCTTCTTCTGGGAGGAGGAGGAGATCAACACCAAGCTGCACCACATCATCACCCGCGCCTTCTACGAGATCCTCCATACATCGGTGAACAAGCGCATCGACATGCGGCTGGCTGCATATGCGATTGCGGTGCAGCGGGTGGCCAACGCAACGATGGTGCGCGGGATCTATCCATAATCTGGGCGTGACCCCAGCGATTACTCCGGCGTTTCCTGAGCGCGTCCTCATCACCGGGGTTTCCAACCCCCTCGGAGCCGAGGTGGCCCGTCGTCTCGCCAGCCAGGTCCCATCGCTGTTCGGCTGCGACGTGGCCGACCCTGTGAGCGCCATCGAGGAGATGGATTTCGTCCACGCGGACACACGCCAGTCTGTGATTGGCAAGCTGGTGCGTCAGCTCCGTATCGACACCGTCGTCCACATGGCGGTCACCGTGGATTCGGCGGCGGAGGACAGGTTGGCGCACGAAACCAACGTCATCGGGACGATGAACGTGCTTGCCGGCTGCGCGGGGCCATCGAGCCCGGTCAGGCGACTGGTGGTGAAATCGAGCCAGGCTGTTTATGGCGCGGCGCCGGGAGATCCGTCGTTCCTCACCGAGCAGGTGGCGGGCTCCGATCGGCCGGCGTACGGCCTCAAGCGCGACCTGCTCGAGATGGAGCAGCTGGCGCAAGAGTTTTCGCTCCGCACCTCGGGTTGTAGCGTCTGCATGCTGCGCCTCGGCTATCGGGTCGGCGAAGGCACCAAGCTAGGCAGCTACCTGTCGCTTCCAATCGTCCCCACGTTCGCGGGATTCGATCCACGCCTGCAGCTTCTGCATGAGGACGATGCCGCCGAGGCATTTGTGCGCGCCACGATGGGGGCCCATGAAGGGGTGTTCAACGTCGCCGCCGACGGCATCGTTCTCTTGAGCCAGGCGATCGCGATCATGGG
>DMCH01000168.1:14680-15977 GCA_003446775.1 Chloroflexota bacterium
GAGCACCTCACCGATGTGCTTGCGTTCGGTTCGGTGGCCGACTGCTCCAGCCTGGCCGCGGCGTTTGGCTGGAAGCCCGCGTACAACACGCGGGCGGTGATTGACAGCTTGGCCCAGGGCAAGGACGTCGAGGTGATCGAGGCCCCCTCGCCGCCGCAGGAGTACGAGCTCCAGGTCTACCTCCAGCGCCGCCGCCGGCGGGAACGAAATGGGCATGCGGATGCTGCCCTGGCTTTGCGGCGATGACTGCTCAGCGGACGACCGCACTCGCGAGCAAGGAGCTGCGCCGCCGCAGCCGCAAGGCCAAGGTCGCCGCGCCGCCGCGCCCCTCTCTCCTCCGAGTGCCTAAGCCCATCCGCCGTCTGCAGCGCCAGGCGCCCATGTACGCGATCCAGGGCATCAGCGGGTTGTCCACGCGCCTGCGCGAGATAACCGGCCGCGAGGTCATCGACATGAACCGCGTCATGGAGGTCATCCAGTTCCTATACCGGCAGGGCGAGCTGGCTCGGCGGGGCCCGAATTACCTGGTCGACGACTTTGGCTTCGACGCGGAGTGGACGGAGTCGTTCCTGTCGGTGTTCAAGGTCCTGTATCGCGATTACTGGCGGGTGGAGACGACTGGGATCGAGAACGTGCCGGCCACCGGTCGCGCGCTTCTGGTCGCCAATCACGCCGGGGTCCTGCCGTGGGACGGCACGATGATCAAGACTGCGATGTTCGCCGAGCATCCGCATCCGCGGCACGTGCGTGCCCTGGTCGCGAGCCTGTTCATGGGCATGCCCATGCTGAGCTGGTTTCTGCGGCGCACCGGCCAGACCGTGGGACACCCGGACGACACGCGCCGTCTCCTGGAGCGTGACGAGCTCGTCCTCGTGTTTCCCGAAGGCGTGAAGGGGACTGGCAAGCCCTTCAAAGACCGCTATCGCTTGCGCCGGTTTGGCCGAGGAGGCTTCGTCTCCACCGCCATCCGGGCCGAAGCGCCGATCATCCCAGTCTCTGTGGTTGGGTCTGAAGAGATCTATCCGATGGTCGCGGACCTGGCGCCGCTGGCGAGGATATTCGGGCTGCCGTATTTCCCCATCACGCCGATGTGGCCGTGGCTCGGACCGCTGGGTTTGATCCCTCTGCCCAGCAAGTGGCGGATCCAGTTCCACCCGGCTGTGCACACGGAGACGCATCCGCCTTCAGCCGCCGACGACAACCATCTGGTCATGACCATCTCCGACGAGGTGCGCAACACGATCCAGAAAGGCATCTACGACAACCTGAAGCTGCGCCGAGGTGTCTTCGTCTAACC
>DMCH01000168.1:16315-16985 GCA_003446775.1 Chloroflexota bacterium
GGGAGCGGCGGCGCCGGTTCGGGTTCTTCGATGATGTCCAGCGCCGTGGCCTGGCTGATCCAGTACTGCACGTCCGAGTGGCGCGGCGCGCCCGCGAGCCCGACGGCGTCGGCCAGCTTCTTGTGGAGGTCGTCCGCGTCCTGGGCGCGGAGATCCTTCATGGTCTCGACGCCGAAGCGACGGATCGTTGGCAGGTGGCGCTCCATGCCCGACACCTCCATGAGCGTGCACTGATGCGCGAACCCCAGCAGCCGCTCGGTGGTGATCCCGGTTCGCTTCGAGAGGCGCGCGCGGTCGATTTCGAGCGACGTGCGGTGCAGGAGCTGGTTCGTGTGCCGGATCCCGGTGGCGCGCAGACGGCGCACGTCGTCATCAGAGATGCCTCGCAAGTACTCGAGGGTCCGGTACACGCATTAAAGGATATGCGTGACCGTGCCCTGTTACTTGTCCGCTGGTTGTATCTCCTATAATTCGTCGCAGCCCACCGCCATTGGAGTAAGCACACCCTGAATCAGAGCCGGCTCGCAACCCGTGAGGCGTTTACCGGGGAGCAGTCTGGCCTCGAGATCGGGATCGGGCGGCGCGCGCGGCGCGCGTACGGTTTCGACGAGGTCGCACTCGTACCCGGTGGCGTCACGCTCAATCCAGACGAGGTCGACATCTCGTTTGC
>DMCH01000168.1:17321-51671 GCA_003446775.1 Chloroflexota bacterium
ATCGCGATGGGCAAGCTCGGTGGGGTGGCTGTGCTGAACCTCGATGGCGTCCACACGCGCTACGCAGATTCGAGGCCGATCATCGAGCGGATCGCCGCCGCCGACAAGGCGACCATCAACGCCGTCCTCAAAGAGGTCTACCGCGAGCCGGTCAAGCCTCACCTCATCACTGAACGGATCAAGACGATCAAGGCCGCGGGGGTGCCGTGCGCGGTTTCGACCGTGCCTGGTCGAGCCGGGGAGCGCGCCCAGCTCGTGCAGGCGGCCGGTGCGGATGTGCTCGTCGTCCAGGGCACCGTGCTCACGGCGCGCCATTCGTCAAGGTCGTATCACCAGCTTGCGTTCGAAGAGCTCGTCCGCAACTGCGACATCCCGGTGATCGTCGGCAACTGCGTTCATTACGAGACCGCGCTTGAGCTCATGGAGACGGGCATCGCGGGTATCCTCGTCGGGGTCGGCCCTGGTGCCGCTTGCACAACGCGCGGTGTCCTTGGCGTAGGCGTCCCGCAGGTCACCGCCACCGCCGACGTCGCGGCCGCGCGCGACGAGCACATGCGCAGGGGCGGCAGGCGGGTCGCGGTCATCACGGACGGTGGCATGCGCATCGGCGCTGACGTTTGCAAGGCGTTCGCGTCTGGCGCGGACGCTGTCATGATCGGGACGCCGCTCGCCGGCGCCGAGGAGTCGGCGTCCAAGGGCTACAACTGGGGCATGGCGACGCCCGATCCCAACCTCCCTCGCGGCACGCGAATCCACGTCGGCACGAAGGCGACGCTGAAGGAAATCCTGCTCGGCCCCGCGCGCGTCGACGACGGCAGCCAGAACTTCGCCGGCGCCCTTCGGTCCGCGCTGGGCGTCTGCGGCGCGCACGACATCCCCGAGTTCCAGCACGTCGAGATGGTCATCGCTCCGTCGATCACGTCCGAGGGAAAGTCCCTCCAGCAGTCGCAACACGTGGGCATGGGGAAGGGCTGAGCTGAGCCGGACCGCCACGGCTGCCCGGCCTCGCAAGGAGACCACGCCCGTGATTGGCCAGCAAACCGTGCTCGTCCTGGATTTCGGGTCGCAGTTCAGCCAGCTGATCGCCCGTCGCGTGCGCGAGGCCAAGGTCTACTGCGAGCTCGTGCCCGGGACGACGCCCTGGTCCGAGCTGAAGGAGCGCCAGCCAGCTGGACTGATCCTCAGCGGAGGGCCGGCGAGCGTCTATGAGAAGGATGCCCCGCAGGTCGACCCGGAAGCGCTCCGGGCCGGCATTCCCGTGCTCGGCATCTGCTACGGAATGCAGCTCATCGCGCACCACCTCGGCGGCAAGGTCGATCCCGGGCGCGCCCATGAGTACGGGCCGGCGCTGCTCGCGGTCAGGGAGCCGGCCGCATTGTTCGAAGGGCTCAACGTCGAGCTGCCCGTCTGGATGAGCCATGGCGACGCCGTGACCGAGATGCCGCCCGGCTTCCACGCCCTCGCCTCCAGCGGCAACTCGCCAGTGGCCGCGTTCACGGACGGCAACGGGATCTATGGGATCCAGTTCCATCCGGAGGTCGTGCACACACCGAGCGGGCGTGAGGTGCTGCGCAACTTCCTCTACCGCGTGTGCCACTGCGACCCGTCGTGGACGGCGGGCTCTTTCGTCGCCGAGGCGATCGAAAGCATCCGAGCCCAGGTCGGGGATGGTCGTGTGATCTGTGCGCTCTCAGGCGGGGTGGATTCGGCCGTCGCCGCTACGCTCATCCACCGCGCCGTCGGCGACCAGCTCACGTGCGTGTTCGTCAATAACGGCCTCCTGCGCAAGGAGGAGCCCGAGCGTGTGCTGGCCGTGATGCACGGCAACCTCGATATGGACATCAGGTACGTCGACGCCACGGCGCGATTCCTCGAAGCGCTGCGCGGAGTCATCGACCCCGAAGAAAAGCGACGTATCGTCGGCCGCGAGTTCATCACGGTTTTCGAAGCCGAGGCCAAGAGCCTCGGGCACATCGACTTCCTCGCGCAGGGAACGCTTTATCCCGACGTGATCGAGTCCACCGCCCCAGACGTGTCGTCGACCGCCGTGAAGATCAAGACCCACCACAACGTCGGCGGTTTGCCTCCCGGCTTGCGATTCCAGCTCATCGAGCCCCTCCGCTACCTGTTCAAGGACGAGGTGCGCGCGGTCGGCATGGAGCTTGGGATGCCGGAGGAGATGGTGTACCGCCAGCCCTTCCCGGGCCCTGGCTTGTCGATCCGCTGCCTTGGAGAGGTCACCGCCGAGCGCCTGGAAATCCTGCGCAACGCCGATTGGGTGGTGGTGGACGAGATCAAGCACTTCGGTCTCTACCGTCAGGTCTGGCAGTCGTTTGCAGTGCTGACGCCGCTGCAGACCGTGGGCGTGATGGGCGACTACCGCACCTACGCCAATGTCGTCGCGGTTCGGGTCGTCAGCAGCGAGGACGCGATGACCGCGGATTGGGCGCGGGTGCCGTACGAGGTGCTCGCGCGCATCAGCAACCGGATCGTCAACGAGGTGAAGGGCGTCAACCGGGTCGTGTTCGACATCACGAGCAAACCGCCCGGCACCATCGAGTGGGAGTGACGGCCGGCTAATCCGCGTTCGTGCTCCAATAGCCCGCGCGTGAAGGTTCTGGTCATCGGCTCAGGCGCTCGCGAGCACGCGCTGGTCTGGAAGTGCGTGCAGTCGGAGCTGGTCGAGCGCGTCTATTGCGCGCCAGGCAACGGCGGCACGGGCGGCATGGCCCGAAACATTCCCATCGGCGCGGCGGACGTGGTGCGGATGGTCGAGTTCGCCAAGCGCGAACGCATCGGCCTCGTCGTCCTGGGGCCGGAGGTGGCCGTGGACGCGGGGATGGGCGACGCGCTGCGCAAAGCCGGATTCAACGTGTTCGGCCCCAACCGCGGCGCGGGGCGCATCGAATCGAGCAAGTCCTTTGCCAAACAGCTGATGGCCCGTGCCGGCATTCCCACGGCTGACTACGCCGTCTTCACCGACCCTGCGCCCGCGCGCGACTGGGCTCGCGAGCGTGGAGGCCAGGTCGCTGTAAAAGCAGATGGGCTTGCGCGAGGTAAGGGCGTCATCGTCTGCGCGAGCGTCGACGAGGCGAATGCAGCGATCGACGCGATGCTGGTCCAGAGCCGTTTCGGGCGCAGCGGCGCCACCATCGTGGTCGAGGAGAAGCTCCAGGGACCTGAGCTGTCCGTGCTCGCGATCACGGACGGGACCGACGTCCTCGCCCTCGCGCCCGCGCGCGACTTCAAGCGGGCTCACGACGGCGACCGCGGACCCAATACCGGAGGCATGGGAGCGTACTCGCCGCCGGCCGGCATCGACGCAGCGGTGCTGGACGACGTCCTGGCCAATGTGCTCAAGCCGGCGGTGCGGGAGCTGGCGGATTCAGGCGATGAGTTTCGAGGAGTTCTCTACGCCGGGCTGATGCTCACCCCGTCGGGCATCCGCACGCTGGAGTTCAACGCGCGCTTCGGCGACCCGGAAGCGCAGGTCGTCCTGCCGCGACTGGAGTCGGACTTCGTCGCTCTTGCGCTGGCTGCGGCGAAAGGCACATTGGCGAGCATCCCCGACCCGAAATGGGATCCGCGGGCAGCAGTCGGGGTGGTGGTGGCGTCCGCGAATTATCCCGACGATGCGCTCATGAAGACCGGCTTCCCGATCCGCGGGCTGGCCGAGATGCCTCGAGGCGTCCAGGTCTTCCATGCCGGGACGCGCTTCGAGCCGGGCCGTGGCCTGGTCACCGACGGGGGCCGCGTCGTGACCGCGGTCGCGCTCGGCGACACCGTGGCGGAGGCTCGCGAGAAGGCGCTTGCCGGGGCGCGGCAGGTACGATTCCAGGGCGCTTTTTATCGTTCAGACATAGCCCAGGAGGCCATCTAATTGCAGCCAGTAGTCGGCATCATCCTCGGCTCCAAGTCAGATTTGCCGCTGATGGAGTCCTGCGTCAAAGTCCTCGACGAGCTCGAATTGACGCACGAGGTCAAGGTCTGCTCGGCGCACCGCAATCCCAAAGGCGTCATGGAGTGGGCAACGTCGGCGCGAGAGCGCGGGCTGAAGGTCGTGATCGCGGCGGCGGGCGGCGCAGCGCATCTTCCCGGCGTCGTCGCCGCCTGGACCGATCTCCCTGTCATCGGCGTCCCCGTCCCGACACAGCATCTGGGTGGCGTCGACTCGCTGTACTCGATCGTGCAGATGCCGGCCGGGATCCCGGTCGCGACAGTCGCCATCGGTGAGGCGGGCGCCAAGAACGCCGCCTGGCTCGCGGCGCGCATCATCGGCATCTCGGACGCCGCGGTTGCGCAGCGGCATCTAGAGAAACGAGCGGCCCTCGCCACGTGACCGCGAAGAAGGCGCCTCGCGTACGCCTGCTCGACACCACGTTTCGCGACGCCCAGCAATCGCTGCTGGGCGGTAACTTGCGCGGGGCCGAGATCGTTCCTGTCGCCGGCAAGATGGATGCCATCGGGTTTGCGGCGATGGAGGCGTTCGGCGGCGCCACGTTCGAGACGCAGGTGCGGCGGCGCGAAGATCCGTGGGCTTATCTCCGCAACCTGAACAAGGCCACGCCGAACACTCCGATTCAGGCGCTCATCCGCGGCCAGAACCTGGTCGCCAATCGCAACTTCGCGGACGACGCCGTCGAGCTCTTCATCAAACATTCGGCGAAAAACGGCATCGACGTCTTCCGCGTCTTCGACCCTCTCAACGACCTCCGCAACATGGAGGCTGCGATCGGAGCCGCGCTCAAGGCCAAGAAGAGGGTGCAGGGCGCGTTGAGCTACGCGGTCTCCCCGGCCCACAGCGTCGAACTCTGGTGCTCGCTCGCCAAGGGACTGGTCGACATGGGCGCCCACGACATCGTCATCAAGGACACGTCCGGGCTGCTGAGCCCTCAGGCGACGTGGGAGCTGGTGACTGCTCTCAAGCAGACGGTCAAGGTCCCGATCAACGTCCACTCCCATTGTTCGAGCGGGATGGCGCCGATGGCGTACATGGCCGCGGTCGAAGCGGGCGCTGACATCCTCGACGTCGCCATGTCACCGCTGGCCTGGGGCAACTCGCAGCCGGCGGCCGAGAGCGTCATAGCGGCGCTGCAAGGTGGCGAATATGACACGGGCTTGGACCTCGACAAGCTGTGGGACGTCCAGCACGACGTCGAGTCGCTGAAGCTGGAGCACATCGCGGAGCTGAGCCCGGTGGCGGACCGCGTCGATGCGAGCATCCTTCGCTACCACCTGCCCGGCGCCACGCTGGAGGACATCCACCGGCAGCTGGACGCCCACGGCGCGGCCGACCGCCTGGCCGAGGTTTTGGAGGAGGTCAGCCGCGTCCGGCTGGAGCTCGGCTATCCGCCGCTGGTCGCGCCGATCCGGCAGATGATCGCCACTCAGGCCGTCTACAACGTCATCGGCGGCGACCGCTACGCGACAGTGACACAGGAGCTCAAGGACTATCTGCAGGGGTTGTACGGACGGCCGCCGGTGCCGGCCGACCCGGAGCTTCGCCGTCTGGTCCTCGGCCGCGAAGAGCCGATCACGATCCGGCCCGCTGATTTGCTCGAACCGCAGGTTGAGGCGGCGCGCCAGCAGCTCAGGAAGATGAACCTGGATACGAGCGACGATTCGGTTCTCATCCAGCTTCTGTTTCCGAATCTCGTGATCGATTACCTTCGCGGGCCCGCGCCGGCCGCCGGCAAACAAGGGCGGCCGGCCGTTGTGAGCACGGCGCCGCCCGCACCATCGCTGGAGCCCGCGCCCGCAACCCCGGCTGCGGCACCGCCGGTCACGGCTGAGTTCGACGTCGAGGTCGATGGCGAGGTGTTCAAGGTTCGCGTCAGCGGCGCCGGCATGACCGTCATGCCAGGCACGGGAGCGGCCGCGGGCTCGGCGCCACCTGCGAGTCCCGCGTCGCCTCGGTCCGGCGAGGGCACTGTGATCGCGCCGATGCAGGGCTTGATCGTCAAGATCCCCGTCAAGCCGGGGGACGCCGTCAAGCTCGGCGACGTGGTCGCGGTGCTGGAGGCGATGAAGATGCAGAACGACATCGTCACCACCGTGGCGGGAACGGTGCGTGAGGTCTACGTGAAAGAAGGCGAGGTCGTGAGTCCCAGCCAGCCCCTGCTCGCGGTCGGATGAGAAACAAGCTCTTTACAAAGATTCTGGTCGCCAATCGAGGCGAGATCGCGATTCGCGTCATGCGCGCGTGCCGCGAGCTCGGCATCGCGACCGCGGCGGTGTACTCAGATGCGGATCGAAACGCGATCCACGTGCGGTACGCCGATGAGGCGCATCACATCGGCGGCGCGGCTCCGTCCGAGTCGTACCTTCAGCTCGATCGCATCGTCAAGGTCGCCCACGACTGCGGCGCCGAGGCCATCCATCCCGGCTATGGCTTCCTGTCCGAAAAAGCTGCTTTTCCAGACGCTTGCGATGTGGCCGGGATCAAGTTCATCGGGCCGCCCGGCTCGGCCATGCGGGCGCTTAGCTCCAAGCTGGCAGCGCGCAAGCTCGCCGCCGAGAACGGAGTCCCGGTGACGCCCGGCAGCGGCGCGATCTCCGATCACGCGGCGGCAGTCGCCGCGGCCAAAGAGATCGGCCTGCCCGTCCTGGTGAAGCCTTCCGGCGGGGGCGGTGGGATCGGCATGAAGGTGGTCGAGTCGGAGGGCGAGCTGGCGGCCGCAATCGAAAGCAGCGCGCAGGCGGCTCGCTCAGCGTTTGGCGATCCGACGATCTACATCGAGCGGTACGTGCGCAAGCCGCGGCATATCGAGATCCAGGTCATCTGCGACAGCGAGGGCAATGCGGTGCACCTCGGCGAGCGCGAGTGTTCGATCCAGCGGCGCCATCAGAAGATCATGGAGGAGACTCCGTCCCCGGCGGTCACCCCCGAGATCCGCTCCGCCATGGGCGAGGCCGCGCTGAGAGCTGTCAGGGCGGCGGGCTATGTCAACGCTGGGACGGTGGAGTTCATCTTCAGCGACGGTGATTTCTACTTCCTGGAAGTCAACGCAAGGCTCCAGGTCGAGCATCCCATCACCGAGGCCGTCACGGGCATCGACCTGGTCAAAGAGCAGATCCGAGTCGCCGCGGGACTCCCTCTCGGCTTCTCGCAGCAGGACGTGACCTGGACCGGACACGCGATCGAGATGCGCATCAACGCCGAGGATCCCGTCCACAAGTTCATGCCCAATCCAAAGCGGATCGCGCGCTGGGTCGCGCCTGCCGGACCTGGTGTTCGAGTCGACTCGGGGTTCGGCCCCGGCTCCGACGTTCCCCCGAACTACGACTCGCTTCTGGCCAAGCTCATCGTCCATGGCTCGGATCGCGCGGAGGCGATCGCGCGCGCGGGCCGGGCCTTACGCGAGTTCGTCGTCGTCGGGCCGGCGACCACCATCAGCTATCACCGCGCCATCCTCGACAGCCCTGACTTTCGCTCCGGCAACCTGAGCACGCGCTTCATCGACGATCACCCCGAGCTGGTCGAAAAGGCCAAGCAGCTCGCGGGCGATGTATCGCCTTTCGACTATGGCCCCGATCCTCGCCACGTCGCCGCCGCCGCGGCCGCGGTGGCCGCCATCACCCAAAGAACCTGAGCGACCTTTCGCATCCGGCAGGCGGCCGGCCTTTCGAGGTGGTGCAAACCAGGATGGCGGGTCGGTCCGGGCCGTTCGTGATCCGCGAGGACGTGATCAGGTTTCCTGACGGTGCCGAAGCCACGTACACCGTGGTCACCAACCCCGACTCGGCGTTCGTCGTCCCCTACTTCGACAATGCCGACACGATGCTCGTGCGCCAGTGGCGCCACGCGTGGGACGAGTCGTCGTGGGAGGTGCCGGCCGGGACATTTGATGACGGCGAGGATGCGTTGACGTGCGCGAGTCGCGAGCTGGCGGAGGAAACCGGGCTCATCGCCTCCCGTTACACGTCGCTTGGGGTCGTGCACGGCGCGGCGTTCCTCACCGGGCGCGCCCACATGTTCCTGGCCGAAGGCCTCACTGCGTCAGACCGCAACCCGGAAACGTACGAGCAGGACATGGAGGTGCGGCGCCTGCCCTTCAAGGCAGCGCTGCAGGCTGCTCTCGACGGCGCCATTGCACACTCGGGCTCGGTCACTGCCCTGGTGCGCGCAGCCCACACGCTCAAGTTGCTTTAACTAAGGAGATGACGAGGGCGTAGCGCTGGGCGAGGCCTGCGGGCTGGGCGATGGGATCTGCTCGCCGCGCCCGTTCGCCCCGCCGTGAATTTCGGCCGGTCCGCCGAACATCAGGTCGTACTCCGCGGCGATGTTGGTGCCGCCCACATCTTGGACGGTCGGCAGCACCACCAGCTTGTAGGTCGCGTGTGGCTTGAGGTCCAGGCCGCTGATTGTCACTGTCCGGTTTGCGTAGACCGGGTTGCCACCGACCTGCTTGCCCTTGCTGTCCAAGATGATGACGCCGGTCGCGACGCTGTCGGGCTTCAAGTCGCTGTCAAAGGTGATCTTGACCGTGCCCGGCGACACTTCGACGCTGACGACCTCGGCGCCCTTGCCGAGCGTCAACAGGGGACCGGCCGCCGCCTGGTCGACGAGGAATTGCTGGCTGCCCTGGGTGCGCACGAGGGTCAGGGTCTCCTCGTATGTGCTGACGTCCAGCTTGTCGTGGGACAGCACGATCCGGACCACGAACTGCGCCGTGTCAGGGTGGTCGCCCGTGATCGACTGCGTGAGCAGGTAGTAGCGGGAGAAGCTCGGGTCGCCGGTCACCACGAGGTTCAACCCACCGCTCGCGCTCGAGTAGGCCTTTCTGCCGTTGTCGTCGAGATAAGCCGTCGCCTTGACCCCGTCCTGGTTCTTGCGCGCCTGCATGAAGATGTTCACGACCGAGGAAGCGGCGTCCAACGCGGATGGCCTCGGAGGTGGCGCGGGCGCCGATGCGCCGAAGACCGCTGCGCCGCGGAGGTAAATGAACGTGACGCCATCGGGCGCCCAGACGGGGAGGTGATACGTCCCCTCCGCCAGCCTGGTCAGACCCGTGCCGTCAGGGCGGACCTCCCAGAGATCCGTGTCACTGCCAAGAAGGATCTCGTCCTGGCTCGACCAGCTGGGTTCGCCGAAGGGCAGCGTCGCTGCGGTCTTGCCGCCGACGTCTGCGATGACGACGCCCTGCGCGGTCGAGTACATGAGTCCGGTGGCGTCAGGCGACCAACCCAGGAACTGGGCGCCCGCCAGGCCGAGCACGATGCCCTTGCCGGTGGCGATGTCAAACACGTACAGCGATTGGTCCTGCGTGTAGGCGAGGTGTGCGCCATCCGGTGAGAACGAGAGGACGTTGATCGTGCTGGTGGTAGGGAGTGAGTTCAGCTTGATCGGGCCGTTGGCGCCCTGCGCGTAGACGCCATCAACAGCAGTCCACACCACGCCGTCCTTGGTCCAGCCCACGCGGGTGGGAGCGGGGATCGGAGAGATCTCCAACGTGTCGCTCGCGACGAGGCCCAGGACCTCGATCTTGCCGTTTCGGATGTACGCCAGGCGGTCACCCGCAGGCGCGACAGCGGCCGAAGTCACACCGTCTGGGACGAGTGTGTTGATGGCGCCGCCCGCGGCCGGTACGGACTCCAGAGCGCCGCCGGCGGTCACGAAAAACACGATCGACGAGTCAGACGACCACTGAAGATTCGTGACGCCGGCCGGGATGCCCGCCAGCTGGTGCTGGTCCGGAAGCTGCGCGCGTGGCGATGGGTTGGGGACGGGCGTCGGCGTGGGCGACGGAGAAGGCGCCGGGGGCTGGGTTACGAACGTGATCGTCTTCGGCCCCGCGAGCTTTTCGCCCGCAGCGGTCCTGGCTCCGGGGCCGATGGTCACCTGATACTGGGTGTTGGGCGCCAGGTTTCCGCTCGTGGGCTGAACGGAAAGGGTGTTCGCGGACCACGAGAAGGCGACGGTCGTCGCCGGCGTGATCTGGACGGCGCTCTCTGTGGCGACATGGTCCATCGGCTGGTTGAAGTTGACCAGGATCGGCTGCTGGAGCCGCACGGCGCTCTGGTCGTTCATCGGGCTCGTGACGAGGACATCCCTCGTCAGGGTGCCGGTCGACCCGCTGGTGAGGGCGGTGAATACGACGGCAGCGGCGATGAGGATCACGCCCACCGCCGCCCCCGCCCACGCGAGGCCGGCCGGCCCAAATGCTTTCCGCCACCAGGGCACGGTGCGCTCACCCATGCCCCAGGCCCGGTTCATGAGCTGGCGTCGCAGCGCCGAGCGGAAGGCGTCGTCGAGGGGAGGGTCTCCGCTCATGCGGCCCGCGCGCAGCAGGTCGGCGACGTGCTTCAGCTCCCCGTCCTGCAGGATGTCGTCGAGCTCGGGGTCGTGGTGCATGCTCATTCAGCCGGCCTCAGGGTGCCGGCCTCGTCGCGCAGGCGGCTCACCCCGCGGTGGATGAGGAGCTTGACGGCGCCCGCCGTCTTGCCCATGGCCACCGCGATGTCCTCGATCTTCATGTCTTCCTGGAACTTGAGCACGAGGGCAGTCTTCTGCTGAGCAGGCAGCGCCTCGACGAGTACCCAGATGCGGCGGATCTCATCGCGATGCGCGGCCTCCTCCTCGAGAGGCGGTCCGCCGATTGAAAGGTCGTGGAAGTCCTCCAGTGGAGACGAGGGTCGCAAGGTGCGGTATCGGTCGGCGATGGCGTTGACAGCGATCTGGTACAGCCAGGCAGCAAAAGGACGCCCCGTGTCCTGGTATCGGGGCATGGCCCTCAGAGCCTTCATGAAGATCTCCGAAGTAACGTCTTCTGCCGCGGTTTGCTCCCTCACTCTTGAATACACGAACCTGTAAATCTGCTGAAAGTGGCGGTCGTAGAGCGCCCCGAACTGCCGGGGGTCCCGCTTGGCGCGCTCGACGAGATCGCTCTCGTCGTCGCGAGGCGGGTCGCTCACGGGCCTTTCAGCCTGTGCCGGTTCAAACGGGGGTCCGTCTGAACTGGTTACAGACCATCGGGGAGATCGTGGGAGGCGCGGGAGGCATGTAGGTGTGGATTATCGGGTTCGCAGTCATGCCGCCTCACGAAGCCCTGCAATCCCACAGCATCTAGTGGGCCGGACCGTTCTATCCACAATATCTGCTCCGAGCTTCGGCGCCGGTATAATCGCGCTGTCCCCAGTGTTCATTGGGAGCCGGCGCCTTTATTGATCGAGCGATACTCTCCGCCTGCCATCCGGGCGGTCTGGGCCGACCAGCACCGGTTCGAGTTGTTTCTGCGCATCGAGATCCTGGCGTGCGAAGCCTGGGCCGGCCTTGGCCGCATTCCGGAGTCGGCGCTGCCCAAGATCCGCAAGGCGACCTTCGCCGCCGCCCGGATCGCCGAGGTCGAGGCCAGGGTCGGGCACGACGTGATCGCTTTTCTGACCGTCATCAACGAGTCGATCGGACAGCCGGAAGCACGCTACGTGCACCTCGGCATGACGAGCCAGGACTTGAACGACACGGCCATGGCGGTCCAGCTGGTGGAGTCGTCCCGGATCATCGCTCGCGACCTCGGGAGCGTCCGCGAAGCGGCGGCCGAGCTGGCGGTCCGCCATCGCAAGACACTGATGGCCGGCCGGACGCATGGCATCGTCGCGGAGCCCACGACCTTTGGTTTCAAGGTGGCTGGATGGGTGGCCGAGCTCGACCGCGCGCTCGCGCGGTTGGTGCGGGCCACCGACGAGATCGCGGTGGGTCGCGTCAGTGGCGCGGTGGGCACGCACGCGACTGTGGACCCGCGAGTCGAGGAGCACGTCTGCGCCGCGCTCGATCTGAAGGCGGATCCGATCTCCACCCAGGTCGTCGCGCGCGATCGCCACGCCAGCTTCATGTCCGCGCTCGCGCTCGCGGCGGCGGCCATGGAAAGGATCGCGATCGAGATTCGCCACCTGCAGCGGAGCGAGGTCGGGGAGGCGTTCGAGCCCTTCGGCAAGGAGCAGAAGGGAAGCTCGGCGATGCCCCACAAGCGCAACCCGGTGATGACCGAGCGTGTTTGCGGCTTGGCGCGAGTCGTGCGCGGGCATCTCGTCACAGCGCTCGAGAACACCGGCCTCTGGCATGAGCGAGACATCAGCCACTCATCGGCCGAACGCATCATCTTCCCGGACGCCTGTGCCGCCGTCGACTTCATGGCGCTCGAGATGACAACGGTTCTGGTCGGTCTCGAGGTACGGCCCAAGCGAATGCTTCGCAACCTTCAGTTTGGTGGCGGCGTTGTGTTCTCTCAGCGCGTGCTGCTAGCTCTGGTCGACAGCGGCATGTCGCGTGAGGATGCATATGCCGTGGTGCAGAAGGCCGCGATGAAGGCGCTCGACGAAGACAGCTCAGGCTTCCGAACGCTTTTGGAGAAGGACGTGGCGGTCATGAAGCGGATCGGCGGGCGGCTCGACGACGTCTTCGATCCGTGGGCCGGTCTGGAGCACACCGAACTCGCGTATGAGCGACTGGGTCTGGGGGTGAAGGCCCGGTGATCGCGGGACCCCCGGTCACCGAGACCGACCTTCCGCTCAAGCTCTTCTCGCGTGGCAAGGTCCGCGACACGTACGAGCTTGGCGCCGACCGGCTGCTGATGGTGGCCACCGACCGCATCTCCGCCTTCGACCACGTCCTGCCCAACGGCATCCCTGACCGCGGCAAGGTGCTGACCCAGCTCTCCATCTTCTGGTTCTCGCAAACGCATGCGTTCCAGGAGAACCACCTTGTCTCGGGGATGGTGCCGGACCTTCCGGCCGCGCTGCGCGACCGGCGCGGCGAGCTGGCGGGCCGCTTCATGATCGTGCGCAAGGCGAAGCGCATCGACTTCGAGTGTGTTGTGCGGGGATACCTGGCGGGGAGCGCCTGGAAGGAGTACCAGGACTCGCGCACGCTGGCCGGTGAGGAGATGCCGCCCGGGCTCCGCGAGAGCGAGCGGCTTGCCTACCCGACCTTCTCGCCCGCGACCAAGGCGGCCAGCGGCCACGATGAGAACATCACCTTCGCGCAGTTGAAAAAGGAGCTCGGCGATGAGCTCGCCACGAAGCTTCGCGACGCCAGCATGGAGCTCTACAAGTTCGCGTCCACGCTCGCAGAGCGCCGAGGGCTCATCCTCGCGGACACGAAGTTCGAGTTCGGCCTCATCGACGACGACCTCGTCCTCATCGACGAGGCGCTCACGCCCGACAGCTCGCGCTACTGGGAATCGGCCACCTACCAGATCGGTACGTCGCCGCAGTCGTACGACAAGCAGTTCGTGCGCGACTGGCTTCTCCGTTCCGGCTGGGACAAGGAGTCAGAGCCGCCGTCATTGCCAGACGATATCGTCGCGCAGACGCGCGAGCGTTATCTCACCGCGTATCAGCGGCTGGTCGGCAAGCCGCTGTTTCCACGCAAGCCGCGCAACGAATGATCTCCGAGTCCCGGCCGGAAGCCGTCGGCGGATCTTCGGCGCCCATGCGGCCCGTCTGCGTTGTTGCGGCCTCCGCTCCTCGCTCGCGCATGGACGGATGCGCTCGCTTCGGTGCTCGGCCGCGCCTAGCATCCGGACCACCTGGTCACCGAATCTCTCGCCGAGGTCTCCAGCCGTGACTCGGGTGGTGGCGAGGATCATCGTGACTCCCAAGCCAGTCGTCAACGATCCACAGGGAATCACCGTCAAGCAGGGACTGGCCACGCTCGGGTTTCGCGAGGTCGAAGACGTCCGCGTCGGAAAGTACATCGAGGTGAGCATGGAGGCCGAGAGCGTCCACGAGGCACGTGAGCGTGTTGAGGCCATGTGCCGGCAGCTGCTCGCCAATCACGTGATCGAGGACTTCCACTTCGAAGTCGACCAGGTGGTTCGTCGATGAAGTTTGTACCCCACGAAATCTTCGATTTCGCGGGGACCCCCCAATGGCTTCTACGCACGGAGATTGCTAATTGAAGTTTGGTGTTGTGGTGTTTCCCGGTACGTGGTCGGATCGCGACTGCGGCTGGGTCATCGACCAGGTCGTCGGCGCGCAGCTTCAATACCTCTGGCACAAGGACGCCGACCTCAAGGGCTGCGACTGCGTCATCTTGCCCGGCGGGTTTGCATACGGCGATTACCTCCGCACCGGCGCCATTGCGCGATTCGCGCCGGTGATGCAGGAGATCGGCGAGTTTGCCGATCGCGGCGGGCTGGTGTGGGGAATTTGCAACGGCTTCCAGATCCTCTGCGAAGCGGGCCTCCTCCCAGGCGCATTGATCCGCAACGCCTCTCTCGAGTACCGCTGCGAATGGACTCATCTGTCGGTCGAGCGCACGGACCTGGCGTTCACGTCTCAATGCGTGGAACGCGAGGTGATCCGCGTGCCCATCTCGCACGGCGAGGGGAGCTACTTCGCCGAACCCGCCGTCCTCTCGCGCCTCGAACAGAACGGCCAGGTGGTTTTCCGTTACTGCGACGCCGGTGGACGCGTCGTGCCCGGCGCCAACCCGAACGGGTCGCTGCACAACATCGCGGGCATCATCAACAAGCGCGGCAACGTGCTCGGGATGATGCCCCACCCCGAGCGCTGCGCCGAGCCCGAGCTGGGCGGCGCCGATGGGCTCAAGCTTTTCCGGTCCGTGGCGGGCCGCGGGCTGAAGGTGCTGGTCTCGTGAGCCTCGACACGGTGGATTCCCGGCGGCTGAGGGAGGTCGCGCTGACGCCGGAGGAGTACCGCGTCATCGTCGAGAAGCTCAGGCGGCCGCCGAACGCGGTCGAGCTCGGGATGCTCGGGGTGCTCTGGTCGGAACACTGCTCATACAAGACGTCCAAGGCACTCCTTCGCCGGCTGCCCTCGACCGGCGAGGCGGTGCTGCAGGGACCGGGCGAGAATGCGGGCGCGGTCGAGATCGGGTCCGGCTGGGCCGCCGTGTTCAAGATCGAGTCGCACAACCATCCCTCCGCCATCGAGCCCTATCAGGGCGCGGCGACTGGGGTCGGCGGCATCATCCGCGACGTCATCGCGATGGGAGCACGGCCCATCGCTCTGCTCGACTCGCTCCGCTTCGGCCCGCTGCCCGGTTCGCGCCATCACTTCGACGGAGTCGTGGCCGGCATCGGCGGCTACGGCAACTGCATCGGCATCCCGACCGTGGGCGGCGAGGTCTATTTCGACGAGTGCTACGCGAACAATCCGATCGTCAATGCGATGTGCGTCGGGCTGGTGCGACTCGATCGTTTGATGAGGGCCCGGGCAGAGGGCACGGGCAACAGCCTCATGCTGGTCGGCGCGGACACAGGCCGGGATGGTATCCACGGCGCTTCGTTCGCGTCGGTCGAGCTCGACGAGTCGAGCTCGGAGCGCCGCCCCGCGGTGCAGGTCGGCAACCCGTTCCTCGAGAAGTGCCTCCTCGAGGCGTGCATGGATCTCGCCCAGACCGATGCGGTGGTCGCGGTGCAGGATCTTGGAGCCGCCGGGCTGACGTCGTCGGTGGCGGAGTGCGCGGGTCGTGTTCCGGGCGCCGGCGCGCGCATCGACGTCTCGCTGGTCCCGCGGCGCGAGCGTGGCATGACGCCCTACGACGTGATGCTGTCGGAGTCGCAGGAACGGATGCTCGTGGTGGTCCAGCGCGGCCGCGAGTCCGAGGTCGAGCGCATCTTCTCGACCTGGGACCTGACCTCGGCCGTGATCGGCGATGTGACTGACGACGGCCACCTGACGGTCTTCGACCAGACCCAGGTGGTGGCTCGACTGCCGATCGAGCTGCTCACCGACGGGGCGCCGCCTCGCCGGCTGGCGAGCGTTGCGCCCGATCCCGCGCCTTCGCTCCGCCTCGATTCGCTGCCGCCGCTGGTCGACCCTGGCGAATCGCTCCTGCGGCTGCTGGCGAGCCCCAACCTCTGCAGCCGCCGGCCGATCATCCGCCGTTACGACCACATGGTCGGCGACGCGACGGTGGTGGCGCCGGGTGGCGATGCCGCCCTGCTGCGCATCAAGGGGACCCGCCTCGGGCTGGCGATGACGACGGACTGCAACGCGCGCTACTGCCACCTCGACCCCAACCTCGGCGCCCAGCACGCGGTCGCCGAAGCCGCTCGCAACATCGTCGCCACCGGCGCGCGCCCGCTGGCCGTCACGGACTGCTTGAACCTCGCCAACCCCGACCGGCCGGAGGTCTACTGGGAGCTCGAGGAGACGATCGCCGGCCTTGCGCACGCCTGCCGCTCGCTGGAGTTGCCGATCGTGAGCGGAAACGTGAGCCTCTACAACGACTCCGCCGGCACCTCCGCCATCCATCCCACGCCCGTTGTGGGCATGATCGGCGTGATCGACGACTACTCGCACCGCCTGGAGGCGGGGCTGAAGCACGAGGGCGACTTCGTGCTGCTGGTGGGGTCGAGCCTCAACGATCTCGGCGGCAGCGAGTACCTGAAAGTCGAGCACGGAACCGTGGCGGGTCGCCCGCCGGCGCTCGATCTCGCCCGGGAAGCTGCCGTGAACAGGCTGATCCTCGCCGCCGCCAAGGCGGGCCAGCTTCGGTCCGCACACGATTGCGCGGACGGCGGCATGCTCGTCGCCCTCGCCGAGTGCTGCCTGCTGGGCGGCATGGGCGTGCGCTGTCCAGCGCTCCGTCCGGAGGCGCCCCTCCGCCTCGATGCCGCGTTTTTCGGCGAGACGCCCGGGCGCTTCATCGTGAGCGTGGGGTCACGCGCGATGCCTGAGCTCCAGACCCTGGCGCGCCGGCACCACGTCGAAATCTCGCTGCTCGGCATGGCTGGCGGCGACACCGTCGAGTTCGAAGGCCAGTTCCGGCTGTCGCTCGACCAGATGCGTCAGGCTTGGGAAGGAGGCTTGCTCCACTAATGTGCGGGGTCTTCGGGATCTGCGCGGCCCGCGGGGTCGACGTCGCGAACATCACCTACTTCGGGATGTTCGCGCTTCAGCATCGCGGCCAGGAGTCGGCCGGCATCGCGGTCTCCGACGGCCACTCCGTGCGCGTTCATCGCGACATGGGCCTGGTCGCCCAGGTGTTCACGCCCGCCATCGTCAAGGAGATGGGCGAGGGGTCGATCATCGCTCTGGGCCACACGCGGTACTCGACGACCGGGTCGAGCCGCGCCGAGAACGCGCACCCGCTTCCGTTCCATCATCCCCAGCTCGGGCCCGGCGCCATCGCGCACAACGGCAATCTTCTGAACGCCGAAGCGCTGCGCCTCCAGCTCGAAGAGGAGGGCGCGACGTTTGACAGCGGCCTCGACACCGAAGTCATGGCCCGCCTTATCGAGCACACCCACGGCCGCACCTGGGAAGAGGTGATCCGCAAGACGTTCGCCCGCGTGGTCGGAGCGTACTCGTGCGGGATCATCACACCCACACAGCTCATCGCTCTACGCGACCCTTACGGGTTCCGGCCGCTGTGCATCGGCTACATCCCGCTGCCCGGCCAGCCCGCGCATGTCGTGGCGTCGGAAACGTGCGCGCTCGACACCGTCAACGCGACCTTCGTGCGCGAGGTGCAGCCGGGAGAGATGGTGGTGATGGACGAGCACGGTGTGCACAACCTCACCTTCCAGACCTCGAACAAGCACGCGATGTGCGTTTTCGAATTCATCTACTTTGCCCGCCCGGACTCCATCCTCAAGAACTGCGAGTTGGAGGAGGCGCGCATCCGGATGGGCAACGAGCTGGCCAAAGAAGCTCCTGTCGAGGCGGACATGGTGATCGCATTCCCCGACTCGGGAACGCCGGCGGCCATCGGCTATGCCGAAGCCTCGGGCATCCCGTTTCGCGAAGGGCTGATGAAGAGCCGCTACATCAATCGCACTTTCATCCAGCCGGACCAGTCGCTGCGAGAGGCGGGCGTGATGCTCAAGCTCAACGCGCTGCCCCGGTCGATCAAAGGCAAGCGCGTGATCGCGGTCGACGACTCCATCGTTCGCGGCACGACATCGCGCAAGATCATCGAGCGCCTGAGGGCCGCGGGTGCGAGCGAGATCCATATGCGCATCTCGAGCCCGCCGATGCGCTTCCCGTGCTTCATGGGCGTCGACATCGGCTCGACCAAGGAATTGATCGCGGCCGGTCGGACTGTCGACCAGGTGCGCGAGCACATCGGCGCCGACAGCCTGGCCTACCTGTCAATTCCCGGCCTGATGCGGGCGATCGGTCGCGGCACGTCCGAGCAGTTCTGCCGCGCGTGCTTCGACGGTTCCTATCCGGTGCCGGTTCCGCAGCAGTTGGAGATGGACAAGATGCAATTCGAGCCGGCACTTATCCCGGACCCTGTTCTGCTGAACCCCAAGTCCTGATGGCCGGCGAGGGCCTGTCGTACGCTGCCGCCGGCGTCGACATAGAGGCGTACGAGCGGGTCCTCGAGCGGGTCAAGCCTCTGATCAGGGCCACCCACAGCGAGGATGTGGCCCTTGGCGTGGGGCCGTTCGCTGGGCTCTTTAAGCTCCCAGGCGGCGGGCACCTGGCGGCCAGCGCGGATGGGGTCGGAACGAAGATCAAAGTCGCGATCGCCGCCTCTTCGCATCGCGGCATCGGCACCGACCTCGTCAACCACTGCGTGAACGACATCGCGACGGCCGGGGCACGGCCGCTCTTCCTGCTCGACTATTTCGCCACTGGCAAGCTGGACCCCGAGGTCTTCACGCAGATCATCGAAGGGATCACGGCCGCGTGCCGCGAAGCGGGATGCGCCCTGCTCGGCGGCGAGACCGCGGAGATGCCCGGCGTCTACGCGCTCGGTGACTACGACCTCGCCGGCTTCATCGTCGGTATGGTCGAATCCGGGCTCATACGAGACCCGAAGGCCATCCGCGCCGGCGACGTGCTGATCGGCTTGCCTTCCAGCGGCCTTCACACGAACGGCTTCTCGCTGGTGCGCAAGGTGTTCGAGGACGAGCCGCTGAGCCGCGTGTTTCCTGAGCTTGGGCGCCCGCTGGGCGAAGAGCTGCTCGAACCCCACCGTTCGTACCTTCTGGAGCTCGGTTCGATCGCATGGAAAGGCGCCGCGCACATCACCGGCGGGGGCGTCCTCGGCAACCTGCCGCGCTGCCTGCCCGCGGGGCTGGGCGCGCGCCTGGGTCGCCGTTCCTGGGAGGAGCCGCCGATCTTCGCCCTGGTCCAAAAGCGCGGCCGGATCTCGGACGACGAGATGTTCGGCACGTTCAACATGGGGCTCGGGATGATCCTGGTCGTCGATCGAGACGAGGTCCCGCGCAGCGCGCAGGTGGTCGGTGAGGTGGTCCCGCACACGGGCGGAGAACGCGTGGTGATCAGCTGAAACTTCACCCCACAAAATCTGCGAAATTGCCCACCCCACGAAATCTGGCGATTTCGCGGGGGCCCCGGTTGCGGGGACCCCGATGAAACTGGGAGTAGTCGTTTCGGGGCAGGGGTCCAACCTGCGCAATCTCATCGACCGCGGATTCGATGTCGCGGCCGTGGCCACGAACCGGCCGTCGTGCGGCGGGGCCGAATTGGCGCGGAGGCGGAAGATCCCACTGGGGGAGCTTTCGCTCAAACGCTTCTCGTCCGAGCAGGAACGCGACGCGGCCATGCGGGATTTCTTCAGGGCGCACAGCGTCGAGCTGGTCGTGGACGCGGGCTATGACCGCATCCATACGCGTCCCTTCCTGGAGGCATTCCAGGGCCGCATCGTCAACGTCCACCCCTCGCTGCTGCCCGAGTTCGCCGGCGGGATGGATGCGGTCGAACAAGCGCTAAGCGGCGGGGCGGTCATGACCGGTGCGACGGTTCACCTCGTTACGGAAGACCTGGATGCGGGGCCGATCCTCGCTCAGGAGGCCGTGCCGGTCTTGAATGGCGATACCGTGGAGACCCTTCGCCGGCGCATCCACGAGGCGGAGTACCGGATTCTTCCCACGGCCATCCGATTGCTGGAGGCGAGACTTGCCGAGAGCCCTGCTGTCGGTCAGTGACAAGACCGGGCTGACCGGGTTCGCGCGCGGTCTTCAGCGCCTGGGTTTCGAGCTTTACGCAACCGGCAACACGCTGAGCGCGATCCTCGAGGCGGCGATCGACGCGCACCCGATCACCGACCTGACCGGATTTCCGGAGATGATGGACGGCCGCGTCAAAACGCTGCACCCCGGCGTGCACGCGGGCATCCTCGCGCGGCGCGACAGGCCGGCGCACATGGAGGCGCTCGCGGGCCTCGGGCTCAAGAGGATCGACCTGGTCTGCTGCAACCTCTACCCGTTCGTGGAAACGGTCAGCCGGCCGTCGGTTTCGTTCGAGGAGGCGGTGGAGCAGATCGACATCGGCGGCCCGGCGATGATCCGTGCCGCGGCGAAGAACCACGATGCGGTCGTGGTCGTGGTAAGACCCGAGCGATACACGGAGTTGCTCGCGGAGCTGCAGGGCGGAGGCCCCGACCTGGCGATGCGTCGCCGGCTGGCCGCCGAAGCTTATGCCCACACTGCCGCCTACGACTCCTGGATCGCGGCGTACCTGCGCGCAGCGGGGGATTCCGGATTTCCGCCGGAGCTGTCGCTCGCCGGCCAGCTCGTCGAGGCGCTCAAGTACGGCGAGAACGACCACCAGCGCGCAGCCTTCTACAGGTTCGGCCCGGACCCCGGCGGGCTCGGAGGCGCCAAGCAGCTTCAGGGCAAGGAGGCCGGCTTCAACAATCTCCAGGATGCGGACGCGGCCTTCAAGCTGGTGAGCGATTACGAGCGGCCGGCGGCAGCCATCATCAAGCACATGAACCCATGCGGCCTGGCGGTCGCCGAGGACATCGCCACCGCGTACCGGATGGCCTACGAATGCGACAAGGTGTCGGCATTCGGCGGGGTGGTCGCCGTCAACAGGCCGCTGGATCGCTCGACCGCGGAGCTGATCGTCCAGATCGTCACGCACGTAGTGATCGCGCCTGCTGTTCTAGAAGAGGCCAATGAAGTCCTCGCGCGCCGCAAGGGGATGGTGGTGCTGGCCGCGCAGGCGCCCCGGCGTGGGCTGTTCGACTACGACGTGCGCACGGTTGCGGGGGGCTTTCTGGTGCAGGACTGGGATCGAGCCGCCTTCGACCGCTCCTCATGCATCGTGGTCACGAAACGGCAGCCCACGGACCCGGAGTGGGAGCAGCTCGGACTCGCCTGGATCGCGGTGAAGCACGTGAAGTCCAATGCGATCGTCCTTTTCAACGAATCCGCCGCGGTCGGCGTGGGCGCGGGGCAGATGTCACGCGTGGAGGCGGCACAGATCGCGATTTACCGGGCGGGCGATCGGGCGAAGGGCTCCGTGATGGCCTCGGACGCGTTCTTTCCGTTTCCAGACGGGCTGCAGGTCGGGATCGACGCCGGCGTCACGGCCGCCATCCAGCCCGGTGGCTCGGTGAAGGATGACGAGGTGATCGCGGCGGCCGACGCGGCCGGGATCGCGATGGTGCTGACGGGCCGGCGCCACTTCCGGCATTAATGAGCAGGCAGTTCGGTGAGGAAGGACGCAGGCTCTCATACGGCTCCTACCTCAGGCTGCTCGAGCTCCTGCAATTGCAGACGGGCCTCAGCGAGGAGCACGACGAGCTTCTGTTCATCGTCGCTCACCAGGCTTACGAGCTGTGGTTCAAGGTCGTGCTGCACGAGCTGTCGGGCGCCCGGTCACGGATCGAGGCCGACGACATCTTCTACGCCCGCCACCTCCTGCGCCGTGTGTACGTCATCGAGAAATTGCTGGTCGAGCAGATCGAGGTCCTCGAGACGATGTCGCCGCAGGACTTTCTCGCCTTTCGCTCGCAGCTCGCTCCCGCGAGCGGCTTTCAATCGGTGCAGTTCCGCGAGATCGAGTTCCTGTCGGGTCTGAAGGAGCCCGCCTACCTGGCGCGAGTCGAAGCGACCCCAGACGAGATGAACCGCCTGCGCAAACGCCTGGAGGAAGCATCGCTCGCGGACGCGTTCCGAGCGCTCGTCAAGCGCAGGGGCTCGCCGCAGCTGCGCGACATTTATATGGATCGCGAGCGTCACGCTGACCTCTTCGACCTGTGCGAGGCGCTGCTCGACCACGACGAGACCTTCGCGCTCTGGCGCGCCCGCCACGTGCTCATGGTCGAGCGTCAGATCGGTGGCAAACCCGGGACGGGCGGCAGCAGCGGCGCCGAATACCTGAGGTCGACCCTCGACAAGCGCTTCTTCCCTGAGCTATGGGAGGTACGGTCAGAGCTGTGAAGGCCGGGTTTGCCGGCGAGCGGCCGGAGCACCACATGAAGAAGGCGCCGGCGGAGCACCCACGGGTGACGTGCGGCACCTGCCGGATGTTCGACGGCACGGCCTGGTGCCGGCACTGGAACTTCCACACCACATCCGAATCGCCGCCGTGCCGTTTCTACAAGAAGAAGGAGGGCGTCGCATGACGGTCGAAGCCGTCAAGCCGGCGCCGAGGCCGCCCGGTCTTCTCGTCGCGTTCCTGTTTCACACCACCCGCCGCTACTCGGGCCCGGCGCCGTTTGCGTTCTCACCTGACGGGTCGACGCTTGCGTTCGTGTCCCCGAAAGATGGGCCGGCGGTGGTCTGCGAGATCCCGGTGGCGGGAGGCGAGCCTCGAACCGTATTCGCCATCGAGGGCGCCGCGGCGCATGGACTCTCATGGTCGCCGACCGGTGATCTCTATGTCACCGCCCATCGGGGCGGCACCGAGCGGTGGCAGGTGTACGTGCGACGGCCGGATGGCCGCCTCGAAGACTTTGCGGTGAGCGAGGGTGACCGCGTCCAGCATCACCTGTCTCGCTTTGCGGCGTCCCCTGATGGAATGTCTGTCGCCATCAGCACCAACGCGCGTGTGCCTGACGACGTCGACGTCGCCATCGTCGACGCGCAGACCGGACGGCAGCGGTTGGTGGCATCCGGGCCTGCATGGCACGTCGCCGGTGGCTGGT
Source organism: Chloroflexota bacterium (assembly GCA_003446775.1). Lineage (GTDB taxonomy): Bacteria > Chloroflexota > Dormibacteria > Dormibacterales > Dormibacteraceae > UBA10449. The sequence continues at coordinate 40,144 of DMCH01000168.1, forward strand.
CTCCCGATGGACGCTGGCTGGGCGTGATGCGCGTGGCCCAGAACACGGATCAAGACCTGATGGCCGTGGAGGCCGACACCGGCGAGGTCGTGGAGCTCACCGCGCACGAGGGTGAGATGCAGAACGTCCCGGCCGGCTGGCTTGCAGACGGGCGCATGCTCGCGATCACCGACCGCGACAGCGATTTCCTCCACCTCGAGGCGATCGACGTCCATAGCGGCGAACGCGAGGTATACGAGCGGACGGATTGGGACGTCGAGCTGGCCACCACATCGTCGGACGGGCGTGGGGTGGTTTGGAGCCTCAACGAGGATGGCTACTCCCGGCTGCGCTGGCGGTTGGACAGCGGGTCGGTCGGTGAACGAGAAACCGGTGGCACCGTCGGCGACATGGTGGTTTCCAACGACGGCGTCCGGTGCGCCTATGCCCTTCTGCCCGTGGGTGGGCCGCTGGAGATCCGGATCCTCGAGCTTGCCACCGGCGAGGACCGGCTATTGCTGCGCGGGGACGCATTGCCGCGCTACCCGCCCCGCCCCGAGTCGATCCGCATCCAGGGGACCGAGGGCGACATCCCCTGCTACGTCTTCCGGCCGGAGGCCGGCACTGGCCGCGGGCCTGCGTTGCTGGTCATCCACGGCGGGCCCGAAGGACAGTCCCGACCGCAGTTCCAGACCGCTCTGGTGGCGAGGATGCTCGAGCGGGGCGTGGCGATCGTGATGCCCAACATCCACGGATCCACCGGCTATGGGAAGGCCTGGCAGACCCGGATCCACCGCGACTGGGGCGGGATCGACCTCGCCGACCTTCGTTCGGTGGCGGACTGGATGCGCGCCCAGCCCGACTTCGATCCCCAGAGATTGGGCGTGTGGGGCGGGTCGTACGGAGGCTTCGCATCCCTTACCTGCGTCACGCGACTCCCCGAGTACTGGTGCTGCGGAGTGGACATCTTCGGGCCGTGCAACCTCGTCACTATGCTCGAGAACGACCCGCCCAACTGGAAGCGATGGAACAAGCTCTGGATAGGCGACCTCGAAACCGATCGCGAGATGCTGATCCAGCGCTCGCCGATCACCTACGTCGAGAACGTGCGTTGCCCATTGCTTGTGATCCAGGGCGACAACGATCCACGGATCCCGCGGGAGGAGTCAGACCAGCTGGTGGAGCGCCTGCGCTCCCTGGGGCGGGCGGTCGAGTACCTCACCTTCGAAGGTGAGGGCCACGGCTTCGCCCGCCGAGAGAACCAGATCCTCATGTTCCAACGCATGACCGAATTCCTCGAACGTCACCTCCTCGCCTGACTCAGGCGGCCTGGGCTTCGTCTGCACCCGCCGGCTCGGACTGGGCGAGAGATCGCTGCACGTGAACCCTTGCCGGTGAGCGGAGCGCCACGACCACGATGACGAGCGCGGTCGCCACGCACGCCGCCGCGATCGCAAACCCCAGCTGATATCCACTCGCCAATGCGCTCACCACGGTTTGGCCTTGAGCCATGAGCGTCCGGCTGTAGTCGGTGGAGATCGTGCCCAGCGCTGCCAATCCGAGCGCCGCGCCCACCTGCATCGTCACGTTGGCCACGCCTGAGGCAACGCCGGCATCGGCCATGGGGACTTCGGCCATCATGATCGTCATCAGCGGCATGAACGACATGCCGGCTCCGATCCCGAACAGGAGATAGCCTCCGAAAATGCCGGGGAAGTAGCCGGCGTTCACGTCTGCGGTGGCGAGCAGAGCCAGCGCGGTGGTGATGGTGGCCAGGCCGGGAATGAGCATCGCCCGAGGACCGAAGCTGCGCATCAGCCTGGCGGTGATCCCGGTCGAAAGCACCCCGAGCGTCAGCGTGGACGGCAAGAACGCGAGCCCTGTGCCCAACGAGTTGTAGCCCTTGACATGCTGCAGGTAGAGCGCGCCCATGAAGAAGGTCGCGAACATCCCGGTGGCGAGCATTGCTCGCGCCGCGCTCGCGCCCGTGAGGCTCCGCAGCCGCAGGATGCGCAGCGGCAGGATCGGATTCTCGATGCGCGCCTCGAGCGCCAGGAATGCCGCGAGGAGGCCGATGGCCGCGCCACCAAACCCGAGGGTGTGAGCTGAAGCCCAGCCGTTCTGGGCGGCGGTCACGATCGCATAGACCCCGAGCACCATCGCGGCGGTGACCAGGATCGAGCCTGCGACGTCCACCCGCTGGCGAAGGCCGGCGCCCGCGGTCTCGTCGATCAAGGCCGCGCCCGCGATAAAGGTGGCCACGCCGATGGGCAGATTGATGAAGAAGATCCAGTGCCAGTTGATCGATTCCGTCAGCAGCCCGCCGGCGAGCAGTCCGAGCGAGCCCCCGCCCGCGAGGACGAAAGTGAAGACGCTCATCGCCTGCGCGCGCTCAACCGGCTTGGGGAAGCCGGTGATGATGAGGGCGAGGATGACCCCGGCCGAGAGCGCTCCGCCGGCGCCCTGCAGGAAGCGCGCGCCCACCAGGACCGCGGGGTCGTAGGCGAAGCCACTCAGGACCGAGGCGGCCGTGAAGACCGCCACGCCGGCGAGAAAGACCCTCTTGCGGCCGATCAGGTCGCCCGCGCGGCCGGCCAGGAGCAACAGGCTCCCGTAGGTGATGAGGTAGGCGTTGACGACCCAGGTGAGATCCGCCTGGCTGAAGTGCAGGTCGCGCTGGATCGAAGGCAGGGCGACGTTCACGATCGTCGAGTCGAGGACGATCATGAGCTGGCCGAAACAGACCACGACGAGGGCCAGCCAGCGCCGCCGCTCGCTGGCTGGGGGTCGAATAGCTGATTTGTGGATTTTCATAATGCCTCCGCTGACGAACCTGCTTACGTGACGATCACTATAACAGGAGCATTATGGTCCTTATTGCATGGATTATCTGGAAAGTGGGAATGATTCTCATCTAGTGGTAGGATCGGAAGTGGCCAACATGGAGAAGGGTGCCGATACGGGGCTGGTCGCGCTACTGACGCAGATCTCCAAGGCGCTCCACCGGCGCACCACGGAAGAGCTCCTGGGGATGCGCCTCAAGCAGTTCATGCTCCTGGGCTACGTTCGGGACCATGGCGGCGTCTCCCAGCACGAGCTGGAGAAGGCGCTACTGGTCGACGCCAACGGCGTGGTGCTGCTTCTCAACGAGCTGGAAGCGGCCGGGTTCTCGATCCGCCGGCGCGACGCCAACGACCGCCGCCGTCACCTCGTGGAGCTGACCGCCGCAGGTCGGGTGGCAGTCGAACGCGCGGAGAAGGCGCGTGAATCCCTCGAAGACGAGATCCTGGCCGCCTTCAGCCCCGAGGATCGGGCTACGCTGAGGCAGCTCCTGGGGCGGGTCCTCGACGGACTCCTGAAGGCAACCCCAGACCCCGTCAAGGTCTAGCCAGGACGAAAGTCTGGCCCGGGCGTTACCTTCCGGGCCCAAAACAGCTCTAACTGGCGTGATCGTTCGAGCGGCAACTGACGCCGGCCGAACGCCCGAGTTTGCCCTCACCTCCGACGAGCCGCGGCAGTTCGAGACCGCCTTCCAGCAGGTGAGCCGGTCGGCCTTCTTGCTGGCGCGCCAGCTGGGACGAAGCACTCAGGAAGCCCAGGACATCGTCCAGGAGGCCGCCCTCCGCGGATGGCGTTATCGGTCGACGAGGACGGGTGACTTTCGACCCTGGTTTCTCACGATCGTCTACCGCTTGAGCCGCCGTCGCATACCGGCGTGGATGCCGCTCCCAGCCGGCTGGGATCCGCCGGCGCCTGACAACCTTCGATCCGAGATCGACCCGGAACTGGTCGCCGCGATGCGACGGCTCCCGTCGCGGCAGCGCGCCGCGCTCTGGCTGCGCTACATCGACGACCTCGCGGTCGCCGACGTTGCCAAAGTCATGGGCTGCAGCGAAACCGCTGCGAAACAGCTTCTGCTCCGCGGGCGCGAAGGCCTGCGGGCCCACCTCACATCCCGCTTGCAGGAGGAGTCCTCATGACCCAGCCCGCCACCGCTGAAGAGATCGACGAGCGTATGCGCTCTTTGGGTGAGTCGCTCACTGTGGGGCCCGACGATTCGCGAGCCCTCGGGCGAATCATCGAGCTGCGCATTCCAACTTCCTCCAAGCCCGCGGAGCATGCTCGGGCGAGCCGGCGCCGCGTCGTGCGAGTTGGCGCCGTGGCGATGGCAGTCGCTTTCGTGCTGCTCGCGAACGTGGTCACCGCCTACTACGCGCCCACCTACAGTCGAGCGCTGGCTGATGCCCCGGGCATCGGCGGGCCATCGAGCAAGATCCTCGCGGCATTCGGGCTCAACCCGTCCGATGTGGCGTCGATCAATGACACCGCAACCTCCTCCGGCCACACGCTCCGCCTCGCGGCCGGCTACGCGGATGGCCTGCGGACCGTCTTGTTTGTGTCGATCGACGGCAAGGGCCTGGAGGGCAATCCGAAAGGATTCGGCATGAATCCCGGCGACTATGGACTGGGCAATTTCACATTGAGCGACCAGTTCGGCCGCACCTACGTGCCCAGCGGAGTCGGCAGCCCCAACTCGATTCCCTTCACGCCGCTGACGTGGCCTGCGTCCAAGGTCGGCGCACGCCTGACCCTGCAAGTGACCAGCATCGACGCCATTTGGCTTCGAGGCGCCGGCGAGGTCCAGGGCGACTGGACCCTGCATGCCACGCTGGTCGCCGAGCCGGCTCACACCCTCGCCCTACCGGCTGCGGTTCACACCGCGCAGGCCGGCTACACCTTTATCTCGATTCGTTCGAGCGCGACCACCTTGATCATTCGGTGGACTGTCGACGGGCCGGCTCTCGACCGCGTGAACGAGTTGTGGGCTGCTGCGGGCAGCAGGACCGATCCGATGTTTCCACCCGCGCCACCCACTGCAGAAGAGCAGCAGTTGCGGCGCGACTACTTCTGGCCGCTTGTGTTCGACGCATCAGGCCGGCAGGTGCAGCTCTCCATGTGGGGCATCACGTTCACGAAGCCGGCCACCGGCGAGATGACAGCCTTCATTCCGGGGCCGGGCCGCTACCGGATCCAGTTGGGCGGCGCGCTCACGGCCGACGACATGCAGCGCTGGATCGTCGTGCCTTAGTTCAGGCGCTCCACGATCATCGCCATGCCCTGGCCGCCGCCGACGCACATAGTCTCGAGCCCGTAGGTCTTGTCCTTTTCCCGCAGACCGTTGAGCAGGGTGCAGAGGATGCGGGCGCCGGTCATTCCGAACGGGTGGCCGAGCGCAATCGCACCGCCGTGCGGGTTGAGCTTGTCGCTGAACGGATCGACGCCGATCCCGCGCGCCGATGGGATGACCTGTGCGGCGAAGGCTTCGTTGATCTCGACGATGTCGATGTCGTCGATGGTCATCTTCGCGCGCTTGAGAGCCTGTTTCGAGGCTTCGATGGGACCAAGGCCCATGAACTCAGGTTCGAGCGCGGTCAGCCCGGTGGAGATCACGCGGGCGAGCGGCTTGATGCCCAGCTCCTTGGCCCGGCGCTCGGACATCACCACCACCGCGGCGGCGCCGTCGTTGAGCGGGCACGAGTTGCCCGCCGTCACGGTGCCGTCCTCGCGGAATGCCGGCTTAAGGGTCGCCAGTACCTCCATGGTCGTCCCCGGACGCGGGCTGTCGTCCTTGGTGAACATCTGGCCGTTGGGCAGTGGCACCGGGATGATCTCGCGGTCGAAGAAGCCGTCGTCGCGGGCCTTGACAGCCGCGTTCTGGCTCTTGACGGCGTAGCGGTCCTGCTCCTCGCGGCTGATCTTCTCGCGCCGAGCCACGTTCTCGGCCGTCTGGCCCATGGCGATGTAAATGTCGGGGTACTCTTCGGCGTTACCGGTTACGAGCCTTGGGTTGTATGTGTCGGGCGCGTCGGGATAGCCGCTTCCGTAGCGCGAAACACACTCCACGCCGACAGACAGAAAGACGTCGCCTTCACCCGCCTCGATGGCGTGCGCGGCGATCCGGGTGGTCATCAACGATGACGAGCAGTAGCGGTTGACGGTGACGCCGGGGACGTCGAGCCGGCTGAGGATCGATACGACCCGACCCAGGTTGTGGCCCTGCTCGCCTCCAGGCAGGCCGCACCCACAGATGAGGTCCTCGATTTCCGAGCGCTCGAGCTGCGGCAGCTGTTCGAGCACCTTCGTGACCACGTAGGACGCGAGGTCGTCCGGCCGAACGTCCACCAGGGATCCCTTGCGAGCCCTGCCGATCGGAGAGCGGCCCAAAGCGGCGATCACTGCACTAGTCATTGCTCACCTTTAGAAGCGGAATTCGACTACCGGTATTTCCCGTAAGCGGCGTAGATCAAGAATCCCACGAACATCACACCGGCCACGGCAAAGGCGACCCTTGGATTGAGTCCCGCCGAGCCCAGCAGCACGACCGCCAGCATCAATGCCGGCAGGTAAAAGACCGCGCCGAGCTCGATCCAGCGCATCCCCATCCTGCGCTGTCGCTTGCCTTCCAGGATCAGCTCGCGCGGCAGGCGTTCGTTCGGGTCGAGGCGGGCGAAGATCGAGTACATGCTTCTCCGCTCGAGGCTGCGAGGCCGATCGTCGCCCTTAATCGTCATCGTTGACCCTGCCTCACAGTTTGGCACGCATCACGAGCGTGTGAGCAGCGCCTCCCTGGTGAACAGGCGGAGTGCCGCAAACCACGCCAAAGCCCCGGTTGCGACCAGGCTGATCGAGGTCACCACGAGCGTCGGCCACTCCACCGCGTTGTGGACGATGGCGTCACGCAGCACCAGCACTGCGTTCAGGATCGGGATCAGGTAGTACGCCAGGCTCGGGTTGAAATCAGGGATGAACAGGATGATCGACGCTGGGAAGATCGTGATGAAGTACAGGGGCGTGACGTAGGCCTGGCCCTGGCGGAACGTCTTGGCCAGAGTCCCGAGCGCGAGCGTGACGGCGCTGAAGCTGACGGCGATCAAGATCGCCACCCACACCATCACGGGCACTGCCACCGGGCTGACGGCGATGTGTCCGATGCCGGACTCCTTCGGCAGCGAAACCTGCGAGAGCGCGACGAGCATCGACCCAATCGCTGCCACGGCGGCCACCAGGCTGATGGTCGTTACGGCCCCGATCTTTCCAAGCAGGATGCGGCTGCGTGGAGCGGGCGTCAGCAGCAGGCTCTCGAGCGTCTTGCGTTCGCGCTCCCCTGCAGAGCTGTCGAGCGCGGCCGAGAAACCGCCGGTCAGGATCATGGTGATCAGGATGTAGGGCAGGAAGAAGCTGAGAAAGGCGTTGGACGCGGCCTGAACCGGCGAGGTCAGCGGGCGAGCCACGATGCGTACGGGCGTCAAGATGCCGGGGTCGATACCACGCTGCTGCAGGGCCGCAGCCGCCTGCGCCGCGCTGTACTGCCCGATCACCGTCCGCAGGCGGGTGTCGGTGATCTGCGCGCTCTGGCGGCTGGGGTCGTAGTACTCGTCGATCTCGCCCGGCTTGAAGGCCACGCCGATGTCCACCTGGCGCATGGCCGCCGCGGCCGGATCGGACACCGGCACCAGCTTCAGGCTCGTGGCACTCAGCAGCTCGCCTAGGCCGGTTGGGATGTCGCCCGAGTAGCCGATCGTGTACTCCTGGGTGGCTGTCTTGGTGGCGACTTGCGAGATGACGCTGAGCACGATCGGCGTCGCGAGCGCGGCCAGGCCGATGGCCATGAGCGTGCGGCGGTCGCGCAGGATCTCGGTGATCTCTTTCTTGTAGACGATCCAGGCCGTTCTCATTACCCTCCCCCCTTCGGGGGGAGGCCTGGAGAGGGGCGCGAGACCTCTCCTACCAGCTCTAAAAACGCATCCTCCAGGTCGCGCCGAGCACCTCGCACCTCGGCCGTGGATCCACTCGCCACGACCTGGCCCTGATGCAAGATCGTGATGCGGTCACAAAGCCGCTCGGCATCGTGCATCACGTGGGTCGAGAAGATCACGCACTTGCCGCGCCGTTTGGACTCGACCATGAACTCGCGCACATCTCTGGAGGCGAGCACGTCGAGGTTGGATGTGGGCTCGTCGAACATCAACACCTGCGGGTCGTGGACGATCGCGCGCGCGATCGCGAGCTTCTGCTTTTGCCCCGATGACAGGCTCTCGGCTCGCTGGTCGGCAAATGAGCCGACGTCGAGGCGCTCGATGACCCCGTCGACGCGACGTTTCAGCTCCCCATGCGGCACTCCGCTGAGCTGCGCGAAGTAGGAGATGTTCTCCCGCGCCGTCAAGCGCGGATAGACACCGATGTCGGCCGTCACCACGCCGACTCGCTTGCGCACCTCTTGCGGGGCGGTCCGTGTGTCGAACCCGAGGACCTTTACGGTTCCGTTGTCGGGCGACAGCAGAGTGCAGATGATGCGTAGGGTGGTCGTCTTGCCGGCGCCGTTCGGGCCCAGCAAGCCGAAGATCTCGCCAGGCTGGGCCGAAAACGAGATGCCACGGAGCACCTTGTTCTTTCCGAGCGTCTTCTCGAGGCGCTCGACCGCCACCGCCGCCTCGGTCACTTGCCTTTCTTTGTGGCTCGTGTCTTGGATACGGTTGAGCTGGCGGCCTTGGCGGCCGGCTTGCGCTGCGCGCTTGCTCTGGCGGGCCGGCCTCCCGGCTTCGGCGCCGCGGCAGCGGGTTCCGGCGCGGGCGCGGGTTCCGGGGCGACCGGTTCGGGCTCGGCGGGTGCCGTGCCGGCGACGCCGATGGTGCTCGACAGCGTGCGGTGGCAGGTCTCGCAGGTGATGATCGTGCGCACGAGCGTGCCGAGCTGATGCTCCTCGCGTCGCAAGGTGCGCGGGCGGCCGCAGAACGAGCAGACCGCGACCTCTGTCGTGACCACGACGTGCCCGGGCCGTTTGTTCACGTCAACAACGGTAGCTGATAAACTTCGCGCGACGGCGCGACGCGCCGCAGTTCCTTTAAGTCCGATCCAAGAGAGGTCGGGAAGGAGGATTTTTGATGGCCATCGGAAGCCGCCTACGGCATGTGATCGAGAGCCAGCAGTTCTCGAGGCCTCTCCTCGAAGAGCTTCTCGATCGAGCCGACGAGATCAAGCGTCAGCCGCACCATTTCTCGGGACGGCTCAACGGCCAGGTGATGGCGGCTCTGTTCTACGAACCATCGACACGGACACGCCTCTCCTTCGAGGCGGCGATGCTCCGGCTGGGCGGTCGCACCATGGGCACCGACAACGCGCGCGAGTTCTCGTCGGCGGCGAAGGGCGAGACGCTCGAGGACACCATCCGGATCGTGAGCGGCTACGCGGACCTCATCGTCCTGCGTCACAACGAGGAGGGCGCGGCCAGGCGCGCCGCGGCGGTGAGCTCGGTTCCCGTCATCAATGCCGGAGACGGCCCGGGCCAGCATCCGACGCAGGCTCTGCTCGACCTGTACACGATCCGCGACGAGCTCGGTCACATCGATGGCGTCCGCATCGCGATGGTGGGGGACCTCGCCAACGGCCGCACGGTCCGATCGCTGGCCTACCTGCTCAGCAAGTTCCGCGATATCCGCATCTGGTTCGTCGCGCCGCCGCAGGTGGCGATGAGGGACGACATCAAGGAGCACCTCGACGAGCACCACGTGCAGTGGGTGGAGTCGCAAGACCTCGACGCCGTCCTGCCGCAGGTCGACGTCATCTACCAGACGCGCATCCAGAAAGAGCGCTTCAGCGACGAGGCCTCCTATCTCGCGCTCAAGGGCGTCTACCGCATCGATGCCTCGACCCTGGCCCGCATGAAGAAGGAGTCGATCGTGATGCACCCGCTGCCCAGAGTCGATGAGATCGCACCGGAGGTCGATGCGGACCCTCGTGCCGCTTACTTCCGCCAGGCCCGCAACGGGCTCTACATCCGGATGGCGTTGCTCGACAAGGTGTTGGCATGACCGTCCCGCCGACGTCGACGGATCTTCGGCGCCCATGCGGCGCATCTGCATCGTCGCCTCCTGCGCTCCTCGCTCACGCATACCACAATGCGTTCGCTGCGGTGCTCGTCGGCTCCTCCCATCTGCACCACCTGTGCACCGAATCTCTCGCCGCCGCTGGCGGGTCGGCCATGCTGGCGTGAGCGCGATCCAGCAGGGACGGCTCAAGGCCACCGTGATGGATGCGGACCAGATTCGCCGCTCGCTGTCGCGGATCGCGCACGAGATCCTCGAGCGCAATCGCGGCGCCGGCGACCTGGTTTTGGTCGGTGTGATGGCCAATGGAGACCACCTCGCCCGCAGGCTGGCGGACAGCTTGATGGAGCTCGAACGGGCGCCCGTGGCCGTGGGTGCGCTCGACATCGGTAAGCACCGCGACGACCGTCACCTGCGCGTGCCCGCGCACAGCGGTCAGTCGGACGTGCCGGACATCGACGGCAAGGTGGTTGTCCTCGTCGACGACGTCATCCACCACGGGCGGACGGCGCGAGCCGCGATGGATGCGCTCATGGACTTCGGCCGCCCGCGGGCGATCCAGCTGGCCGTGCTCGTCGACCGCGGCCACCGCGAGCTGCCGATCCGTCCCGATTACATCGGCAAGAACGTCCCCACCTCGGACTCGGAGCGCATCGAGGTCCTCGTCACCGAGGAGGACGGTATCGACCAGGCGGTGATAGTTGCCGTCTAGAAACCGCCATGCGGCGCTGGTGCTCGAGGATGGCCGCGCCTTCGTCGGCGCGGCGCTGGGCGCTGATGTTCTCGGTCAAGGCGAGGTCGTCTTCAATACGGCCATGACCGGCTACCAGGAAGTGCTGACCGATCCCTCCTATGCCGGCCAGATGGTATGCATGACCTACCCGCTCCAGGGCAATTACGGAGTCCGCGATGCCGATGCGGAGTCCGCGCGCCCGTGGGCGCGCGCGCTGGTCGTGCGTTGGGCGTGCCCACAGCCGAGCCACCACTCCAGCGAGGCGTCGCTGGACGAGTACCTGCAGCGGTGGCGCGTGCCTGCGATCGCCGATATCGACACTCGCGCGCTGACCCGGCACATCCGCAAGCACGGTGCGCTCCGAGCCGTCCTCACACATGAAGACACGGCGCCCAATGCGAAGCGCCTGGAGGATCTCGCATTGGCCGCGAGTCGGGTCACCCCGCTCGCCGAGCAGGACCTGGTGGCCGAGACGTCACGCACGGCGAGCGCGGAATGGCTCGATCCCCTACCACCCGAACTGCGCCTGCCGCACCGGGCGGACGGAGATGGGCTCGTGATCGCGGTGGTCGACTACGGCGTGAAGTCGAACATCCTCCGCTCCTTGCGCGAGCGCGGCTGCCGCGTGATCGTGCTTCCGCACACGGCCTCGTGGTCGGACGTCGCGGCCGCGGGCGCGGATGGGCTCGTGCTGTCAAACGGCCCGGGCGACCCGGCCGTCCTAGATCGGCCGGTCGAGCTGGCGCGCGACGCGCTCGGGCGCATTCCCCTGTTCGGCATCTGCCTCGGCCACCAGATCATGGGTCGCGCCGCCGGCGCAACCACCTCGCGGCTGCCTTACGGCCACCACGGCGCCAACCACCCGGTCAAGGACCTGGTAACCGGCAGGGTGCACATCACCAGCCAGAACCACGAGTTCCAGGTGGACGCGG
>DMCH01000168.1:51949-54030 GCA_003446775.1 Chloroflexota bacterium
TTCAGCGTCCAGTACCACCCAGAGGGCTGCCCCGGGCCGCAGGACAACCAGCACCTCTACGACCGGTTCGTGGAGATGGTCCGCGACCGCCGCCCAATGCTGAAGGCGGTGGGTGGAGCGGCGCCGCCGGTGAAGCCGAAGAAGGTGCTCATCCTCGGTTCCGGACCGATCGTGATCGGACAGGCCGCCGAGTTCGACTACGCCGGCACGCAGGCGTGCAAGGCGTTGCGCGAGGAAGGCATTACGACTGTGCTCGTGAACTCCAACCCCGCGACGATCATGACCGACGAGGAGGTGGCCGATCGCGTTTATCTCGAGCCGCTCACCGTGGAAGCAGTCGAGCGCGTGATCGCGCGCGAGAAGCCGGACGCGCTGCTGCCCACGCTTGGCGGCCAGACCGGCCTCAACCTGGCGACCGAGCTTGCCGCGGCCGGGGTGCTCGACCGTCACCACGTCAGGCTCCTCGGCGCGAACATCGAGACCATCCGCAAGGCGGAGGACCGCCAGGCATTCAAAGAGATGCTCGAGCAGATCGGCGAGCCCGTGCCGCTATCGCATGTGTGCGAATCGATCGATCAGGTCATAACGTTCGTGGCCGAGATCGGCCTGCCGGTGGTGATCCGGCCCGCGTACACCCTCGGCGGCACCGGCGGTGGTTTCGTCACGAACGAGGCGGACCTGAAAACCATTGCGAAGCGGGGCCTCGACGCCTCGCCCATCCATCAGGTCCTCATCGAGCGGTCCCTTTGGGGCTGGAAGGAGATCGAGTACGAGGTCATGCGCGACGGTGCCGACACGTGCATCACGGTCTGCAACATGGAAAACCTCGACCCGATGGGCGTGCACACCGGGGACTCGATCGTGGTCGCGCCGGCGCAAACGCTGAGCGATCGCGACCACCAGATGCTCCGCTCGTCTGCGATCCGCATCATCCGCGCGCTCGGCATCGAAGGCGGATGCAACGTGCAGTTCGCGCTGGATCCGAAGAGCTCGGCCTATTACGTGATCGAGGTCAACCCGCGCGTGAGCCGATCATCGGCGCTGGCTTCCAAAGCCACCGGGTATCCGATCGCGCGCGTGGCCGCGAAGGTGGCCGTGGGCCGGCGCCTCGAGGAGATCCGCAACGAGATCACCGGCCGCACGTTCGCCGCATTCGAGCCGGCACTCGACTACTGCGTCGTCAAAATCCCCCGCTGGCCGTTCGACAAGTTCCCGGCCGGCGATCGGCGGCTGGGCACGCAGATGGCCTCGACCGGCGAGGTGATGGCGATCGAGCGAACTTTCGAGGCCGCCCTCGTAAAGGCCATGCGCTCCCTGGAGCAGAAGCCCCCCTCTGCCACCGAGCTGGACCGACCCGAGCTCATCGACCAGCCCAACGACAGGCGACTCTTCGCGCTGCTGCACGCACTTCGGAACGGCGCGCAACCCGCCGACCTCGCCGCTCGAAGCGGCATCGACCGTTGGTTCATCGACCGATTGCAGACGATCACGCGGCTGGAGAAGGAGGGTGATGTGCGCGAGCTTCGGCGCGCGGGCTTCTCCGACACGATGATCGCCGCGCTGCGGGGCGAGTCGGTGGAGAGGTCGGCGCCGACATACAAGCTCGTGGACACATGCGCGGCCGAGTTCGAAGCCGCGACGCCTTACTACTACTCATGCTGGGAAGAGGAGACCGAAAGCGAGCCGGTCGCCGCTCGTACCGCCCTTGTGGTTGGGTCCGGGCCGATCCGGATCGGTCAGGGGATCGAGTTCGATTACTGCTCGGTCCATGCCGCGTGGTCGCTGCATGAGGCCGGTGTGCGCGCGGTTCTCGTCAACTCCAACCCTGAGACGGTGTCCACGGACTTCGACACCTCGGACCGCCTGTACTTCGAGCCGCTCGACGTCGACGGCGCCGTGCAGGTCGCCGAGGCCGAGCGCGTCGCCGGCGCCCTGGTCCAGTTCGGAGGCCAGACGGCCATCAACCTTGCCGAGCCGCTGAAAGAGCGCGGGGTGCCGATCCTGGGCTCGGCGGTGGAGGCCATCGACCTGGCCGAGGATCGGCGCGCGTTCGCGGCGGCTCTCGAGGCGATCGGGATTCC
>DMCH01000113.1:0-932 GCA_003446775.1 Chloroflexota bacterium
GCCGAGAGTCCCTCGATCGCCTTCGCGAAAGCCACCTGCACGGCCTGGGTGGCGTTGTCGGCGAGCAGACGTGAGGCGCGGGCCAGGCAGAGGTCGCCCATGAGCAGGGTGGTGGCCGGGGCCGCGTGGCCGCCCAGCCCCTGGAGGCGGATCCCCATCTCGATGAGCGCCGCGGCCAGCGCGAGCTTGGGCTGCATGTCCGGCTCGCGGTCCCTCACGGTCTCCAGGTAGGAGCGGTATGTGTCCGACAGGCCCTGCTCCCACAGGCCCTCGAGCCTGTCTAGCTCTCGATCGAGAACCTGGACGTTCAAATCGGTTCCACCAGCGTGCTCGCCAGCTGTCCGAACGCCGAGAGCGCCCGAAGGCACGATTCGTCATCCCGGGTGACGACGTAGTACAGGCCGAAGCCGAGGACTGTGTTCAGCACCAATGGGACTAATACCTCGCGGGGTACGGTCAGCCGGACGCGGCCGTCGGCCTCGAGCCGGTCGAGCTGCTCCTGGATGACCTCGCGGTACCGGGTGAAGAGCTCGGGCATGTAGGCTCGCAGCCGCTCTGTTCGGGGCGCCTGCACCATGAGGTCGAAGGCGGCGAGCTGGACGTCGCCCAGGCGCCGCAGCGAGTCCCACAACGACTCCACGCCGACCTCGAGCACCTCCAGCGGGTCGCTGAGCTGGTTGAGGGTGGCGCGGAGCTCTTCCACCGAACGGGCGGTCAGGTGGCGCCAGGCCTCGACGAGGAGCTCGGACTTGGTCGGGAACCAGTACTGGAGGTTGCCGATGGCGACCCCGGCCTTGGAGGCGATCGAGCGGACGCTCGTTCCCGAATAGCCGTTTTCGAGCAGCGACTCGGCGGCGGCGTGGATGATCAGGTCTCGGGTGCTCTCGGTCGCGGTGGCCCCGGTCATACGTATGTACTACTGTAGCTCGTTC
>DMCH01000113.1:1309-2824 GCA_003446775.1 Chloroflexota bacterium
GTCGCCATAATCAGTCGGGCGTGAAGAGCATCGATCGTGTCTTTCCGACTGGGCTCTGCGGGGTCATTCGCACCGACAACGCCGACGTCGCCTTCCAGGCCTGCCTCGCCGCCATCGAAGGCGGGATCGGGACCATCGAGGTCACGACCACGGTGCCCTCCTGGTACGAGATCATCCGCGGCCTGATCGGGACCACTCTGGGCAAGATCCCGATCGGCGTTGGCACCGTCTGGGACCCGGGCGCGGTGGGGGAGGCGAAGGAGGCCGGAGCCGACTTCGTCGTCACGCCGGTTGTGCTGCCGGAGGTGGCCGAGGCCTGCCATAAGCACGACATCCTCTGCGTGCTCGGAGCTTTGACTCCGACCGAGATCTATCACGCTCGGCTCGCCGGCGCGAACCTCGTCAAGGTCTTTCCGGTGGGGCCGGTCGGCGGCCCCGACTACATCAGGGCACTCCAGGGGCCCATGGGCGGTGTGCCGCTGTGGGCGTCGGGAGGTGTCGAGATCGACCAGATTCCGGCTTATCTCCGGCTGGGGGTGAAGGCAGTTGGGCTGACGGGCGCCCTCTTTCCAGCCGAGGCGCTGGCGCGCCGCGACACGGCGGCGATCCACGAGAGGGCGAGTCGGGCGGCGCAGGCCGCAGCGGCGGCGAGAGCGGACTGAGGCGTTGATACCTGACTCACGCCCCGCTCCCTGACCCTCTCCCCGGAGGGGAGAGGGAGCTGCTTTGTCAGCAGCCTACGTGGAAGTTGCACATGGTGACGCTGATGTTGGAGAACAGGTTGATGAGCTGGCCGCCTGTGGCGATCAGCGCGACGATCACGATGAGGGCGATCAGGGCAAGAATGAGGGCGTATTCCACCATTCCCTGTCCTGATTGCCGCCGTTGGGTATACATCAATCTCGGTATCGACCTAGTAGCTTAACCCGCGAACCGGACCTACTGGTCGATGGCGCGTTGCAACGCTTGCTCGACGACCACGCGCACCATCCGCTTGCGCCAGAAGTGGCTGAGGTCGGCGTTGTCGAGCGGCTTCGCGGGCTTGGCCGCGATCTCGGCCGCGGCGCGAACCGATTCTTCATCGACCTGCTTCCCGATCATGAACTCGGAGGCCTCCGCGGCCTCGAGCGGGTGTGAGGCCACGGCGGACAGGACGATGCGGCAGCTCGTCACAGTGGAGCCATCGAGCCGCATTGCCACCGCCGCGCCGGCGATCGGAAAATCGATCGAGCCTCGCCGCCGCAGCTTGACGTAGGCGGTCCTGGTTCCGTCGACAGCCGGCAGTCGCAGCGACGTGACCACTTCCGCGGGCTGCTTGGCGAGGTAGTCGATGCCGTCGTCGCGATACAGCGCAGCGACCGGCAGCTCGCGTTCGTCTTCCGGTCCCGCGAGCGTGACGAGAGCGCCAAGTGCGATTGCCATCGGCGCGGTGTCCGACGAAGAGACCGCCCAGCACCGCGGGCTGCTCGGGGCGACGAGGCAGATGTCTCCGTCCTTCTTAATGCAGAAGCCGGC
>DMCH01000113.1:3131-5400 GCA_003446775.1 Chloroflexota bacterium
TAGCCGCGATAACCGGCGCGCAGGTCAGCGTCGGCGGATGCGGCGGCCAGCGTTACGCCTGCATCCACCACCGTCTCGTCTTCGCCTCGATGAATCGCGTGCGCAAGAAAATCGAGACCGATCAGCGCGTCGACCTCGAACTGTCTTCGTTTCAATTTGGGAAAGAGGTCGGTCCCGCCCGCGACAAACATCGCGTGGGGGCCGAGGTCGGAGGCCATGCGTGCTGCCTCTCGCGCCGTCTTCGGGCGCAGGTACTTAAATCGCGGCAGGCGCAGCAAGGTCCAACTCCTTGGGCGGCGGTTCCACCTTGATGCACGCGGGGTAGGGGATGTCGGGAAATCCCGGCGGCCCATACCGAGGCGGCTCGCCTTTGCCCTGGCGGCGCAGCGNNGACAGCGTGACGCCGGCGCCAAGTTCCGTTTCCTGCGAGCCGGGGCGGACCTGTCGTGAAAGAAAATCGAGACCGATGAGCGCATCCACCTCGAACTGTCTTCGTTTCAGTTTGGGAAAGAGGTCGGTCCCGCCCGCCACGAACATCGCGTGAGGCCCGAGGTCGGCCGCCATGCGTGCGGCCTCACGCGCGGTCTTCGGGCGCAGGTACTTAAATCGAGGCAGGCGCAGCAAGGTCTAGTTCCTTGGGTGGCGGTTCGACTTTGATGCAGGCGGGGTACGGGATGTCGGGAAATCCCGGCGGCCCATACCGAGGCGGCTCGCCTTTGCCCTGGCGGCGCAGCGCCTCCACGATTTTCTCGGGCGTGACGGGAACTTCATCGATCCACACTCCGAGCGCATCGAACACGGCGGCGCTGACCGCGGGGATGACGGGCAGCAGCGGACCCTGCCCTGCCTCCTTGGCGCCGTACGGCCCTTCGGGGTCGATGGTCTCGACGATGAAGGTCTCGACGTCGGGCATGTCGAGGAACGTCGGCGATTTGTATTCGAGCATCGACGGCCATTTGTGCAGGCCTTTGCGGAAAACCTGCTCCTCCATCAGAGCCTCGCCGAGTCCCATGTACACGCTGCCCTCGACCTGGCCTTCTACGAGGAGCGGATTGATGGCGCGGCCCACGTCATGCGCGATCCACACCTTGTTTATGTGCAAGAGCCCGGTGCGCGGGTCGGCATCGAGGTCGACCACGCAGGCCGAGTAGCTGTAGGCCGGACTCGGGCCGACGCCCGAGCCCTTGTACGGGCCGGCGATCTTCGGCGGCGTGTAGCTCCCCGCGGTGGTCAAGGTGCCGAACTTCGCTTCGGCGAGGACGCTGGCCTCCTCGAAGCTGAAATCGCCGATACGGCCTCCGCCGACGCCGACCGAATCGGCCGGCCGTCCCATCTTCGCCGCCACCGCCTCGACCAATAGCGCGCGCATCTTTCGCGCCGCCTCCAGGGCTGCGTTGCCGGCCATGAACGTCACGCGCGACGAGTAGGAGCCGAGGTCGATCGGAGTGGTGTCGGTGTCGGCGGTGACCAGGCGGATGTCCTTTGGCTCCAGCCCGAGCTCTTCGGCGACGACGGCCGCGAGCACCGAGTCGGAGCCCTGGCCGATATCCATCGCGCCGCAGTACGCGGTCACGCCGCCGCGGTCGACCTTGATCTGGACCTCCGAATGGGGCATGTCGTTCCAGTAGATCGCCGTCCCGGCGCCGCATAGATAGGACGAGATCGCGAATCCCATGCCGTGGCCGGGCCGCCGCTCGCGCATGCGGAAGCCGGACGCGTCCATCACCCGCGCGGTGCATTCCTCGAGCCCGCAGGACGTGACCCGCAGCCAGTTCACCGTGCGGGTCATAGGCTTCACAAAGTTGCGGCGCTTCATGTCGACCGGGTCAAGGCCGAGGTCGTGGGCGATCTTCTCCAGGTGCAACTCGATGGCGAATCGCGGTTGGGGCGTGCCGTGGCCGCGCTTGGGCCCGCACGGCGGCTTGTTGGTGAAGACCCGACAGCCCTCGAATCGGTACGCGGGGATGTCGTACGTCACCGTCTGCAGCGCGCCTGTGTAGAAAGTCGAAGCAACTCCATAGGACCCGTACGCGCCGCCGTCGAGCGCGGTCTTGAAATGCATGGCGGTGATGAGCCCGTCTTTGGTCACGCCGGTGCGCACCCACATCAGCACGGGGTGGCGGCCGCGATGCGCGTAGAACACCTCTTCGCGCGTGAGCGTGCACTTCACCGGACGGCCGGTCATCATCGCCAGCTTGGCCACGACGATCTCGTGCGAGAACGGGTCGGTCTTGCCGCCGAACCCACCGCCGTGGGCGGCGCCGATCAC
>DMCH01000113.1:5422-5555 GCA_003446775.1 Chloroflexota bacterium
ATGTCGTACGTCACCGTCTGCAGCGCGCCCGTGTAGAAAGTCGAAGCGACTCCGTAAGAGCCGTACGCGCCGCCGTCGAGCGCGGTCTTGAAGTGCATGGCGGTGATCCGCCCGTCTTTGGTCACGCCGGTGC
>DMCH01000017.1:0-7508 GCA_003446775.1 Chloroflexota bacterium
GGTATCCCGCTCGCAATCGAGCTGGCCGCCGGACGCGCACGGTTGATGGCGCCGTCTGAGATCCTGGCCAGGCTCGAGGACAGCTTCGACGTGCTTGCGGGTGGCAGCAGGTCGGCGGATGCGCGTCACGAAACGTTGAAGGGCACGATGGACTGGAGCTACTGGCTGCTGAGCGAGGAAGAGCAGCGGCTTTTCAGGCGGCTCTCGGTGTTCGTGGGCGGATTCGCCATGGAGGCGGCCGAGGCGGTGTGCGGCGGCGAGGGAGTTGGCTCCGTCCTCGGGCTGGTCGGCCAGCTGGTCGACAAGTCGTTGGTCACGCCGCTAGAAGCCATTGATGTCCCGACTCGGTACACCATCCTCGAGACCGTCCGGGAATACGGGCGCGGACGCTTGATCGAGCACGCCGAGCTGGAGTCGACACAGCGCCGCCACGCTGCGTACTTCGCACAGCTGGCCGACACGGCCCACGCCAAGTTCGCCGGCCCTGAAAGCAAGCGGTGGTTGAAGCTCCTCGGCGCGGACGTCGACAACCTACGCGGAGTATTCGATGTTGGCGTCCTGTCCCCAAGCACCACCCTCGAGCTCGCCGCCGCGCTGGATGAGTTCTGGGCGGCCCGCGCCGAGTTCAGTGAAGGCAGGTCCCGCCTGGAGGCAGCGTTGAGGAACACCTCCGAGCCCAACTTGACGCGCGCTCAAGCGTTGCGTGCGGCTGGCACCATGGCCTGGGCTCAGGGCGACCAGCCAGGCGCCTCGGATTATTGCGAGCAAGCTCTGGGGCTGAGTCGCGCGCTCGGGGATCCAGAAGGAGAGGCCCTGTCTCTACAGCAGCTCGGACAGATCGCCATCCAGCAGGAGGATTTTTCTCACGCCCGCATTTACCTGGACGGCGCCCTCGAGATCGCCACGAGACTGCGATTCGAACGAATTCGGGCGCTGTGCGAATGGCGGCTGGGCATGG
Organism: Chloroflexota bacterium; assembly: GCA_003446775.1. Classification (GTDB taxonomy): domain Bacteria; phylum Chloroflexota; class Dormibacteria; order Dormibacterales; family Dormibacteraceae; genus UBA10449. The sequence goes on from DMCH01000017.1 coordinate 959, forward strand.
TGGCTCTGTTCACCAAGAACATGGCCCGCGCCGGCGAGCATATCAGGGCAAGCCTCGACCTTTCGCGTGAGCAATCCGACGCCGAGATGGTGGCGCTGTCGCTTCTGATGCTCGGGAACATCGACCTCTGGCAGGGCCGGCTGAACGACGCGCGAGCACGCCTCCGCGAGAGCCTCGAGGTATTGCGCGTGGAAGGAAGCCCTCGATCAATTGCCAACCTGCTGGAGTCGCTCGCCGCCGTGGCCGCCGCCCGGGATCAGAAGAATCGGGCCCTATGGCTGGGAGGAGCGGCGGAAGGTCTTCGCAAGCACATAGGCGTGGCCCCTTCTTCACCTTTCCATCGAGAGATCAGCAGCCGGCTAGAAGCTTTGAAGCAGGGAGAAGACGCCCTCCATGCGTGGCAGTCGGGCGCCCAGATGTCCCGGGAGGAGGCTATTGCTTACGCGCTTGACGACGCGCCGGACTCAGCCGGGCGGGATGCAGGCTAGTAGCACGCGATCGCCATATCCGGAGGTATGGCGCCAAAGGTCTTCATGTACAGGGCCTTTGCGGCGGCCAATTTCTTGGCCCTGAACGTTTTTGTACCTCCGTGCGTCGGCGTGTGGTCGAGGTAGGCGCCAAAGATTCGTTGGCAGTCGGCCCGGTATCGCTTGGTGTACGCGATGTGCGCGTGCCACAGACAGTCCGACTTTTCGCTGATCCCATAAACGGGTCGACCCCCGCGCTGAAGGCTGAGCAATAGGAAGCGCCTGTACCAGAGATCAGCCTCCCGGGCCTGAGCGGGTGTCCAGTGGCAGTCTTTTGTGGCCACATCGAGAATGTCTTCGAGTCTGAGGGGGGGCAATTTGGTCGGGGTAGGGGGTTCCGGCATTTGTCGCGGTAAATGTAAATCCAAATTGCCCTGCGTGAACGAGTGCTTTTGCCGCCGCATAAAAAGAGGACTGCCCTCGCGGGCAGCCCTCCTCGCGATTCGAGATCGGCGCTAGGGGAGCGCGCCGTGCCCGTTTTCCGGCGCCACGTAGCTGCCAACCGGCTGCCCGCTCTCACGGTCGGCGAGGGCCGCCGAACCGACCGAGGTGCCGGGCGCGATCGCTGGGGTGGTTGTGGTTGACGAAGGCCTGGCAGATGCGCTCGCGAGCGAGATCGCGAGGATGGCGACGATCGCCACGAGCACTGCCATCAGCGCGACGCCAAAACCCTTCTTCGAAACGGCGGTCCCACCAAACGTTCTCCTGGCTTCCATGGCTGCCTCCTGATTTATTCGACTCACCACCTGCGGAGCAGTTGGCGTGGAGGAGACTAGGTTTGGAGGAGAAAGACTCCTATGACGTGTGACACGCCTCAGCTGTGTCGTTCATCACGCGTGCGAAGAACCGCGGCGGCGCAGCTGGTCGCGGTTGAGCACAGTGATCGAGCCCCGGTCGACGCGAATGTAGCCGAGGTCCGAAAAGCGGCGCAGCGCGCGGTTTACGTTCTCACGGGTGGCGCCCACCATCGCCGCCAGCGTGCGCTGATTGAGAGAAACGTCGATGCCGGTGCCGACCGATGTCGGCCGGCCTTTCGTGTCGGCGAGCTGCACCAGCTTCGTGGCGACGCGGCCGGCTATATCCAGGAAAGCGACCTCACCCATCGTGGCGTCCTTCCGCTTGATGTAGACGCTCAGGCTCGCAATGATCCGCAGCAGAAGCTCTGGCCGCGCAGTGAGAAATTCCAGCAGCGGGCCCTTGGCGACAACAATGCATTCAGTCGGCTCCAAGGCTTGGGCGTCGGCTGTCCGCTCGCCCTCTTCGTCGAAAAGCGACAGCTCGCCGAGAACCTCACCAGGACCGGCGACGGCGAAGACGACCTCGCCGCCTCCTTCACCAACGTGCCCAATCTTCACCTCGCCGCGAACGACCATGTGCAGATGTGACCCGGGATCGCCCTGGCGGAACAGGTATGAACCTCGATCGAACGTGCGGGTCCGGATGGCAGGTCGAAGGGGTTCGAGATCGCCTGTCGACAGGCCTTCGAAGATCTCCGCCTTTGCCAGCAGGGCCAACGGATCCGTCACCCGCCAATCATCGCTTTGGGCGACACTTCCTGCGGAGGGATCTAAATAGTGGAAATCAACCTGTCGGACCAACGAGCGATCGTCACCGGCGCGAGCACCGGGATCGGGCGCGCGACCGCGATCGCACTGGCGGAAGCCGGTGCTGACGTGGCGGTTCACTACGGAACGAGCAAGAAAGAGGCCGAGGAGACCGCCCGAGCGGTCGAATCCCACCGTCGTCGTGCGGTCCTTGTCCAGGGCGACTTTCGAGACCCCGATGGCACTCAAGCAGCGATCGATGCTGCCGTCCAGGCGCTTGGTTCTCCCATCGACATTCTCGTCAACAACGCCGGCTCGCTGGTCGCGCGGAGTCCGATCGACGAAATGGACGTGGCGTTGTGGCAGGAGGTGATCTCGCTCAACCTGTCCAGCGTCTTCTTCGCCACCAAAGCCGCTCTCCCCCACCTTGGCCCAGGCGCACGGATCGTGAACGTCTCATCCGTCGCCGCACGTCATGGTGGCGGACCAGGCGCCTATGCGTACGCGGCGGCCAAAGGAGGCGTGATGACGCTGACTCGCGGTATGGCGAAAGAGCTCGCGCCGCGAAACATTCGGGTCAATGCGATCGCACCCGGCGTCATCGAAACGCCATTCCACGACAAGTTCAGCACGCCTGAGCTACTCGAAGCCTTCAGGAAAGGCATCCCGCTCGGTCGCCTTGGCACCGCCGACGAATGTGCGGGCGCAGTTCTCTACCTGGTGTCGCCGCTGGCCACATACGTGACCGGCCAAATGATCGACATCAACGGCGGGCAGTGGTTTGCCTGAGCGCTGCTCAGTCTGAGGTTCCGAAGCCTAGTATTTCGACCCGATGCAGAATCCGCCACAGCTGTCGCCCGATGGCAACTACTGGTGGGATGGCCAGGCCTGGCAGCTAATGCCGGGTCGCATCGCCGCCACCCCGGTCGCCGCCCAACCGACCACGGACACGCCTCGGCCGTCCTGGCTGCCGGAGGATGTCGCAGTCCCAATCCCGGCGGCACCGCCTGACCTCCCGTTTGTCCCGCATCCGGTTGTTGTCGGGGCCATCGCCGGCCCAGCTGTCTTCGCGCCGGCCTGGGCCAACGAACCTCCACCTCCACCCGAGGAGATCTCGATCGGCAAGAAAATCCTGCTTTGGGCTGGAGTGGTGGCCGGGAGTGGGATCCTGCTCTTGGGGCTGCTCTTAATCCCGTTCGCATTGAGCCAGACCGACACGACCCGAGCCGACGACACCACCGGCGCTGCTTTGCTCGCCGTCTTCGGTGGGCTGATCATCTTGCCCTGCATCGGCGTGCTCTTGGGGTTTGGACCGGCGGTGGCAGGGACATTTCATTCACTGGGGATCCTCGGAGTCATTTATGTGCTGGGGAGCATCATCAATGCTTCTGTCGCAGTCACCAATCCGGTGGGCGGAGGACGCTACGTCATTCCCTGGACCATGCTGGCGGTGGTGGCGTTCCGGGCGTGGCGAGGGCGGTGGGTCGGGGCCATCCTGATACTGCTTGCATGGGCGGTGTCAACAACGATCACCCTGTTCATGGCTCGCGGCTAGCGTTGTAACCCCCTGCCCGGGATCCCCGTTCATAAAGCATGGATAGGCCGGGGGGCCCGGCTCTGTGAGGGTCAAGATGATCCTTCCGGCCCTCACCGAAGCTACGAGCCCGCTCTTCAGACCGATCAAATATTCGCTTTTCCCGCCTCTTGGCCTCGCCACGCTCGCCGCGTACCTGAGCAATGACGACGACGCCGCGATTTGTGACGAGCACGTCGAAAGGCTTCAGCTGGACGATGAGCCCGACCTCGTCGTGATCCAGGTTTACATCACCTCGGCAAGACGTTCCTACGAAATCGCGGACCACTATCGCCGGCGTGGAGCACGGGTCGTGCTCGGCGGCCTGCATGTCACCTCGCTTCCCGATGAAGCCGCTGCCCACGCTGACCACATCTTCATAGGTCCGGGCGAGGACACCTGGCCGCAATTCCTCGACGACTTGCGGCGTGGAGCTCCATTGCCTCGCTACGTTTCGCGCGAGAGAACTCTGGCGGCAATTCCGCCGATCCGGCGCGACCTGATCAAACGGCACCTCTACCTGGTGCCGAACTCAATCGTGGTCTCGCGCGGCTGCCCGCACGTGTGCGATTTCTGCTACAAGGTCGCCTTCTTCCAGGGAGGCAAGCAGTTCTACACGATGGAGGTCGATCGCGCGCTCGCCGAGATCGATCGACTGCCCGGGCGGCATCTCTACTTTCTCGACGATCATCTCTTCGGGAATCCGAACTTTGCGGCAGCGTTGTTCGATGGGATGGCCGGCATGGGGCGCCTCTGGCAGGCGGCGGGAACAGTCAAGTCTGTGCTCGAGCAGCCGGTCGTGCTCGAGAAGGCGGTGCGATCGGGCTTGCGCAGCCTGTTCGTCGGCTTTGAGACGGTCAACTCAGCCAACCTCCAGGACCAGCGGAAATACCAGAACATCGGGCGGGACTACGCCCAGGCCATCCGCCGCCTACACGACCTGGGTGTGATGGTCAACGGCAGCTTCGTTTTCGGCATGGACCACGACGAGCCGGACGTGTTCGATCGCACAGTCGATTGGGCCGTCCAGCACGGCATCGAAACCTCGACGTACCACATCCTGACTCCGTACCCCACCACCGCCCTCTACCAACGGATGGAGGCGGAGAACCGCGTCCTGCACCACGACTGGGATCTGTTCGACACCCGTCATGTGGTCTTCAAACCGCAGAGACTCACCGCGCGCGAGTTGGAGGACGGCTACTGGCGTGCGTATCGAGATTTCTACCGCTGGGGATCGATCTGGCGGGGCGCGTCGTCCAAGGCCGGACTCCGACCGCGGTTGCGGCACCTGGCCTATGCCGGCGGCTGGAAGAAGTTCGAGCCGCTGTGGGACCTGCTGATCCGAACCAAGCATGTGCTCCACGCGCTGCCTGTCCTCGAAACGATTCTCACCGGGTTCGGAAGCCGGCCCGCGTCGGCGCATCGGCGTGGCTATCAGAAAGCGACGCTAATCGGTAGCATCCAGGAGCATGAGCCTGGGCTCGGCTGACGCCGTAGTCGTTGGCGGAGGCGTGATCGGCTGCTCCATCGCCTATCACCTGGCTGGGCGCGGCGCGAAGGTGGCGCTGGTCGAAAAAGACGCGCTCGGCTCGCAGTCGACGGGCAAATGTGCCGGGGGCGTAAGGCGTCAGTTCTCGTCCGAAACCAACGTCCTCATGCAGCAGATGTCGGTTCGCCTGCTGAAGGGCCTGGAAGCCGAGACGGGCGTCGATCCGGAGTTCAGGCAGATCGGCTACCTGTTCGTCCTGACCAACGATCACCAGGTCGCCGACTTCAAGCGGCTGCTATCGATGTGGCAGCGGCTGGGAGTCTCCGACGCGCGCTGGGTCGAGCCTGCCGAGATTCGAGAGCTGGCCCCAATCGTTCGCGGCGACGACATCCTGGGCGGCACCTTCTGCCCGACCGACGGCATCGCTAGTCCGCACGCCGTGACCTCGGCATACGCAGGCGCCGCGAAGCGGCTGGGCGCAAGGATCATTGAAGGCGTCGCCGTCACAGGCATCGATGTGCGCGGGGGACGTGTCTCGGCGGTGACGACGTCTGCCGGCGAGATCACGACGCCGGCGGTCTTCAACTGCGCCGGCGCATGGGCGCGCGAAGTCGGCAAGATGGCCGGCGTTGCCGTGCCGGTCGAGCCCTACCCTCGCAATATCTTCGTCACCGAACCGATGCCGGCCGTGACGCGTGATCACCCGATGACGATCGACATGACGACTTCGTTCTATTTCCACCCCGAGGGCGAGGGCCTGCTCTTCGGCATGGGGCTGCGCAACGAGACGCCGAGCTTCGAGACCCAGGTCGATTGGGCCGCCCTCGACGCCATGGCCGAGGTCGTCGAGCGCCGAGCGCCGGCCCTGGGTAACGCCGGCGTGCGCACGGCTTGGGCAGGCCTCTACGAGATGACGCCGGATCATCAACCCATACTGGGTCCGGTCGACGACCTCGACGGATTCTGGTGCGCATGCGGATTCTCCGGGCACGGCTTCCAGCAGGCGCCTGCCGTGGGCCATCTGCTGGCCCGATGTTTCGTGGGCGAGCGGCCGGAGGTTCCCCTGGACGCGTTTGCGCATCGACGCTTCACGACCGGAGTGGTGGAACCGGAGCTGAACGTGATTTGAAGGAGACTCGGATGAGCACGCAACTCGTAGATGACAGAAAGGTGCAAGTCGAAGGGATCCTGAGCGCCTTCGACCTGCCGGTTGGCGGCACCTTCTCAGGCGTCGCGTACGGCGGCAGGTTCATTGAAAGCGGGTCCGGCGCGGCAATCGAGACGCGTGATCCCTCGACGGGAACCGTCCTTGCGCACATTCGGAGCGCCAGCGAAGCCGATTGCTCGAGCGCGATCGCGGCAGCGCAAGAGGCGTTCAAGAGCTGGCGCTCGGTGCCGGCTCCAAAGCGCGGCG
>DMCH01000017.1:7767-12493 GCA_003446775.1 Chloroflexota bacterium
CGCGGAGAGGTCCAGGAAGTGATCGACATCTGTGACCTCGCGGTTGGACAGTCAAGGCAGCTTTACGGCCGAGAGATCGCGTCGGAACGGCGCGATCACCGGCTCGTGGAGCAATGGCACCCGCTCGGAGTGGTCGGGATCATCTCTGCATTCAACTTTCCCGTCGCGGTTCCGGGCTGGGGTTGGGCCATCGCACTGGTTTGCGGCGACACCATCGTGTGGAAGCCGTCCAGCCTCACTCCACTGATCTCGATCGCGGCCCAGCAGATCTTCCACGAGGTGACCGCCGGCACGGAGGCCGAGGGAGTTTTCAGCCTCGTGATCGGCAGGGGCGGCACTGTTGGCGAAGCCCTCCTCTCGGACGATCGTGTGCCGCTGATCCAGGCGACCGGCTCGTGCGCCGTCGGCGAGAGAGTCTCGGCGGCGGTCGGGAAACGCTCGGGACGAGCCATCCTCGAGCTGGGAGGCAACAACGCGGTCATCGTGCTCGACGATGCCGATCTCAAGCTCGCGCTCAGAGCGATTGTGTTCGGAAGCGTCGGCACCGCCGGTCAGCGCTGCACCAGCACCCGCCGGCTGATCCTCCAACGAGGGATCGCCACGCGGTTTCTGGAGCAGGTGGTGGCGGCGTATCGAACCGTCCGCATCGGCGACCCACTTGACGAGAAGACTCTGATGGGGCCGTTGGTGTCGCAGGAGGCCGTGGACGACTACCGCAAAGGCCTCGTGGAGATACAGCGACAGGGCGGCAAGTTGGTTTACGGCGGCAGGGTGCTCGAGGACCGCGCCGGCTACTTCGTCGAGCCCGCAATCGTCAGGTCGCGAGTGGACATGCCGATCGTCCGGGAGGAGATCTTCGCACCCATCCTGCACGTTTTCGAGGTGGACAGCCTGGGCGAGGCGATCGAGGTCAACAACGCCGTTCCGCAGGGCCTCAGCAGCGGCCTCTTCACCACCAACCTCAACGCCGCCGAACGATGGCTGTCGGCGGCCGGCTCGGACTGCGGGATCGCCAACGTCAACGCCGGTACCTCCGGAGCGGAGATCGGAGGCGCGTTCGGCGGGGAGAAAGCGACCGGCGGCGGGCGCCAGGCCGGCTCAGACGCCTGGAAGGGCTACATGCGCCGGCAGACGTGCACGATCAATTACGGGGACGACTTGCCGCTAGCCCAGGGGGTCGCCTTTCCCGTCGATTGACGCCCCGACCTGAGCTCGTCGATCACGGGCGCGAAGGCGCGGACACCTTCCGGGCCACCCATGGTCAGCGCCACCTGCACCTCGGAGATGCCCAGCCGGGCATGGCCCCGGAGCGTTTCCGCCATCTGTCGCGGCGTGCCCGCGAGCGGCCGCTCGTCGGGTCGCGGGGTGTAGCCCGATCCGGGCATCGCCGCACGCACCGCGGTCGTCGCCACCAGCGTGAGGGGATCACGCCCATGCTCACGGCAGCCCTCATCGATGATGCGCAGCTGCGTCGCCGCCGACTCGGCGCTTGCGTCCGTGTAGCCGAGCCAGCCGTTCCAGATGTCCGCGTACTGGGCCACGAGCCGGCGCATCCGCGGTCCCGGGTTGAGGGTCCCGATCAGGATCGGGGGACCCCCGGGCCGCGGGCCGGCGGGCAGCAGCCGCGCGCCGCGCAATCGGTGATGGGCGCCGTCGAAGTCGAGCGAGTCTGTTTGGAACAGACCCTTTATGACCTGCAGCGCCTCCTCGAAGCGGGTGACCGGCTGCTCGTAGGGGAACCCGAACGTGTCGTGCTCGCCTCGGGAATCACCCGCGCCCAACCCCAGCACCAGCCGGCCGGCGCTGATGTCGTCGATGGTCACCGCGATCTTGGCGAGGAGGCCGACGTTGCGGTAGCCGGTGCAGGCGACGAAGGAGCCGATCGTCAGCCGCGGGATCTCCACCGCCAGCGCGCTGAGCACCGTGAAGCACTCCAGGTAGCCTTCGAGCTCGACCTCCGGGTCGTCCGGAAAGTCAACGCCCGCGCGCCGCTTCAGCTCCGCGTTGTTGCTGGGTAGCAGGAGGTGGTCGGTGACGTACAGGGCATCGAACCCCACCTCGGCGGCGCTGCTCGCGACCTCTCGGAGCTCAGACCAGCGCAGATCGGTGGTGGTCCAGGTCGGCAGGACGAGTCCCAACCTCAGCTGCGCCGGTGGCACGGGTGGGCGCATCTCGGCAGCCGGCACGGCAGTAATTATGGGCACGACCCGGCGCCGCCTCGATCGCGCTCCCACTACGCTTCACGTGATGTCGGAAGCGCAGACGCAGGACTCCGCGGCGCGGATCCCCGCCGCGCTCATGGACCTGCTCGAGGGTGACGCCCTCGGGCACCTCGCCACCGTCCGCGCCAACGGCACACCGCACGTGACCCCGCTGTGGATCGACCACGAAGGCGACACAGTGCTCGTCAACGTCCGAGTCGACCGCGTCAAGGCTGCCAACATGCGCGAACGGCCTGCGGTCGCGATCTCGATCGTCGACCCGCGGAATTCGTACCGCTACCTGGCGATCACGGGAGTCGTCAATTCATGGTCGGAGGAAGGGTGGCGGGAGCATATGGACAAACTCAGCCGCCGCTACATGAAGGTCGACCGCTATCCGTGGTCGTTTCCCGGCGAGCGCAGGGCGATCTTCCGGATCGAACCCACGCACGTGTATTTCGAAACTGGCGAAGCCTCGACCACCGAGGCCTGACACTCAGCCCTTCTTCGCGGCCACCATCCACTCGCTGGCGGCCCCCGCTTTGCGCCAGGGAGTCAGCGGCGTGATGTCCACCGTTGGATCGGGCCGGCCCGCGATCGTCTTCGCCAGCAGCTCCGCCACCGGCGGTCCGTGCATGACGCCGTGCCCGCCGAAGCCCGCGGCCATCCAGAGACCATCTTCGACGCTGCCCACATACGGATGGCCGTCGCCACCGAGATCGACGTTGGCGACGACGCGCTTGGCGATGTGCAGATCCACGAGCGAAGGCGCGCGCACGCGGGCAAGGTCCGCGAACTCCTCCAGCATGCGGGTGTGCCCGTAATCGGGCGGGTTCGCCTCGAGCAGGATCGCGATGATGAGTTCCTCCGCTTCGCGCTCGACCACGAAACCGGTATCGAGGTCTAGTGTTAGCGGCACCGGCTGACCCGCGAGCGCAGGGCCGGTGATGGCGCTGTACAGCGCTTGCGGCCGGATGGTTAGCTCCAGGCCGAACGACCGCAGGAAGTCGCTGGTCCAGTAGCCGGTGCAAACGACGACCCGCTCGGCCTCGACCACCTCCGGGCCCGTCAGCCGCCATCCCGAATCGACCCGTTCGAGCGAGCGAACCGTCCAGTGCTCGCGGAAGCGGACGCCGCTCTGTCTCGCGGCCTTGACGAGCGCTGCGACGCCATCGGTCGGAGTCACCTTGCCGTCATTGGGCGTATAGGTCGCGCCCAGCAAGCCAGGGGTCGCGATCCACGGCACCACCTCACGGATCTGCTCGGGATCGAGGACGTGGATGTCGGTCAGGCCCATGCTCCGCTGCAGCGCCGCGGCCTCGCCGAGCTTGGCCATGATGTCCGGCTGGCCGGTCATGAATAGATAACCGTTGGGATGCCAGGGCACCGGGGAGTCGAAGCGCCGCTCGGCGGTCTGCCAGAACGCCAGGCCCCGGCGAGAGAACTCGATCTCGAGTGGCGTGCTGAACTGCTGGCGGACGCCGCCAAATGAACCGCCGGTCGAGCCGCTTCCCAGCTCCTCGGCCTCGACAACCAGGACGTCAGACTCGCCTTCTTCGGTCAGGTAGTAAGCGACCGCACAGCCGACGATGCCGCCGCCGATGATCACCGTGCCGAAGCGTTCCATCGCCGGCTTACATGTGGTCCTGAGGCGCCTTCCACATCGACGTATCGATCTTCGCGGCCGCAGCGGCCTCGACCTTGCGTGGCGCCTCGCGTGCGTATTTCGGAAGCACCTCGGCGGCCACCCACTCGAGCATGTGGATCTGGTCGTCGCGAGGCTGGTCGAGGATGAACTGGTTGACGCCCGCCTCGATGTAGGGGCCGATCCCGTCGTAGAAAGCCTGCTCGGACGCCCAAGGATCTGCGTCTGACTTGGTCACCCAGTAATAGATCGAGCGGTCCAGCGTCTCCGGGTCGCGCCCGATCTCGCGGCAGTAGTCATCGAGCATCTGGTTGCGCTCGCGCATCTCCGCCGGCGTCCCGAAAGCATTCCAGGTGTCGGCGTACTTGGCGACGATCTTGAGCATCCTCGGCCCGAATGCGCCGAGCACAAGCGGGGCACGCGGCTTCTGGACGCCGAGCGGGCGCGATTGAGCGTTCTTGAGCTGGTAGTACTCGCCCGCAAACGAGCTCGTGTCCTCGCGCATGACGAGATCTACGACCTGGACCGCCTCGCGGAAGCGGGCGACCAGCTCCCTCGTCTCCGGAAACGGGATTCCAAACATCGTGTGCTCCGGCTCGTACCAACCGGCGCCGAGCCCAACCTCCAACCGGCCGTTGGAGATTTGGTCGACGGTGACGGCCATCCGGGCAAGGACGGATGGATGGCGGAACGTGTTGGACGTCACCAGCACCCCGATTCGGATTTTCTCCGTCCGTGCCGCCAGGCCGGCGAGCAGCGTCCATGCCTCGAGGTAGGGTCCCTGTGGGCGGGTGGGCTGGACGAGGTGATCGCATACCCAGGCGCTCTCGAAGCCAAGCTTCTCGAACCACTGCCAGCGCTCGACGGTCTTCTCCCAGGT
>DMCH01000135.1:0-6848 GCA_003446775.1 Chloroflexota bacterium
CCCGACCCTGCCCCCTACTACCCGATCGACCCAGCCGCATACGACGGCCGCTGCCCGGACAACTCGCCGGCCATGCCCGTGCCACCCCTGTGCGAAGACGACCTGGCGAGCATGGCCGCGCTCGGATTCAACTCTCTACGTCTTCCCATTTCGTGGAGCCTGCTGGAACCCGAACGCGGCCGATTCAATCAGCGGTACGTCGATCGCGTCGCCCAGGTCGTGGATTGGGCGCGCGCTCTCGGCATCTATGTGATCATCGATATGCACCAGAACGCCTACTCGCGATATGTGGGCGCGCCTGCGGACGGAATCACGAGTCTTCGCTACTACACCGGCGCGCCGGCGTGGGCAACTTTCACGGACGGTTTTCCCTCCCATGCTTACGGCCAGCGTGAGATCAATCCCGCCGTCCTGGAGGCGGACACCAACTTTTGGTACGACCGAAGCGGTATCCAGGACGAATACATCGCGGCCGTCGCCTTCCTTGCCAAGCGCTTCAAGGACGACAGCGCCGTGGCCGGCTACAGCGTCTTCAACGAACCCTTACCTGGCTGGAACTTGCCACCCGGTTTCGAAGACCTGCTCCTGTTTCCGTTTTACCGTCGTGTCATCGACGCCGTCACCGGCGTCGGCGATGGCTTGCCGTGCTGGAGCGGGTTCTTCATGCCGGCGGTGTGCGGATATCGCGACCTCGGAGTGGGCGACCAGAGGCACCTCTTCTTCCTGGACACCGGGCTGGTGCGCGAGGTGACCGACTTCCCGACCCATCTTGGGCTGCCGGTCAGCTCGTACCCGAACCTCGTGATCGGCCTTCACCCATACACGCACGGCTACACGATCGACGCGCTTATGGGCCAGAAGCCCAATCAGAACCCGAGCTACCCCTGGGGCGGCTACGACCAGAGCTACAGCCTGGGCCTGCGCGAGGCGAAAGCGATTAATGCTGCCCTATTCGTGGCCGAGTTCGGCAATGATCCGGATTGGGACACGCTGATCCTGACCAACGAGCTGCTGGAGCAGGAAAAGCATCTGACCGGGTTTGCGTTCTGGACCTGGAAGGAAAACGGAGGCGGCCACAGCTGGGGCGTCTACGACGCGCCCAAGACCGGCGTCACGCCAATGCCCTCGAGCGGATGCTTGCGGGCGACGCGCGAGCTTCTCCTCGCGCGCGTCTATCCCCGCGCGTCCGCTGATTCGAAGCTGAGCTATCACTACGACACCGCCACGGGTGCGTTCACGCTGCACGCACAGGGACGGACTGGCGACGCGCCCACGATCGTGTATGTGCCCCGAGAAGCCACAGGAGACGTGAGCACGACGGGCGCCGCCACCGAGTCGGAATCGACCGATGCCGGCGGAGGCAGGATCGTGACGGTGTCACCGACCGGAGGAGCCTTCTCCGTCGCAGTGTCGGCCGCGCCTCTCGCGCCGGCAGTCTGCTGAGATCGCGGGTGGACACCGCCGTCACCGGACTCGGGACGCCGAACGCGGCGAACCTGGTCCCAGACCTCGTGCTGGCGGCACACGGCCACTAAAAATTGCCTGAAGGACGGCCAGCCCGATTTGGGTTGGCCTTCCTTTTTTACGCCCGGCTTGGGCTAATCTGGACGCGGAAAGGGTGGGACACGGTGGGGTAGTGTCGAACGGCACGCCCGCCACGGTTCGCGATCGCGTGGCGGCGGAGGAAAAGCCCGCGACTAACGGGCAAGTGGTATCGCGCCCTGCGACGAATGGCGTCGCATTGCCGGCTCCAAAGCCTGCCGCCGCCGTTCGCATCTCACATGTAACCAAGTCATTCGGGCGCACCTCCGTTTTCGCCGACATCAACTTCACCGTCGCACGCGGCGAGCTCGTCGAGATCACAGGTCCGAGCGGCGCCGGCAAGACCACCCTGCTTCGCCTCATCCACGGCCAGCTCCGACCCACCCGAGGCCAGGTCTGGGTCGGGGGGCAAGGCCTGCACAGATGGTGGCGGCGCGGCCTCGGCCGAATCCACCGCGAGGTCGCCTTCATCTATCAAGAGCAGCGGCTGCTGCCGCGGCTGAACGCTTTGGAGAATCTGGTCTACGCCCTCATGCTCGTGGATCCGACCGTCCCGTACGCCCGCATCCGCCGGCGCGCGCTCGAAGCGCTGGAGGCTTTTGGGCTGGCGAGCCGGCGCAAGGCGTACCCGAGCCAGCTGTCGGCGGGCGAAAGGCAGCGCGTGGCCGTGGCGCGGGCGCTCGCGAGCCGTCCACGAGTCATCCTGGCGGACGAGCCTCTGGCGGCGATCGACGACCAGAACGCCAAATTGGTCAAGCGCATGCTCGAGGAGGCGGCCGCGTCCGGCACCACGGTCATCGTCGCCACGCACAAGCCGACGTTCCAGGCGGGCAGGGTGCTTCGTCTCCCCGAGGGCGAATTGCTGGTCCGGCGTGGTGGGGCCAAGGAAGCGGGGGGCGCCCAACCGCTATGGCGCCGCCTCGTGCCGCAGAACGGCGGCAACGGCCACAACGGCAACGGTCATAACGGCAGCAACGGGCACAACGTGGCCAACGGACACAACGTGGCCAACGGACACAACGGACAGGTCGCGATTGCTTCCGCCGGACTCAACGGGCACACGGCGCGCAATGGAAAGAATGGGCACGGCCCACAGGCTCGCCGCCGCACAGCCCGCACCGGAATATCACTGGGGCGGCGTTTCGTGGCTCTGCTCGGGAACAGCTTCCGGCTCGTGGTCCTGGGCGGACTGCGAAGCTGGCGTCGCGACCTCCGGCTCACCGCCCCCGGGCTCGGTTCGATGGCGATGCTGCTAGTGCTGATTGGAGTCCTGGCGATGGTCGGCCTGGCGGTCGCCAACGTGGCCGCGTATGAAGCCTCCCAGGCTTCGGTCGTGCGGGTCTACCTCGCCTCCGACGCGACCGACCAAGCGGTGAGCTCGCTCGAGACGCGCCTGGTCACCGACCCACGCATCGGCTCGGTGACGTATGTGAGCGCGGAGCAGGCGCTGAAGGAGGCCAACAGCCGGCCAGGCCTCGAGTCGCTGGGCAGCCTGAGCTCCTCGAACCCATTCCCCGCGAGCTTTGACGTGAATGTGCGATCCGTGAATCAGGTGGCGGCCGTCGCCGCAGGGGTCGTCGGCGACCCGGCTGTCGACGCCACGTATCCGACCTCCTACGACCCTGACACCTATTCGCGGCTGCGCCATCTGGCGATCATCATCGGCGCGGTCGGCGCCGGGCTCTTGCTGGTCTTCGCGATCGTCGCCTACGCGGTGAGCGCCAACTCGGTGCGCGCCGTTGCGGTCGCACGCAAGGACGAGGTCATGATCACGCGGCTCCTCGGGGCGCGCGGATGGATGCTGCGCGGGCCATTCGTGATGGAGGGCCTCATGACCGGCGCTCTGGCCGGGGCGCTCGCGGGTGCGGCCGCGGGAGGCGCATGGCTGCTGGCTTCACGCTTCGCCGCCGCCACGTATGCGCAGGTTCTCCCGGGCGTGGGTCTCACCTCGATGAGGTACGTCGTTGCCGCGGTCATCGTGGCCGGCATCCTGCTGGGCGCGCTGACAGCGACGTTGGGCTTTCGCCGGTACCGCGTGTGAGTCGCGCAGTCGCGGCCATCGCGGTCCTCGGCTTGCTCCTGTCGCTCTCCCTATCCCATGCGCGCATCGCCTACTCCACGTGTGGATCGTCCGCCGCGTCCGGGGCCCGAACCACCCCCGCGTCGGGGGCCGCTCTCGGATCGTGCCCAGCGGCACCGACGCCGCAGCAGACCATCTACCAACAGCTCGCCGCGCGGTTGGGCGGAGACCTCGCCCAGGCGCTTACCACTCAGGAGCGGTTGAACACGGCGCTCGATCAGACAGCGGTGAGCGAGCAGGTGGTCACCGACCAGATCACCCAGGAAGAGGGCCGGATCGCCGACCTCGAAGACCAGGTGGCTCAGCTGGACGTTCAAATCCAGGACACGCAGGATCGCATCGACGTCGAACGTGCGCAGATCGCCGCCATGGCACGTGCTGCTTATCGGCAGCCGCGTTCGCTGCTCCAGATCATCGCTCGCGCGGGCAGCCTTCGCGAGGCACTCGTGTCGACCTACGATCTCGTCGTCGCCGGGGACCGTGCGCACGCGCTGCAGTCGCGACTCGAGGCAGACCTGCTCAAACTGCAGTCCGATCGCGACGCCAGGCTTGCCGACCTCGACCGTGAGAACGGCGTGAGGGATCAGCTGGTCACGAGCATGAACGCGCTCAACGACCTCATGGCCAACCAGGACGACCTGAGCGTCCAGCTGGACGACCTGGTCACCCAGATCCAGGATGCCCAGAGCCAGCTCCAGGGCCAGCCGGCCGACGTCACCACGGAGTTGGCGACACTGCTCGAGCAGCAGGAGCAGGACCTGATCTCCAAGTCGTACCAGGCCGCCTGGAACCAGGCCCAGGTCGGCGCCGGGCTCGCCGCGGCGACTCGATTGCTGCCTCCGGGCACCAACCTGTCGCCGCTGGTGCTCTCCTGGCCGATGACCGGCGCTCGCGTGACTCAGCCGTTCGGGCCCAGCGCTCTCCTGCTCGAGCCCAGCCTCGGCCCGTATCCCCACTTCCATACCGGCATCGACCTTGCCGCTCCTCTTGGCACTCCCGTGATGGCGGCCGCCAACGGCATCGTCGTGGCCGTGGCCCACACGTCCGTCGGCTATGGGAACTACGTGATGATCGCGCACGGCGGCGGGGTCATCACCCTCTACGCGCACCTGCTCGAGACCGACGTCAGCATGGGCGACAAAGTTGCGCGAGGCAAGAAGATCGGCCTCGAGGGCTCGTCCGGCCTATCGACCGGACCCCATGTTCACTTCGAGGTGCGTATCAACGACCAGCTGGTCGACCCGATGCGCTTCCTGACCCCTGCGACTCCGCGCTGATCGGTGAAAGTCGCCTGACCAACGCCGTGATCGAAGCCAGATCCGGCAAAATACGCGCATGCTGCAGCACGCTGAGCTGACCGGTCTCGAGCAGAGCCTCGACCACATCCGCGAGGCGCCCGAGGACGGCGGGACCGTGGAGTTGATCGCCCGCCGGCCGGCCGAGGACGAGCGCGAAGTTCTGACCGAGGCCCGGCTCAACACCCACGACGGGCTCGAGGGCGACACATGGCGCGCTCGTGGCAGCAGCCGGACCCCAGACGGCGCCGCCAATCCGGAGGCGCAGTTGACGCTCATGAACGCGAGGGCGGCCGCAGCAATCGCAGGTGAGCGTGAACGCTGGGCCCTGGCCGGCGACCAGATCTATGTGGATCTCGACCTCAGCCGCACCAACCTGCCCCCCGGCAGCCGGGTACAGATCGGGTCGGCCGTGATCGAGTTCAGCGAGGCGCCGCATACCGGATGCGCGAAGTTCTCGGCGCGCTTCGGCAACGATGCGCTGCGATTCGTCAACTCTCAGACCGGGCGCGAGCTTCGCCTGCGGGGAGCCAACTGCCGCGTCGTGAAGGCCGGCTCCGTGCGACCCGGCGACGCGATCAAGAAGCTGCCGAGCTAATCGCCGCGCGACAGAAAACCGAGTGGTGCCCCCGGAGGGAATCGAACCCCCGACCTTGACGTTAGGACCGTCCTGCTCTATCCCCTGAGCTACGAGGGCGCCTACGAAGTCTATTAATAGATACGCCCTGCGCGCGCCCAGCCACGCCCGCGAATGTTGCCTAAGATCAGCCGACCCGAGCGATACTAGCTAATCGCCCAATTCCTCCGACGGTTAGCGGTTGGCGTCATAGCAGTGGGGTGTTTGTCGGCCTGCGGTATTGGCGCGCCTTGGGCCGCGGGCTTGAGCCGGGAGGGCCTCACACTGGTCCCACCGGGCGATGCCGCCCAAGCCCGCTTGTAGAAAAATGGAACGCCCTCGAGCAGGTGATTTACACGCATGAGGCTGGCCATGTCGCCATCGATGTTCAGGATTTGTCTGCGCTCAACGACCAAGCGCACCTTTCCCCGAGTTGTGCTGCGTTGTTTGCCTTCTGGACGGACCCTGCAATCTTCGACAAGCTGAACGCCGATCAAAATGCGTACCATGCCCGCCTACGGGCAGACTGCCGCCCGGAGGTGGGGTGTATCCCGGCTGGCTGGATGGGCTGGTTTTAGCGCCTATCCAGCGCCTGCCGGCCGGAGATCGGGTATGCGCCCGCCGGCTGGCTGGGCTAGCCGTAACTTCTCAGCGCCTTCCCAGGTTCCTCACAGTGAGGACTGAGAGGCTGGGCTCACTCTGATGACCATGGAAAGCACGAAAGCGACAGACGCCCGAATCCGGGCTCGCGACAGAGCTCTATCGCTGCTCACCAACATCACCACTTACGTCGCCTTCGCCGCCGTCGCCGGCGTTGGCATCTTTGGCACGGTCAGCGCGCTCACCATCCCAGGCGTATCCGCCTCATCGTCGTCAGGGGCCACGGCCAGCACGGCGACGTCCACCTCGTCAGACTCGAGCTCGTCCAGCTCGTCCTCGAGCGGACTCTCCTCATCGTCCGGGTCCGTGAGCTCCTCATCGAGCTCAGGCGTCGCCGTCTCCGGCGGCTCCTAACCACCACCGGCCGTGAGCGACATAGTCCTCTGGTACACCACCAGGGGCGCCGGCGCCGTCTCGATGATCCTGCTCAGCGCGGTCGTCATCCTGGGCGTGCTCTCGTCCCTTCGCTTCCAAAGCTCTGGATGGCCTCGATTTCTGACCCCGGCCCTGCACCGCAACCTTGCGCTGATNNNNCGGCCTGGCGCGCCATCCACTGGCTCGCATACGCCTCATGGCCGGTCGCAGTGCTCCACGGGTTCGGCACCGGGACGGACGCCCTGTCCGCCTGGTTCATGGTGCTGTCGATCGTGTGCGT
>DMCH01000135.1:6895-7110 GCA_003446775.1 Chloroflexota bacterium
GGGCCCGACCTCAGGTCAGGGGCCGAGGCCTTTGCCGATCACAGCCGAAGGCTGGGAGCGCCGTCAATTGGCGGACGCCCGCTCGTCGAGACGCTGGTTCGGAGCGGCCTCGGCGGCAGGGGCGGCGCCTCCTTCCCGGTCGGCCTGAAATGGCGCGCCGTGGCCGCCGCGGCGTCGAAAGGGCCGGCGGTGGTGATCGTCAACGGCGCCGAAGG
>DMCH01000139.1:0-582 GCA_003446775.1 Chloroflexota bacterium
GTAGCGGTCGGTTCGGGACGTTCCGCCAGAGGCCGTTTGGGTTCGCTCCGTCCGCGCTTAAAGTCCACCAGGTGCCGCCACGTGACGTCGGACGCCGCCTGAGTTGCTACACGCGTTGCTACACGATTTGGGCGTCCAGAACAATTGGGCACAAATGGCAGCGCTGAGGTACGAGGTCGAACTCGACGGAGTTTCTGAACCCCACACCTTTCCGACCACGCGCACCTGGAGAGCCTGGCCGTCCAGGGTGCCAGTGAAGGTGTCGCCGATCTTCAGGTGTGCGTCCTGCAGAAGTCCCTTGGGTGCCAGCACCTCGCCAGGCGCGGAGAACCAACGTCCGGCAATGACCATGTACCTAAGCTGGGACGAGTCACCGCGGAACACCTTGGTGTTGACCGGGCCGATTCCCGGAACGGCGACGTTCTCTCCATCGAGCGCGACCATGCTGGCCGTCTCGGGCTGTGCGTTCAGGATCCGCATCACGTCTGAGTCGGGATAGGCGGCGCTGCGTGAGACCACGACCCGGTATTTGCCGGCACCGGTCTCACTGTTGTTGATCAGCACGAAGCTATGCGGCAGCCC
>DMCH01000139.1:914-4542 GCA_003446775.1 Chloroflexota bacterium
GCGCGAACGCGTCACCGATGCCGAAGATGACCGGGCTCGCCGGGCCTCACGCTGCAATTCGCGAACTACGTGGCGCCGACTGCCTGGTTGTACTGGTCGATCGCCGGCTGGATGGAGGTGACGGCCCCGGAGAGCGCCGTCTTGGAGGAGGCGCCGCTGGCGAGGATCTGCTCCATCGCCACCTCGTTCGCTTGCCGGGCCTGGGGCATGACGCCCAGCACGCAGCCCTGGGTGGCCTTGTCCGTCGTCTCAGCGTGGAGCTGCTGAAGGGCTACGTCGAACTGGGGCCGGGTCTGCCGGAAGGCGACGTCGGTCGGGTCCTCCTGGGACTTCTTGGTGTCCGGGAAGTAGCCGGTCTTGATGTGCCAATAGGCCATCGAGTCCGGCTGCTCGAGGAACTTCACGAACTCCCATGCCGCCCGCTGTTCGTAGGCGGGATGGCCGTTGTTCATGATCCAGAGCGCCGCTCCGCCGACGATCGGACCGCCAGCGGTCGATGCCTCCGAGCGGGGGTAGGGCCCGGCGCCGACCTGGAACTTGGAGCCGGAGATGAATCCGCCCAGCACTCCCGTCGACTCGAGGGTCATCGCGACGCGGCCGGCCTTGAAGGCGGTCTGCATGTTCCCGGTCGGGCGGCCGGTGTTGAGGGCGAGCCCGTCGGCCAGCATCTGCTTCCACCAGTCCATCACCTTCACCAGCTGCGGTGAGTCGGACAGTATCTTGGTGGCGTCCTTGTCGCGTCCGTTGCCGTTGTTGCACATGAGCACGTCGGCGCGGGCCGCGAACTGCTCCAGGAACCAGCCGTAGATGGCGGCCCCGAAGCCGTACTGGACGGTCTGGCCGGACGCGTCCTTCTTGGTCAGCTTCTGGGCGTCGGCCCGGATCTCGTCGAGCGTTGCCGGCGGCTTGTTGGGGTCGAGTCCGGCGGCGGTGAACGCGTCCCTGTTGATGTAGAGGAGCGGCAGCGAGTTGTTCCAGGGCATCGAGTCGAGCTTGCCGTTGATCGAGAAGTAGTTGGCGATCACCGGCTCGAGATCGGTCGTGTACTTGTCCTCGTCGATGAACTTCTGCATCGGCGTGATCTGCTTTGAGTCGATCATGAAGCGGGTGCCGACGTCGTAGATCTGGACGATCGACGGCGTCTGATTCGCCTGCACCGCGGCCTTGATCTTGGAGAAGGTGGTGTCGTAGTCACCGGCGAAGGCTGGCGTGACGTGGATCTTGCCCGTGTGGGCGTCGTTGAACCGCTGGACCAGGACGTTGGTCGCGTCCTGGTTAGCGCCGGCGGCGAAGCTGTGCCAGAAGCTCACCTCGACCACCTTGCCGGCGGGTGCGGTCTCGTCGGCTGCGGGCCCGGAGCTGGACGGGCTCCCACCCCCGCAAGCGGACACCATCACCAGTGACGCGATCAGGACGGCAATCCTCTTCATGTCGTTGCGCTACCTCCTCGAAAAACGGTTCAGCCCTTGAGTGCGCCTGCGGTGAGGCCACGGACGATGTGGCGCTGCCCGAAGTAGATGAGCAGAAGCGTTGGGATCAGCGCTAAAACGGTGCCGGCCAGGATGAAGTTCGGCGCGGTCGCGGCCTCGACGTCCTGCAGCCGCGAGATGCCGATCTGGAGCGTGTCCATCTGGTCCTGACTGACCACCAGCAGAGGCCACAGGAACTGGTTCCAGGCGGACAGGAAGGACCAGATCGCGAGGGCGGCAAGCGCCGGGCGGGAGAGCGGGACCAAGATCAGCCAGAGGAAGCGGAGGTGGCCGAGCCCGTCGACCTGAGCGGCCTCGTAGAGGTCGCGCGGAAAGGTGAGGAAGAACTGGCGGAGGAGGAACGTCCCGAACCCGGCCGCGAGGAATGGCAGGATCAGGGCCGGATAGGTGTTGATCAGGTGATTGTCGGCGATGGTCAGGTAGTTGGGGATCAGGATCGCCTCCCACGGTACCATCATCGTTGCAAGGAAGACGCCGAACACAAAGTTGCGAAAGGGCATCCGCAGGAAAGCAAACGCGTAGGCCGAGAGCACCGACGTCACCAACTGCCCCGCCGTGACGCAGGCCGCGACGATCAGGCTGTTGAGGAATTGACGCGGCAGAGGTAGCGCGTGAAGCACGTCGCGGAAGTTGTCGAGGCGCGGATGGAGAGGCAGGAAGGCGGGAGGATAGGTGGAGATCTCCTGCGTCGTCATCAGACTGCCCGAGACGGCGTAGAGAAGCGGGAAGAGCATCACAAAGGCGAGGGCCGCCAGCCCGGCGTAGGCGGCGGTGGCGCGGAGCCCGACAGCCGTCACCGGTAGAACACCCTTCGTTCCAGGAAGCCGAACTGGAGTGCGGTCACCACCACCACGATCGCGAAGAGGACCAGTGCCTGGGCGGAGGCCAGACCGTAGTTGGTCGAGCCGAAGGCGAAGGCGTTGAGGTAGAGGCTGTAGACCAGCGTCGTCGTGGCTCCCGCCGGCCCTCCCCGGGTGAGAATGTGGATCTGACCGAACGATTGGATCGCAACCACGGTGCTGACCACGAGCAGGAAGAACAGCGTCGGTGTCAGCATCGGGAGCGTGATCCGGCGGGCCATCGTCAGGCCGCGTGCGCCGTCGAGCCGGGCCGCCTCGTAGATCTCCGCGGGGATGCCCTGGAGCCCGGCGGAGAGCACCAGCACGTTGTAACCGAGCTGCAGCCAGACGCTCGCCAGGGCGACGCTGGGCAGGGCCGTGGCCGGGTTGGTGAGCCACCCCACGGGATGCAGGTGGATCAGGCCGAGGATCGCGTTGAAGACCCCAACGCCGGGGTTGAAGAAGATCTGAAAGATCACCGAGGCGGTCGCCACCGAGAACGCGAAGGGAGTCGCGAGCAGGGTGCGGAAGACGCCGATGCCTCTGATCGGCGCCTGCAGGGCGAGAGCGATAAGGGTGCCGAGGACTAGGCCGGGGACGACGGTGAGGACCGTGAACGCCGCGGTCCGGACGATCGCCTCCCGGAGCGAGGGCGAGGCGAAGAGCTCCTGGAACTGGGCTCCGCCCACAAAGCGCGCCGGCCGGCCGAAGAGGTCGTTGCCGTGCAGGCTCAGGTAGACGGAGCGGCCGAGCGGATAGAAGATCCAGACCGTGAAGAGGAGTAGGGACGGCGCCATGAAGGCGGCCGCTGTGGCCGTCTCGCGGGCCGAGTAGCGCTCGCGGCCGGTGGCGCGCGAGAGCGCTCCAACCAGGGGTTGCCTACGCATCCTGCCCGCGGTCTCCAAACTCGGCTTAAGGTTAAGCGAGCCGGGTCCCCGGCGACCGGCCCGGCTCCTGACCCTCGGCCGGCGACGGGCGCCGCCAGCACTGAGAAGCGTCCAAGCCGACGCACTCCCTCACCTTTGTCGGACCGACCACCAGGAAGGCCAGGCCGAGCAGCAGCTGGCCAGGGTCGATGACGCCATCGCCAAGACCGACACGGCGACGGTTGATCAGGTTTGGCGTCAGTCCCGCCAACCTCTCGGCCGGAACTCGGAAGGCGGCGCCGAGTAGCGTCGACTGGAGGCGCGTCCAGTCAGGCGCCCGTTTCCGACCCCAGGAGTAAGGCGATCGAGCTTTCGGCGAGCCATCGCCGGTACTGTGCGCGTCCCCAGCCTCTTTCCTGGACGAGGAGACGTA
>DMCH01000139.1:4822-19496 GCA_003446775.1 Chloroflexota bacterium
ATTTGTTACGTGGTGGACCCAAGCTCACAGTATCCGAACACCGGCATCGAGATCAGAGGCCCAGCCCTAAGCGTCAGCCGAGCTACTGGGGATGTGGACCTGCGCAGGATGACGGAGACATGGTGATCGACGGTTTTTGGAGTCAAGGAAGAGACGCCTTGCGATCTCTGCGTTTCGCATGCCGGTCCTCACCAGGTCGAGAACTTCGCGCTCACACTCCGTTATCCGCGCGGGATTGCGTTGTGTCGTTGAGCAAGGCCCGCGAGAGATTCATCGTGCGCCCCGAGCTCGCAGCCTGCGTGCGACCACTGCGGCCGCCGCCCGTGCTCCAAGTCGCTGCAGCTTCATGAGCGATTGCCTGAGCGACTCGTCGTCATCTGTGCCGGTCAGCACTAGAGCCGCGTCGTACTCGCATCCGAGCCCGCTCCACAGCCCAGCCGCGTTCAGCGAGTCGCCCTCGATCTTACCCCGTATCGTTCCCGAAGCTTGGGGTGAATCTCGGCGCCTGGACCGGAAACTGGGCGCGGACTGGCGTTGCCGTGGCCTGTGAGCGTTAGCGGAGCCGGTGGATCCCAAGAGCAAACGTTGCCACGCCGACTGTCAGCCCCACCAGCACCAGCACGGCAATGAGTAGCGGCTGGCTCAGTGGCCACCTGGCGACTGGTCTCGAGCTTGTCTGGGGCGCTGGGGCACGGTACCAGGTCGCGAACTCGGACGTATCGAAGAAGTCGCCCAGCATCACGGCGACCTTCTGCTGTCCCGAGACGCTTGGATGCGTGCCGTCGCCTGGCTGCACGTCCTGACACGTCCAACTGAGCGGCTGGCCCGAACGGGTACCGTCAGTCCACAGATATGGGCCCCAGCCGACCCAGGGCCGGGCGGAAGGCTGACTGACCGACTGCGCGACCAGCCATTGGTCCGCGAAGCCGGTCTCGTACGCATAGGGTTCTGGATTGAGCTGAGTGGTCGCATAGCCACCATATGTGCGCGGTGAGACGAAGACCTGCTGCAGGTTGGGGTAGCGGCCCGTGGCGATGCGGACGATTGCGGCAAGCTCCCGCTCCAGTTTGGGTACGTAAGCATCGAAGCCCCCGCTGGGACCCGGGTCGGCCTGCTTCAGCCAGATGGCCTGGACCTGTGCCTCTGTCGCCCCTGCCGCGGCGAGGCGCTGGTCAGCTACAGTCCAAGGGGGGGCGCTAGGGCTCGACCAGTTCTCAGCGGCGGCACCGCCCTGGGCTGAGTCGACAAGCAGCACCCTGGAGTCGCGGTGCAAATCCTGCTTCGCCCAGATGACAAATGTCGAGAACTCCGCGGTCGTGTTCGACATCCCGATCGACATGAGCACGATCTTGCCGTGTGGATCCACACCTCCGGACGGGCTTCGAGGTTCGATCCGGCGGGCAGCAGCTTGGCCTGTTGAAACATAGGAGCCCGGCGCCTGATTCGATCCGCCCGGGTAGAGGCCACCCTGGTGTCCCTGGTATAAGCCGCGGCCGAGTTCGGGCAGTGGGATCAAGCCGGTAGTCACCTTCGAGCAGTCAGCGCCGATCACCTCGGTAGGTGAGAGCAGGATGAGTGCCAGCACGATCATCGTGATCCCGCCCGGAACGGCCAGCTTCTTCATGCTGTCCCCGGGGCCATTCTGGGAGCCGGATGTAAACAGCGCGTAATGGGGAACGTTGAGGTTTACCCAGCCGGCCGACGGCCCGAGAGGTTGGGAGTGATCGATGGGCGGGCGCACACGAGCGAGGCGGTGGTCATTGGAGCCGGGATTTCGGTGTGGGATTCAGAAAGTACGTCAGGCAGCAATTGAGGTTGCGGAATAGTCGCTCAATAACCCTCCTAGCCTCGCGCGTCTTCTAATAGTGACGCCTGGCCGTCGAATTGGCGCGCCGCGGGACGCGGGAGGTCGAAGGCCGCAGTTGCGGTGAGGCCGCTCATCGTTGTAATGCGCACAGTATTCGCTTAGCACTGTCTCTAGGTGACGCTGGGACACAATCAGCATCCAGTCCAGGCACTCGCGCCGAGCACTCCCCACCCAGCGCTCGGCGTGGGCGTTCGCCCTCGGTGCCATCAACGGAGTCACGATCACTCGAGCGCCTTCAGCCTCAAAGACGGTGTCAAAGCTTCGGGCGAACTTTCGATCTCGGTCGTGAATCACGACCCGAACGTTGATACCTTCGTCGCTTAGCTTCCAACTCAGATTGCGAGCCTGCTGGGTCACCCAGGCCGAATTCGGTTCGGCGGTACACGCCGCAGCCACCACGCGACGGGTCGCCAGGTGCACGAAGAAGAGCACATAGAGGCGTTTGAAGAACACGGTGTCAACGGTGAAGAAGTCGGTCGCCACCAAGCTCTCTGCGTGCGCGGTCAGGAACTGGCGCCAGCTCATCTGCGATCTGCGGTCGGCAGGCGGGACGTGGCTACGGCGAAGCACGGACCGAACCGTGGTCGCCGAGACCATGTAACCGAGCTTGAGCAGTTCGCCCCGGATGCGGAAGTAGCCCCAGCGCGGATTCTCTTGCGCCATTCGGACGATCAGCTCTCTGACCGCGTCAGCCAGCGGCGGCCGACCGGTCCGCGGGCGACCTCGGTACGCGGCCCACCGCCGTCGAACAAGTTCGCGATGCCAGCCCAGCACAGTCTCCGGCCTGACGAGCAACGCAGCCCAGGCCGAGCGCGGCAGCCGCTCGCGCAGAGCGGCCAGGATCATCCGATCACCTGGCTCCCATCGGACGCGCTTGATCTGCCGTTCCAGAACCTGAACCTGTCGGCGCAACGCCAGCACCTCGGCCTTCAACTTGGCCTCGTTGCTGTGGCTCGTTGCGATCGCATCGAGTACGACGCGGATGAGCGAATAGAGCATCGCAGCCATCACGACGGCCGCAGATCGTAACCGGTCCTCCTTTGCGCTGCTCAGTGACCTGTTGCGATCGACATCGAACTCGACGGACTTTATGAACCCCACAGGGGCTCGTGGTCAGCTCGAATCACCTGCCAGCTCTGCTCCAATCCCCAAATCTCTGATTCAAGCGGCCATCGCCGGACTTTGTGCGCATCACAGCTCTTCGAAGTTCTCTCGACTGCGCCGGCGCATCTCTCCAACCGTCGCAGTCTCCCAGTCGCAGATGAGGTACAGGCTACCGTTGGCAGGGAACTCCGACGTGATTTTCGAACCACACAGGTTGGGTCTAGGAACGAGCCCCGTAGATGTCGGAGTTCCCAAAAGTCGGGCCGCATTCTTGCTGGGGTGCAGGTCGCGCCACGGTCGTGCCGTCTCTCCGCTCAAAGTAGCCCACTGGTCGATGACGGGATCGCCTGCTCGAACGGCGATGGCCTGGACGCGATCGTCTCCCGAATCGGCCAAACTGGTTCCGCGCCGGGTGCAGTCAACTTGCGGGCAGGGCGGCGTTTGCGCGATCATGGGTCTCATGAGGCTTCTCGTCCTGGTGGCCGCCGTGGCCCTCCTCGGCACCTACCTACAGGCGACGATGGCGCCCACGGGCGCTCCCCAGCGGCACCTCGTGATGGCGCCTGCCGAGCAGTCGGCGCCCCCCGCTCCCGCCCCGCAGGAGCAGCCCGCGCCAGCCCGGCGGCCGGCCGCCCTACCCCCACAGAGCCCGCTGCAGCCAGCCACCGCGACCGCCCCGCCCGCGTCGGCGCTTCCCCTGCCGGACTCGTGCAGCGCCGGCGGACGGCCGCCCCGGGCATGCCCTCCGGGCTAGAAAAGCGAAGGGGGCGGCTCTCGCCGCCCCCTCCCGAAGTGGCCGAGGTTCCTTACCTGGACGGCACCGACTGGTTTGCCGTGTAGACGTCCTGGTCATTGGCGACCAATGTCTGGCCACCCTGGTTGGTGGACGCGGTGCAGAGAGACGGCGGCGTTCCGCAGGTGAACAGATCGGGGTTGCGGGTGTCCATCCAGAAGGGATGGGCGTTGTTGTCCGCCGCCAGTCCCGTGTAGTCCCCGAAGAAGGTGCCGCTGAACTGGGTGGGAGGCGGCATCGAGGACGACGTCACCCGGTTGACGGCGAAGTTGACCAGGTCGCCCGTGCCCGAGAGGCTCAGGTCGGACCAACCGGTCGTCTCGTCGGTCCCGTACTGGCGGTCGTAGTAGGAGGTCGCCAGCTTGCCGTTCTTGGTGAAGGCGATCCACTGCCACCACTGGTCGGTGGTCGCCTGGGATGCGTCGGGCGTGGCGGTGGCCAGCGTTCGCGGGTCGGTCGCCGTGCCGGTGAAGGTGGCGCCGCCGTCCGCCGAGACGCTGATCAGGATGTCGTTGTTGCAGGCGCCCGCCGTCTTGACCCCGGTGAAGAGGTTCTGGCCGCTGGTGGGGCTGAAGCCGGTCGGCACGCAGCCGTTGGCCTCGTTGGAATGCCGGTTGATGTAGGAGCCGAAGGTCACCACGATCCGGCTCGGGTTGGTCGGGTCGACCGCCCCCGAGGGATAGTTGGTGGCCCTGAACACCGAGCTCTGGGTGGTGCCCTTCTCAGGCACGCAGGCGCGGCCGGGGTCCTGGCCCCCCTGGTAAGTCGCGCAGTCCGGCAGGTCGTAGAAGTCGGAGACCTTGATCGGCAGCGAGAAGGTGTTACCGCCGTCAATGGACTTTGCGAGCAGCATCTGGTTGCGGTTGTCACCGCCATTGACGACGTTGTTGTAGTTGTCCCAGACCACGTAGAGGTTGCCGTCCGGGCCGGTGAACGGCTGCGAGAACTGGTTCTCGTTGCAGTTACCCTGCGGGGTCGGGATGCCATATGTGTTGCCGCAGAGTGCGGCCGCGTTGCCACTGACAAGGTGCGGGGCGCTGAAGTTCTCCCCGTAGTCGGCCGAGTTGGCCTCGTAAATGTAGGCGGTGCCGTCGGCGGCGAACTCGGTCCAGGTCACGTAAACGCGGTCCTGGAAGGGGCTGCCGGCGTTGTTGTCGACGGTCAGCAGCTGCTTGTCGAGGAAGGGCTGGGTGCCGCCGTTGGTAACGTCGGCGCTGACCCGGATGTAGCGGCCCGGGAAGTTCCAGGAGGCGCCGTGGTTCTGCGAGCGGAAGAGCAGGAAGGCGCTCGAGACATCAGCGCTCGGCGTGGTCCCGGGGCCCCGGTTGAAGACCTGGCAGCTGAGATAGGCGTTGCCCTTGGTGTCCCAGGCAACGGAGGTGTCGCCGCCGGCCTGCCAGTACTCGCGGCTTGCCCCGAAGCTGACAACGCCGGGCACCCTGCCGCGGGTGAAGGACATCGGCACCGTGGAGTCGTTCCAGGTCCGCCCGTTGTCGGTGCTGAAGCCGCTGTAGCAGTTGCCATCACCACGCCGGTAGTCGTTCTGGCTGGCGATCAGCTGGTTGCTGTCGTTCGGGTTGATGGCGATCGAGGTTTCATTCTGGGCCTGGGCCCGGCCCTGCACGTCGGAATCGCTGATGTTCATACAGCCCTGGTTGACGCGGACGTTGTTGCCAAGGTTGCCGCCGCAATCCTGGCTGCCCCTCGGCGTGTAGCCGGCGACCCCTGAACCGCTACTGCTGTCCTGGGCACTGGAAAGCTCGAACGACGCGAAGCCGGAAAAGAGGCGGTCCTGGATCTCAGGTGCCTTGGTCGGGTCGAAGCCGCGAACGACTGCTGGGTTTGTGACGACCGGCGTCAGCGCCATCGCGAGCGCCACGCCGCATCCGGCAAGCCGGGCTGACCAGACGCGAAATCTCCCCATAATCCCTATGCACCCCCGCTTACGGATCGCCAGTAGATGACGGGATCATAAAGGGCCCTGAGCGGTAGTCAAGGGATTCGTTGGAAATGGCAATCTCCCGAAGCTGAGCAGAAGGGGCACCGCGTACGTTCGATGGACCTCGTGAACTTCACCTCCAATCGGCCATCGCGGGAGAAGTGCGGCGACACGATCAGAGGTTACAAGGTCGCCGAAATCAGTCATCGATTTGGAAGCGGCATCCGCCTTGGCTTGGGCACTGTCCCACTGGTCGCCGTCAGAGGGACTGCTCGCCATCTGGGCCGCATCAAACGCGGCTTTGAGTCTCTGAAACATGCCGGCGGCGGCTTCCGACACCGGCTTCGGAGCGACCAACTGAAGGCGGGAGATGTCAAGCACCTCCGTCCCTCGGTCGCCAACGAGAACTCGGTGACGGTCACGGCGTACCGCGTGGAAGGTAACGATAGGGTGCAAGTTAGGGTGCAAAATAGGGTGCAAAGTTGCCCGAGCCCTGCGCCCGGAACCATCCGCAGCCGGATTTCGAACCTAGAAATTTGGTGGACCCGAGGGGAATCGAAGCCCTGACCTCCTGACTGCCAGGCATAGGGATGACCGTCCACCAGAGTCCACCAGCGTCGTTTTCGAGTTCAGACCTGATAGTGCCGATGGTCGATTAGTCTGCCAGAGTCCACCGAAGTCCACCGGATAAGGTGTCAAAACCGCAATCGCCTTGCGGTTAACAGATCGCTGCGGCCCGTTCAGAAATGGCAACCTGAATTCGCTGAGTAGCGCCGAGTACCACCAATTAGTAGGGCTTCGCACCGGCGTTGCTGTACGAGATCGCCTCTGGCTGGCCCTCGCTCTAGTGTCGGGAAGCTCTCGCCGGACGAGCTACCGCACGCCGCTTGTCACCCGCTGGAGCTTTGAGCAACTGAGCAATTCTCTGGTGGGAGAGTCCCAAAACGCGACCGGCGTCGCGCACCGTAAGGTGAGCTCCTTGGACCAGGTCTGCTGCTACGGCGGCGCTCACAGTCGCAGCCTCAGCTTGCAGTTCCTCTGCCTCGCCCCGCACCTTTCTCGCCCGCCCTACCTTCTTCTGTAGCTCACGGGGCAGGACGGGTTCGACCCTGACTTCAAAGGAATCGGTCGGAACGTCCAGAAACAGGGCGATCGCGTCGCGGGCTATGGCCTCGGCCTTTTCGAGCCGGCGCGCCTGGGTGTTGACGCCCTTGAGTTCGGGCACGCTGATCGCCCACCAGTCGCCTGAGCGCTGACAGCGAGCGGTATATGTCTTCACCTTCTCCACCATCCTCGACCCAATTCGTCCTCCAATGCCCTGAAGATGGCTCCCGCGGTGAGCTCATTGATCTCCCGGTGTCGGGGAATCGTCACTTTGGTGACTCCGCATTGCCACACCTCGTGGCGTCCACCTTGCCTGACCAGTCGCCAAGCCTTGCTCTGCGCCGTGGCAGTGCGCTGGATCCGCTTCTTGAGCTCACTCTGCTTCACCCAGGACTCCAGTCTACTAGACTAGCCATCCTGCCTACGCGAGTAGCCAATTTGCCGTTTCTGAATACGAGCGAATACATGCACCCCACAGGGCCGGAGCGAGTTTTGCCCTCTTACAACGCCACACCTTCTGTCTCCCACCGCCACCGCAACATCGCTCGGCGCGGGATCTGGTTCGAGCGCATCGACCTGTTCCTGACCAAGGACGTGCTGGCGGACCAATCCCCAATCGGTGCTCCGCTGAGATCGAATACAGAGGCTATCGCCAATAAATGTGCCTTCCAGCACACGAGGGTTGGTCGAAGCCGCCTATGTTTCGTTTGCAATGCTGCAGAACTTTAGGAGTGACGACAGGAACTACATCCGGGCGTGTGTCCAATGACTAGTCCACTCGCGGACCTTGAAGCCATTCTGTCGCGGTACGACCCCGCTCCCAAGTGGGACCTGTCGGGACGTATCGCGGCTGCCATCTGCATTCCGATCACTGACTCCATCGCAGGGCTCGAGGCTTGGGTTATCCGCCGCCCTGCCTGGCTTCGGCACCATGGCGGCGAGTTCAGCTTCCCAGGGGGAAAGACGGAACCGGGCGACGTCGACCTGAAGGCTACCGCTCTGCGTGAAGCCGCGGAGGAGCTCGGCATCCCAGCTGCTGCGCTTCGGATCATAGGGTTGCTGTCGCCGATACCGGTCGTGACCAGCGAGTTCGCCATCCACCCAGTCGTGGCATTTGTGGCTCCAGCGGAGCAACCTCAGCCTGCGGCGGCGGAGGTGGCTGAGCTGATCCGAACTCCGATGGCGGCCTTCTACGACGGTCGCATCGTATACGAGGCGGTGGACATGCAAGAGTACGTCTCACCGATCTTCAGGTTCGCCTCCGGGCGGATGTTCGGAGCTTCGGCTCACGTGCTGCTCGAGCTCCTAACGCTTTACGCAAGCGTAACCGGCAGGGAGCTTCCTCAACCGGTGATGGTGGACGAAGCCCCGTGGGCAGCTCCCAATTCCGCTCCACGGGCGGTGGATGACAGTCCAAGCCGTTGATTGTTTTCGGCGGACACAGCGTCAGGTGCCGCTGCAACTCGTCGGGGCAGACGCATTTGTCACCCGACGCCGATATGGAGCACGGAATGGGCTCATACGAGTCGTGGAGCCCACGCCCGGATTCGAACCGGCGGCTGGCTTTAGGGGCGCCAAGTGGACTCGGACCCGGGAGAGGTAGAAGGCGACGTCTTGGAGTGCCTCCGACTGGATATACAGCCACGGCGAACTCGAAACTGACGTAAATCGGCCGTGTACTGAAGCCTTGACGGGGTTCCAGCGAGCCGACCGGGCGACTAACCTTGCTCTCGATGAACGGCTTGGCAAGCCTCGGCTTGCAGGCGCCCTTTCCGAAGCCTCCGGCCAGGCAAGGTGGGTTCGCTGTCCGACCGGTCCTGACTGAGGCTCGCGATCGCCGACTGCCAGGTCCATGGCTTGCATCCGTGTGTTTCATGCAGCTCTCACTGCTTGGGCAGACCTACGCGCCGAGGTCCTTCGTCTGGATGAAGCTGCCGTGCCAGGTGTGGTACCAGACCTGACCGGAGTAACCATTGACCGAGACCATGCCGACAAGGCTGCCGGCCCGTTCGAAGTCGACCGTGTAGTAGCCGTAGAAGGGGTCCGGGGTACGCGCCTTGGTTCCCGGCTGGTTGGCATCCAGCCACGCCTGCGCCATGTCCTGCGCCTGCTGGGAGCTCACCGTCGTCGGCCCGCCGGTGCCCAAGTCTGCTCCACCCATTATTCCCCCCATCATTCCCCCGGGCATCATCCCGTAGCGGGTGTTCCACATCATGCTCGGTGGTTCTTTCATGACGTTACCGGTCGACTTGTCGATCAGAATCTCGAAGGCTCCTACGCCGGTCGACTTCTCGCGGATCGAGGCGTAGAAGTTGTTGCTGAACTCCATCACCTCGTCGACGGCGAGGCCGCCGCCCGAATATGACCCCGCCACACCCTGGGCGATCGTGACCGCCCTCTCGATGCCGATGTTCTGGTTTCCACCATTGAAGAGGCCGCCCATAATCCCGCCCATCGACCAGCCGGTCACTCCGTTGGTCGTGCCGGCAACGCCGAGCAACAACGACGCCGCGATAGCAGCGATCCCGACGATGAGAAGACGGCGTTGGCTCATGGCCCTAACCCTGCAACGCCTTGCGGATCTTCTCGAACTCTTCCGGAGAGATCTCGCCAGCAGCAAGCCGCCGCCGGAGAACGTCCGTGGCCTGGTCACTTCCCCTGGGAATGCTGAGAGCCCGAATGACAACTACCGCCAACGCGATGATCCCGCCCCAGAACAAGACCATCATGGCCGCCATCCAGAGCCAGCTCCAGCCGTCGTAGTAACCCCACATCATCTCGGTCACCCTCCTTGGGTTTGTACACCCAGCGTACGAGGCGGCTGCGGGTCACCCAGTGCCGATGGTCCTCGAACAGGGGGGCCGGTAGAGCCTAAGGGGTATACGTAAACGCCTCGATCGGGAGCGTTACCGGACACTTGTAGGAGGGCAAAAGTTGATCTGGTCCGGGCGGAGGGACTTTTGCCGCCCCACAGGGCCGCCGGACTCGAACCACGTACCTCCGCGGTGACGGGCCTCGAGCGCTGCGCCTAACCCTCGCCCACTCTCGGCAACCGGGAGCGCTGCAGCCGGTGTTATGTGTATGGCTCGCCCCCAGCTCAGAGGCCCAGCCTTACTTCAGAACGTGACGATCAACCACGCGCGAGGGCCTCGGCTTCGCCCAAGGCAAGCTTTCGACCCTCAGCCCAGACCGCGCCAAACCGATCGCCAAGCTCCTCCTGTAGACGGGCCACAGCAGTATCGAGCTCGACTCGATCATCCGGATCCGGTATGGACTCCGTTTCCTCGAAGATCCGCTGCGCGACGGCAACAAGTCGGCCCGCGCGTTCGAGGTCGCCATCGTGGATAGCGAGGACGCCAGCGTCTAGAAACGAATAAGGGCGGAGGTAGGCGTTGTCGTTGGCGAAGATCCAATCGCTGGAAGCACGGAATCGGCGCTCGGCCTCATCGCGATCGCCGCTGTGAAGAGCAATGTAGATGAGGTTGTGGTCCTCGCCCGCCACGTTCGCCAGGTTGCCCAAACGATCGTTTAGCTCGCGGCTTTCAAGGTATAGATCCCGTGCCTCGTCGAGATGGCCTTCCATGCGCGCCGCCGCTGCGCGCATATGCAGCGGAATGCGAGTCGCCGCCGGCTCGAGGCCAATCGCCGCCGCATAGCCGCGCTCGGCGTAGTCTCTAACCGCGGCAAAGTCGCCCCGCCGAAGAGCAATTCGCGACAAGTCCGCGAACGCGTCGGCAAGCTTGCGCGCATCCCCGTACTGCTGTGCCATCTGAAGTCGTTTGAGGAACGCCTGCTCGGCGACCTCGGCGTCTCCCTGACGAAATGCAATTGTCCCTAGGCCTTTGAGCAGCTGTTCGAGTTCTGGGCTCTCGACCCTAGCAGCGCGTTCCAGGAATGCTCGCCCCTCGACCATGTGTCCGCGTTGCCTCCAGAAGATCCACAGTGCGGCCGTTAGCTCAGCGGCAGTCCCAGGATCCGTCGTTAGAAGAGTCTCGATCAACCCTTGGAGCGCATCGTGTCGCTCCTCGAGTCGGCCCAGCCACTGCTCGGTGTCCGGCCGGGCGATGACGATGTGCTCGCGCGCCTCGCGAACAAGTGCGATGAGGCTAGCGTCGTCATGACGCGTCAGCGGGGCCGGCCGGTCCGCCACATCGCCGAGTCTAGTGATTCGGACAGGATTTGCGTGGTGGGCCGCGGTGGACTCGAACCATCTACCTCCGCGGTAATTGGCCCTGAGCGCTGTGCGTCAAGAGTGGGGAGGCCGAGCATAACGCGGAGTGTTATCAGGCCTGAACGCTAGCGGTCTCATGGCTGCACATC
Source organism: Chloroflexota bacterium (assembly GCA_003446775.1). Classification (GTDB taxonomy): domain Bacteria; phylum Chloroflexota; class Dormibacteria; order Dormibacterales; family Dormibacteraceae; genus UBA10449. Next base: position 15,950 of record DMCH01000139.1, read on the forward strand.
ACGTTCACTCAGCTGCCGCATCGCCTGCTTAACGATGTTCGGCCAGCTGTCGGCACAAAATCAACAACCAGCTGGGCATCAGGGTGAAGCGTAGAGGCGACTCTGAGTTAACCGGTTACCGTTCGACGGACTTGGATTCAACCGATCGGTCGGCACTTATGACCGGAGGTCGAATGACGAAGTACACCGACACCACAGCTACCCACAGAAGAAACACCAGCGACAGCGGCATGGAAAGCGGCGGCGGCACCATGAGAACCCCAATCACGAGCGCGGCCCAGGCCAACCAACTTGGAAGCGCCGTCCCGCGCAGGTTGGCCAAGCCGACGGCAATGACGGTCAGCGGCAAGATGAAGTTGCTTGCGTTATAGGTTTCCTGCGCGACATCCCGGATGGCCACCAGCGCACTTGAATCGACGCCATGCTTCCCAGCGTCCAGCAGCGCCGTCCAGACCCCATTGACGCCGATACCAACCGCCGCCCAAGCAACTGAACTGGCAAGAGCTAATCCAAGTAGCCAGCTGGTTCCGCCTGTGCGCCGAGTCACGCCGCAGAGCCAGGCGACGAAGAACACGAAAATCAGCAAGCCCACCGCTTCGATGGAGATCCCGATGCTGAAATGTGTCGAGTCGGTACTCGAAGTCCAGGAAGCCAATTGCTGCGGCGACGCATCCATTGCCGGATAGCCGTGGACGGCAAGACCCGCGAATGCCACGACCCAGCCGACGATCCCGAGTGAAGGCCACAAGCGAGCCCACCCCATGACGGGGCGAATCCTAGCCGAGATCAGCCACCAGCGGAGTAAGACCACCACGGCCTGAACTCAAAAAGGTGGTGGGGCGAAGCTTATATAACGCGAACCGCGACTTCATCGTCTCTGGACATCGCATCACCATCTGACGCCGCCGGAGTCGAGTGGTACATTCGAGACAGCGCTCGGCTCGTGCCAAAAACCGTCAGATAGGGAGGTGTACGCAGTCTTGAAAGCGGAGGAAACTACGGTTCGTCGGTTCTACGAGGCGTTCGCCGCAAAGGACTGGGACACCGCCCGCGGCTGCTTCACCGAGGACGCCGTGTGGCACATGCCGGGACGCAGCCCGATCGCTGGTGACCACCGCGGCTGGGACGCCATCATGCGCGACTTCTTCGCAAAGGTCGCTGCTCTATCCGGCGGTACCTTCCGGGCGGAATTGGTAGACGTACTAGTCGGGAGCCACCGCGTGGCAGCGTTTCAACATGCGACGGCTGAACGTGCGGGTCGCAAGCTGGATGTGACTGCGTGCCAGGTAATGAGCTTCCGCGACGGACTCATCGCCGACGTGCGCGGCCACTACTCAGATCAATACCAACTCGACGAGTTCTGGTCGTAATCACGCCATCGGTTTCGCGGTAAGCAGCCTCGGCACTCGTGAGCGATGATCTGGTGGGCCACCGCGGACTCGAACCAGGTAGCTACGCCGTGCCCCGTATTCGCTATAAGTGCATCAACTTGAACTCGGACCGCGGGCTGCAGGGCGGCAAAACTCATTTCGGGCGAAGCAGGGCAACAGTCGATCCGGGCCGACCGAGGGTGGTGGGCCGCCGTGGACTCGAACCACGTACCTCCGCGGTACCTGGCCCTGAGCGCTGCGCCTAAGATCTCCGGGAACTCGACATCGAAGAGCGCTGCAGCCGGTGTTATGTGGTATCCCTACGGCGTACCCACCTCCGCGAAGGATCGGGCTAAACGATACAGTCGGTAGATGGCGCGAAAAAATCGCCGAGGGTGCGGACGAGGCCATTTGAAAGGGCTCAACATGCCTTGTGGAGGGATGAATGTTCGAGACTGACTTCACGCGGCTTCTTGGAGTTCAACATCCACTGGTCTGCGCAGGGATGGGCGCAGGCACCGCCGATGGCGAACTTGCGGGCCGTGTCTCCGAGGCCGGAGCCCTGGGAGTGATCGGGGCATCTTGGCTCGGTCCCGACGAGATCGGCGTACTTGTTGACCGGGCACGGGAAATCACGTCAAACCCAATCGGCATCAATCTGCTCTTGTTCGGCAATGACGATCTGCTCCCGGTGGTGTTGAAGGCGAGGCCCGCCGTGCTCTCCACAGCATGGGCAAGGGACGATCAGGACTTGGGTTCGATTTTCGCCAAAGCACACGAATCCGGCGCAAAGGTGATGCATATGGTGCCGACAATGAAAGATGCCGAGCGCGCGGCCGAGGCCGGAGCCGACCTCATCGTCGCTCAAGGGACAGAAGGTGGCGGCCACGTGGGCTTGATGGCGGCTACCGTGATCGTGCGGCAGGTTGTGAAGGCGGTGGCACCGGTCCCTGTGCTGGCGGCGGGTGGCTTCGCGGACGGCGCAGGATTGGCGGCAGCACTTGCGCTGGGTGCGCATGGGGTACTCATGGGGACCCGGTTCTTGGCCACGCTCGAGTGCCCGGTTCCCCAGTTTTTCAAGGACGCCATCGTGGCCAGCGATGGCACAGACACCCTCCTCAGCACAGTTCCGGACACCCTCACCGGCCGGGATTGGCCGGGGGCGTGGGCCCGAGTTGCCCGGACAGACTTCGTCAAAGATTGGACTGGCAAAGAGCCGGAACTTCGCCGTCGCCGAACCGAAGTCCAGGCACGACTCGAGCGCGCCTGGGAGGCAGACCAGCCCGACTACTGGAATTTCTGGTGGGGGCAGTCCGCCGGACTGGTCGAATCTGTGCTGCCAGCCGAGGAACTGGTCCGGCGGATCATGACTGAGGCCGAGAACTCAGTGCGCATACTGTGCTCAAAGCTGGTCTCGCCCTGATGTTGGTGGGCCGCGGTGGACTCGAACCACCTTCGACTCGGCCAACCTGACGCTGTCTTAGGTCGAAGTGTGGGCGGCGGCCGGGGGTGCATCGTCTGTTGACTCGAGGCGATTTTGCGAGCCGCGGGGGCAGACTCGGACCCAGGCGGAGGTGGAAGGGGATGTCTTGACGTGCCTCCGACTGGATTACCACGCGCTTGAACTCGGACGGCCTCACAGCCCAGGCCCGTGCGGCGGGCTAACACGATGACCCGGAATCAGGCCTTAATTCGCTGTACATGTGTGGCCGCTGGCCGAACCTCGAGCTGGCATTCCTTCGCCGCCTCTTCAACGATGAAAACCGCGGCCGCCCGCGCATCCTCTTCAGATTCGGCTTGCACTCGCAGCTGGACCACCAGGGCGGCCTGGGGCATGTGCTCCATCGCGAAGGTGATGAAACGTTCTCTGAGCTTCGCCTCGAGGTCCCGCAACGCCTCGCCGACGATCGGCTCCTTTGCGCGAGGCGCGACGACGACGTCCCAAAGGTCCATCTGAGTTCCATCGTAGAGGTGCGGAGGCGGTACAGCCTCGAGATCAGTGACTCAGGCGCCTTCCATACGTGAGACCCCTAAATCAGCGCAAGTCTCTTAAGTCGTTCCTGGCTTGGAAGTCGTCACCGGTCGCAGCTTTCCCGAGGCGCTAGGGTCGTCCAGCCAGCCATCACGTTCCTGCTGTTCAACGAGCGCGAGTAACCTGCGCTGCTGCTGAGGATCGG
>DMCH01000139.1:19803-20305 GCA_003446775.1 Chloroflexota bacterium
GCTGCTGAGGATCGGCACGTCCCCAAGCCCGGTTGAATGGTTCGCGAGCCTCTACCCGGAAGCCATCTCTAGCGAGTTGGTTCAAGAGATCCCAGGCGCGGAACGGGGATCGCTCCAGCAAGCCGAACCAACCGTCGTACAGCCATTCGCCGACCGAAGCATCGCGGAAACGGTGCAAAACGCCGACTGTTGCTTCGTACACCAAATAGTCTTCGGGAACTTGCATTGAGGCTATGAGGGCATCGAACACACTGCGTCCTTCGCTGCCATCGACCATCTCCACAAGCTCGACGTATCGCAGGCAGTCGCGCTGCGCTTGATCCCGGTCGGCTTCTTTATCGTCGTCCTGAACGATGTTGCCCGCGCGAATCAGTTCAGCGCGCCAGTCGTCTCCACCGTGGATCATCACTCAGATGAGATTGTGAGCGAGTATTCGCAGCCACGAGCGGCCAAGTCACTCGAAGCACGGGGTGCCCTGGATTTCCTTAAGGTGTACGAATTG
>DMCH01000038.1 GCA_003446775.1 Chloroflexota bacterium
AAGACCATTTCCGAATGATCGGAGGCCTGGAAGACAGCCGTTCCGTGGTGCATCTGGCCGAGCTGTTCGTGCTGGCCGACAAGGCGGGGCTGCTGCAAGATCCCGAGCTCGCCGGCACGAGGATTCGTCAGGTGATGGCGCTCGCGGGCGTCGCCGGGACCTGACGGACGTGCTCGCCGCTGTCTATCACGGGAGGCACGACATCCGGGTCGAGGAGTGGCCGGCGCCGCCGAGCCCACCGCCAGGTTGGGTCACCGTGGCGGTTACGTACTGCGGCATCTGCGGCACCGACATCGAGGAATACCTGCATGGGCCGGTCGTGATCCCGACCGCACCTCGCCCATTGACCGGCGCCCACGCGCCGCTCGTCCTGGGCCACGAAGGCGCCGGGGTCGTCGTGGCTGCGGGAGCTGGATCGGGAATCGACCTCGGCACGCGCGTCGGCCTCGAGAACAGCGTCAGCTGTGGGCATTGCGCCGCGTGTATGTCCGGCAACCGGCAGCTCTGCCCGCAGCTGGCGGTGATGGGACTGATGATGGATGGCGCGCTGGCCGAGGCCGTCAACGTCCCGGCGTATATGTGCGCGGCGCTGCCGGCGGGCCTTCCCGATGAAGCGGGCGCCCTGGCCGAGTCGCTCAGCGTCGCGGTTCGGGCGGTTCGTCGTGGGGGCACAGTGGCCGGGGTTGACGTGCAGGTCTTTGGGGCCGGCACCATCGGTTTGATGGCAGCACAGGTCGCTCGCGCAGCAGGCGCGCGGTCGGTAACCCTGCGCGATCTGTCGACGGCCAGGTTGGGCCGCGCCGAATCGATGGGCTTTGAGGTCGCGCCGCCGGGCAGCGATGCGGGACGGGCTCTGGTCGTGATCGAATGCACCGGATCGGCGGCAGGGTTCAGGGATGCGCTGTCAGCGACGGCCAAGAGCGGGAGCACTGTCGTGGTGGGCGTGCACGATCGGCCTCGAGAGGTCGACCTGTTGAAGCTGCTGATGGACGAACGCGTGATCCTCGCGTCGCTGTCGCATTCGATGAATGGCGACTACATCCCCGCGATCGAGCTCCTGAGCCAACGCAAGGTCGACTTCGAGCCGCTGATCACGGACCGTGTTCCCTTGCAGAACACGGTGGACCGCGGCTTCGAGCCGTTGGTCAACGATCCCGAGAGCCACCTCAAGGTGCTGATCGACTGCCGGCAGTGACGCGCTTTCGACCAGCCTTTCGCTTGCCTGTCCGAGACTGAACCGCCTCGCGCCGGCCCGACTTCGCCGACCTCAGGATGGCGTCGCACACCTCGGAGGCGTGGTAGCCGTCCTCGAACGTCGCCCCGTGAGGCCCGACCTTCTTGTTCTTGGCGATGCAGTCGAGGAGGTGGTGCAGCTCGTGCACCATCGTGTGCTCCCAACCGATCATGTGGCCGTGCGGCCACCACCACTGCCAGAACGGGTGCGTCGCCTCGGAGACCAGGACGTTTCGGAACCCTTGCGCCTCGGCCCCGGGGCGTGATCCCGGCAGGTGCACCTGCAGCTCGTTCAACCTCTCCAGGTCGAACGAGATCGAACCCTTCGAGCCGTTGATCTCGAACGTCATCCCGTTCTTGCGGCCCAGGCAAAAGCGTGAGGCCTCGATAGTGCCCACGGCTCCGCCTTTGAATTCCACAATGGACTCGAAAGCGTCATCGACGTCGACGACGCCGCCGGGCCGGTTCTTGATGAAAGTCCGAGTGGCGCCGCTCACGGCCGAGATTTCACCGACGAGGTAGCGCGCGAGGTCGATCACGTGAGCGCCGAGGTCGCCCAAAGCTCCAGAGCCGGCAACCTTGCGGTCGAACCTCCAGACCATCGGAAACTGAGGATCGACGATCCATTCCTGGAGGTAGCGGGCGCGGAAGTGGTAGATCTCGCCCAGCTCGCCCGCCTCGAGCATCTCGCGCGCGAGCCGGACCGCCGGCACGAATCGGTAGTTGAACGCGCACATGTGCTTGACGCCGGTCTTCGCGACGCGCTGCCAGATTTCGTAGCTCTCGTCGGCTGTGCGGCCGAGCGGCTTCTCGCAGACGACGTGCTTGCCCGCCTCTGCTGCCGCGATGGTCGGCGCTGCATGCAGGTTGTTCGGCGCCCCGTTGTCGAAGAGCTGGATGCGGTCGTCTCGGACGAGCCGTTTCCAGTCCGTCATGTAACTCTCATACCCGTAGCGCCGCGCCGCCTCTGCCACCGCCGCCTCATCGCGGCCGCAGATCGCCACGAGCTTGGGCATCAGCGGCGGGGGCCACGTCATGTACTGGATCTTCCGGTAGGCGTTCGAGTGAGCCTTGCCCATGAAGGCGTAGCCCAGCATGCCGACGCCGATCTCTTTGATCTTCTTGCCGCCCGCGGCGGCGCCCATCGTGACGAATCCGACCTGCTTCTTCTGCTTGCTCATCGCCCTTACCCCTTCTTGAATGCGGCATCGAAGGCCACGTTGGAAGGAGCGAAATCGATCCGGCGCACCAGGGCCAACGCGTCCGGCGCGCCCCAGTCGCGGTCCATGCCCGAGTCCTCCCATTCGATCGACAGCGGGCCCTGGTACCCGATTCGGTTGAGGGCACGGAAAAGAGATTCGAAGTCCACATCGCCGTGACCCGGCGATACGAAGGTCCAACCCCGATCCGGCTCGCCAAAATCGATGTGCGAGCCGAGAATCGACTTGCGGCCGTCGAGCATCCGTTTCGAGTCCTTGACGTGAACGTGGTAGATGCGATCGGCGAACTCCTGCACGAAGGCCGCCGAGTCGAGGAACTGATGGGCGAAATGGCTGGGATCGAAGTTGATCCCGAAACCTGCCCTGCGTCCAATCGCATCGAGGGTCTTGCGGGTGGTCACGAAGTCGTAGGCGATCTCGGTTGGGTGCACCTCGAGGCCGAAGCGGACTCCTTCCTTGTCGTAGACGTCGATGATCGGGTTCCAGCGTTTGGCGAAGTCGGCGTAGCCTCGCTCGACTTCGGCCCAGTCGTTGGGCGGAAACGAATAGAGCATGTGCCACGTCGCCGAGCCGGTGAAGCCGTTGACCTGCTTGACTCCGAATTTGGCGGCGGCCCGGCCGGTGTCCATCATCTTCTTCGCGGCCCGCTGCCGCACGCCCTCGGGATCGCCATCACCCCATACATCGGCGGGCAGGATGGCCTTGTGGCGGCTGTCGATGGGGTCGCACACCGCCTGCCCGACCAGGTGGTTGGAGATGGCCCAGCAGTTGAGTCCGTGGCGCTTGAGGATCTCCCATCGTCCCTTCACGTAGGCGGGATCGGCCAGGGCCTTGTCGACTTCGAAGTGATCGCCCCAACATGCGAGCTCGAGCCCGTCGAAGCCCCATGCGGCCGCCTTGCCGGCCAGCGTGTCAAGAGTCAGATCGGCCCACTGGCCCGTGAACAGGGTGACAGGACGTCCCATGCGCAGATCTCCTTGCGTGCTGACGGGGGTCGGCTGCGCCACGACTAGGTTCACTCCGGCGCCCTTGTATTCTGGGTCCAGTGAAGTTGCGCAGCCTTCAGCATGTCTCATCGCCATACCCCGATGGGGAGGACGCCTCTGTGCGCCGGTTCTACCGCGATGTGCTGGGACTTCGCGAGCAGCCCACCCCGTCAACGCTTGCGGACATGAGGCTTTTGTGGTTCACCGCCGGCGACGGCCTCGAGCTGCACTTCTTCCCGGGCCCATCTGATGTGGAGTCGCGCCGCCACTTCTGCTTCAACATCGATGACCTGGAGGAGACGCGACGCCGCCTCCAGGAAGCAGGCCTGGAGCCATTCGACGACACGCCGATCCCCAACCGGCCGCGCTTCTTCTGCCGCGACCCGCTGGGCAACCTGATCGAGTTCACGAGCATCGAGGGGGACTATCGAGAGTGACGTTGAAGACGAGTCTCGGCATCTGGGCCCTGGGGCCGATGATCACGCGCTTCGTCCCAGTCGGCTACCAGCCCCAATGGACGAACGAGAACATCGTCGACAAGGTCAAGCGCGCCGTCGCCGGCCTCGGCGATTTGATCGACGACTACGAGTTCCACTACCCATACGAGATCAATGAGGACAACGCAGCGGCGATCAAGGCGGCGTTGGGCGGGCACGGAATCTATTGCGTCGCCACCGGCCTTCACCTCGACCCGATGTTCGGCAGAGGCGGGCTGTGCTCGCCCGACGCGTCCGTGCGCAAGGAGGCACTGCGGCGAACGCTGGCCGCCGCCGACATGGCGGGGAGCCTGCACGCGAACTTCATCATCTGGCCCGGCATCGAAGGCTACAACTACCCGTTCCAGACGCCCTACGGTGAGAGTTGGGCCTGGTTGATCGAGGGCATTGGCGAGGCTGCGCAGCGGTGCAAGAGCCACGGGATAACGCTCTTCCTCGAGCACAAGAACTCCGAGCCGGCCATGAAGATCTTGATGCGCAACATCGGCATGACTCTTCACGTCATCCACAAGCTGCGCGCCCAGGGCATCGACAACGTCAAGGTGAACATGGACTGGCAGCACCTGCTCATGAATGGCGAGAACCTGGCGGAGTACGCGGCCATGCTGGCTGGGGAAGGGCTGCTGGGCCATCAGCATGCAAACAGTGGTTGGGGCACGTTCGACGACGACAACATGGTGGGCGCCACCGCATTCATGGAGACGCTGGAGCTGGCGCTCGAGTTGCGGCGCGCAGGCTATGGCGACAAGGGCGAGCGTTTGGGCTTCGACCTCTATCCATATACGGAAGACGCGATCGCAGCCGTGAAGCGGAGCGTTCTGCAGTGGCGTTTCATCGACTCGGTGGCGGCGCGAATCGATGACGCCGCACTTCGTGAAGCGCAATCGCACAAGGATGCGGTCCGCGCGTACGAGATCGTCTACAAGGCGCTCGGCGGGCAATAGCGTCCGGACGTGACCGCAAGAGAGCCACGGCCGGAAGGCCTCGACGGATCTTCGGCGCCCA
>DMCH01000060.1 GCA_003446775.1 Chloroflexota bacterium
AGGTCTTTGAGGTCCGCGTCATGCACGACAGGGACCAGGAGGCCCATGCCCTGCGACGGCGCCACCGCGAGGCCGATGCTGATCCGCCGCTTGCGCTGGAACTTGCCGTCGACCCACGAGCTGTTGACCTCGGGGAACTTCCTCAGCGCGAGCGCACAGGCGCGCACGAGAAAGTCGGTCATCGTGACCTTGTCGGCGCCGGGCACCGAGTCTTTCAGCTGCTGGCGCATGCTCACGGCGAGGTCGACGCGAGCCTCGACCGTGACGGTGAACTCGGGGACGGTCGTCTTCGCCTCAGCCATACGCCGGGCGATGGTCGCTTGCATGCGCGTGGGCTCGACGACCTCGGTATCAGGTCCTGGCCTCCCCGCCAAGCGGGGAGGTACCCGCGAAGCGGGGGGTGGGGCGGTGCGACTACCAGCAGCCGCCTGCACATCTTCCTTGACGATTCGGCCCTCGGGGCCGGTGCCCTGGACGGAGGCGAGGTCGACGCCAAGCTCGGCCGCGAGTCGCTTGGCCAGTGGGGAAGCTTTCACCTCGACCGCGGCAGCAGCGCCGTCGCTGGGCGGTGCCGCTGAGGGTGAAGCCGCTTCTGGAGGGCTTTCCGCACTCCCCTCACCGGGGCCCTCCCGCGCCGAAGGCGCGGGGACCCCAGAGGTGGCCGGAGTTCCCCGCGGAGCGGGGAGCCCAGGCTCGGCCTTGGGCTTTTCCGCCTTGGGTGCCTCTTTCGGCGCAGCCTCCTTAGGCGCGGGCTTGGCCGCCGGCGCCTCACCGGCGGCGCCGATGCGGGCAATCGGGGCGCCGATCTTGGCCGGCACGCCCTGCTCAACGAGGATGTCGAGCACTCCGTCGGCTTCGGACTCGAGGTCGAACGTCGCCTTGTCCGATTCCACCTCGGCGATCACCTCGCCCTTCTTGACGGGATCGCCGCTCTTCTTCTTCCATTCGACGATCGTGCCCTCCTCCATCGTGTCGGAGAGCTTGGGCATATTTATTTCAGACATTTCCTCTCCAGGGAAAGAGCGCAGCGGCGCTTGCCCCGCGGCTTGCCGCGGGGTCGGCTTTGCCGACGCCGCGATGAGGGGAAACCGCCAGGTTTCTCCTCATATCCCTTATGTCAGCCATCGAGCGGCTTCCTGCCAACCACCTCTCGGGCAAGCTTCTTGACGTCCTCGCTGGTCGGGATCGACGCCTTCTCTAGGGGCAGGCTGTACGGCATCGGCACCTGGGCACCGCCCAGCCGTCGGATCGGGGCGTCCAGGTAGTCGAAGCACCGCTCCTGCACGCCCGCGGCGATCTCGGCGGTGACGCCGTACGTCGCCCAGCCCTCCTCGACCACCAGGCAGCGGGAGGTGCGGCGAACCGATTCGACGATCGGCGGCCAATCGATGGGACGGATCGAACGGAGGTCGATGACCTCGGCGTCGATGTCCTCTTCCTCCAGCTGCTTGGCGGCCTCGTGGGCAAGAACGGCCATCCTCGAGACGCCGACGATCGTGATGTCGGTACCAGTACGCCGAACTGCGGCCTTGCCGATCGGGGTCGTGTAGTCGCCGTCCGGGACCATGCCGCGGACGTTGTAAAGGCTCATCGACTCGAGGAACATCACGGGGTTGTCGGTGCGGATGGCCGACTTCAGCATGCCTTTGGCATCTTCCGGCGTGGTGGGCGCGACCACCAGCAGGCCGGGGATGAGCCCGTACAGCACCTCGAAGCTGTGTGAGTGTTGCGCCGACAGTTGGTGCCCAGCCCCGCCCGGCATCCGGATCACCATCGGGACCTTGGCCTCGCCGCCGAACATGTAGCGGATCTTCGCCGCGTTGTTGACGATCTGGTCGTACGCGACCAGCGAGAAGTTGATCGTCATCAACTCGACGACGGGGCGCAGGCCCAGCATCGCCGAGCCGATGGCGGTGCCGACGATCGCCTCTTCGGCGATCGGGGCGTCCAAGACTCGCTGGGGGCCGAACTTGTCGAGCAGACCATCCGTCACGCGGTAGGCGCCGCCGAACTTGCCGATGTCCTCACCGACCAGGTACACGGAATCGTCGCGCTCCATCTCTTCCGAGAGCGCCTCGCGCAGAGCGACACGGTACAGCTTTTCTTCAGCCATTTACAGCGGGTTCCCGCGCAGCTCTGGACTGTTCTCCCACTCGCCGGCGTACACGTACTTGTAGAGATCCTCGACCTTCGGGTCCGGGCTCTCGTCGGCGAACTTGATGATGTCCTGGACCTCGGCGTCGATCTCCTGCCTCACGGCCTTGAAGTACTCCTCATCGGCCAGGCCACTCTGCTCGAGCTCGTGCTCGAAGGCGACGATCGGGTCCGCTTTGCGGAACTTCTCCTTGTCCTCGGGAGAGCGGTACTTGTCAGGGTCGACCACGGAGTGGCCCTTGAAGCGATAGCAGAGGGCCTCGATGAAACGCGGCTGTGAGTCCGCGCGCACCTTCTCGATGATCTCCGACGTGCGCAGCAACACCTCGCGCACGTTCATGCCGTCGACCTGGATGGATTCCATGTCGTACGCGCACGCCTTCTTGTAGATGTCCTTGACGGCGGACGCGGCTTCCACCGGCGTTCCCATTCCGTAGCGATTGTTGATGCAGTACCACAGCACAGGCAGCTCGAACACCTTCGCGTAGTTGAGCGACTCGTGGAACGCGCCGATGTTGGTCGCGCCGTCGCCGAACAGGCACGAGACGACGTCCTTCTGCTTGCCGTACTTGACCGCAAATGCCGCGCCCGCCGCGAGGGGCAGGTGGCCACCCACGATTCCATAGCCGCCCATGAAGCGGAGCTTGGCGCCGTACATGTGCATCGACCCGCCGCGTCCGTGCGACGTGCCGGTCTCTTTGCCGAACAGCTCGGCCATCACCGCCCTCGGGTCGATGCCGCGGGCGATCGCATGGCCGTGCTCGCGGTAGCTCGTGTAGATGTAGTCGTTCAGCTTGAGGGGCAGGATGCCGCCCACGACCGCCGCCTCTTCTCCGATGTTGAGGTGGCAGTAGCCTCCGATCTTGGCCTTCGTGTACTGCTCCTGAGTGCGTTCCTCGAAGCGCCGGATGAGTTGCATCAGCCGGTGGATCCCGAGGAGGAAGTCACGGTTGCCCTTGGTGAGCTCGAGCTTCTTGGCCGTGATCGACGCGGGGACTGGGACTGGGGGTGCGGGCGGTTTGACAGGCGTGACCATCTGCTGCTCACGATTGTGCAACGCGACTGTGGTCGCGGTTGCGGCCGCGCCGTCAGGCGCCGCCGGTGAGGGGGCGTTCGCCTCGCCGGAAGCGGTGGCAGGAGCGGGGGAGGGGTTCGGGCCTGGGCTCCCCACCATGTGGAGAGCTCCTGGGGCGCCATCGGGCGCCCCCGGTGAGGGGACGCTCGCCCCGCCGGAAGGCGCGGCAGCACGGCGATTCGGGATGTGGATCGCCCGGCCCTGGGCCGCGAGCGCGGCTTCCATGATGGCTTCGGGCAGAGTCGGGTGGGCGTGCATCGTGAGGTCGAGCTGGTCGAGGGTGAGGCCGTTCTGGACGGCAAGGGTTGCCTCGGCGATGAGGTCGGTGGCGCGCGGGCCGATGATGTGGACGCCCACCAGCCGGCCGGAGGCGGCGTCGGCCACCACCTTGACGAAGCCTTCGGTCTGACCGAGGGTCAACGCCCGGCCCGCGGCTGCGAACGGAAAGCGCCCGACCTTGACCTCGAGACCGCGATCCTTGGCCTCCTTCTCGCCCAGGCCGACATGCGCGATCTCGGGATCCGTGTACACGCAGTTCGGCGCCGCGTGGTAGTCGGGGATGCGGTCGCGCCCGGCCATGTTCTCGACCGCGCATACACCTTCATATGAGGCGACGTGCGCCAGCATGATGCCGCCGATCACGTCCCCGATCGCCCACACGCCTTGAGCGCTCGTGCGCAGGTGATCGTCGACGACCACGCGGCCGCGGTCGAGCTTCACGCCGGCGGCCTCGGCGCCGAG
>DMCH01000056.1 GCA_003446775.1 Chloroflexota bacterium
TCATCGGGCCGCCCGCGTAGGTCTGTGCGGACGCGCTCCCTGCCGGCGAGCTGCTCACACACGCCAAGGGGCGTGAAGACGGTCGCGAGCAGCGGTACGTCGGGGAGTCTCCGCCGCACCGCCCGCAGACCTTCGAGGAGCTCCGTGAACGCGGGCTCTTTAAGACCCTTTCGTCGGATCTGCCGCCACCCGTCAGCGGAGGTCACCGCGTACCGCTCGAGCGTGGGGCGCTCAGCGCCGCCGTACCGGTAGCGCGTGCCCCACGGCTCGGCGTGGTAATGCGCGCGCGGGTTGTACTTCACAAGGTCGAGGCCGAAGCGCGTCGTCCATTCGATGGTCGCTGCAGCGAGTGCCGCAGCGCCCTGGTTCTCGGTCGGATAAAAGTGCCGCCAGACTGAGAAGGGCGGCCGATTAAGCGCAGCACCGCGGACTGCGCCGGTCACGCGCTCGCGGGCGGTGATCGTGTTCATCGCTCGCTCCGCCACTGGCCCGGCGCACATCCCTGTCGCTTGTTCTGAGCCCACACGATCGCCACCTCAGTTCCCACCCCATTGTCTTCGACGCGCAGGGGCGATGGGCCATTCCACGATTCGCTGTCACGCTGGACTTCTACTGTCATGTCGTGCCGAGCCTTCAGCGAGAGCCGGCGAAGGCGATGGGTGCCGCGCCGCCCACCACGCCTCGACCGCGCAGCCACGCGCAAGTGTGGTACCAGTGGCCGATTGTTACCGCGTCGCTGGTCGCGGAGACGATCGCGAAAACGCGGGACTCAGGCACGCGGAAGTGGTAACAGCTCGGCTCGTTCAGGACGGGCGTGGGTGGCTCCGTTTGGCAGGATGAGCCAAAGGCTGCTGATCTACAGTCAGCGCCGCTCATCTAACAACGAAATCGCGAGTTTCCTAACGAATCCGTTCATCGCGACCGTCATGTGGCCTTGTTTTCGCGGAGGGTCAGCAGCCCATTTTGTTCAGCAGGGAGCGGGAGGCTGACCGCTTCGCAGCAGGCAACTCTTGATCTAGCCGTCGCGACGCAGTGATCCGCTCAGGTTGGGGTATCGAGCCCGGCCCGGCTCCGCCGCGACCACTGCGGCGGTCCAGCAGCGGTGTAGTCTGCCGACCGGCCAAATCTTGGCCCGGGAGGGAACACGACATGCACGCACTGGTCAACCACACGAAGAGCGATCCAGCGAAGTTTGACGAGGGCGTCCGAGTGGTCAAGGAGAAGGTCATACCGACGGTAAAGAAGCAAGCGGGATTCAAGGGCGGCTACTGGTTGTTCGACCGCAAGACCGGCAATGGACTCGCCGTCACGCTCTGGGAGGGCGAACAGGCGATCCAGTCGAGCGGCGGCGCGCTAAAGCAGTTGGCGGACGAGGAACCTGGAGATTTCCAGATGACTTCCGAGCGCTACGAGGTCGTCGCCCAAGCCTAGTCGCGCACGCCCGCCCGTCGGGTCCACCAAACATACTTGGATGTTTGATTGTTCTGCGCAGCTCTACGCCATCGTCGCGGGGCCGAGTCTCAGTTTGCCATTGGGTCCGGCTCAACGGCTACCGCTGTTGGCTGCCATCAACTCTGAAAATCTTTCGACCGCGAAGTTGGTGAGGTGCACCGGTGCCCTCCTAGCGCGCGGACCACTCCAGGAAGCCTCTCCCTTTCACCAAGGTGGCGACATTTCTACAGTCACCGCCGGTCGACGCAAGGTCAATTCGCGAGTTTCCGAATGAATCCGATTACCGCGACCCTCCAACGACCGCGTTTTCGCGGAGGGTCAGTTGCCATTTTGTTCAGCAGGGAGCGGGAGGCTGACCACTTCCTCGCACACGTATCAACCTCATTCCGTTAGTCCAGCTGCGGTGTCTACCGAGCCGTCTCAGAAGCCCTGCCCCCGAACTTGGCCGGCGCCGTGACTGGGGCTGCGACGGCGCTAGCTCGATCAAGCACGCCCAGCCAGCACACGGCCAGCGTGAAGCAGCTCGCGCGACGCCTCGACCGCCTCAAGGTGTTGTTCGAGCTCGGGGACGTGGAAAGTCGACGAGTACATGCGCCGCCGCGCGTCCGTCCAGGCCGAGCTTGACGAGGCCAAGCGGGTGCCGCGGCCGGCGCTCGAGGGTCAGCGTCAGTTCCTCGAGACGCTCGTCGACGATTGGACGGAGCTCACGATCGAGGAACGGAAGCGGCTGGTCGCCTTTGTGTTCGAGGAGATCCATGCGGACGTCGCCGGCGTAACTAAGTTCCGAGCCAAGGACGACTGGAAGCGTTACATGACCGCGGTCGTCGGCGTCCTGGAAAATGGTGGGGTATCTGAGCGGAAGACGGGACTCGCGTGGCAGGAGAGTGGGTTGATTCCCGCCCTCGTCGTCGACCCTCCGTCTCACCTGTGATCTAACCCTGACCGGTGCCACGTACTTGTACTGGCAATTGCATCGTCTCGCAGGGAGGAAACGATGACCGAAAAGAGCCTGTATGACCGCCTCGGGGGCGTCTTCGCAATCGCGGCTGTAGTGGACCATTTCAGTGACGCAATCGTGCAGAACCCCATCGTCGGGAAAACCTCGAAGAACCCAGCCCTCCGCGAATGGCACACCAAGAATCTGGGCCGTTTGCCCGGACTGAAGTTCATGCGGACGCTGTGGGTCTGCAACGTGGCAGGCGGACCGCTGGAGTACACGGCAACCAGACCCGGTAAAACGACGGTTGGCCTTGAAGAGGCCCATCGGGACCTACGCATCGCACCGGCCGAGTTCGATGAAGTTGCAGCGGAGCTCGGGCGCACGCTCGACTTCTTCAAGGTCCCCAAGCGCGAGAAGGACGAGGTGTTGGGCGCATTCGCGGCCCATAAGAGCGAAGTCACCGAAGGGTACGCCGCCCGGGCGCGCTGAACCTAGAAGTTCTCGATTGCTGCGGTAGTCGCTACAACCCCGCCCGGATCGCACACATTTTCGACCCACGGCCCGCCGAGATCGCGCAGCGCACTCATGGGGTCGCGCGTGCATGCCGGCGAGCCGAAAGCCGCCTGGGCCGAAAGGACTCGTTGTACAAGCGCGGCAGCGTGGTGCGCATCACTAGAGAGCGGGGCTGTAGCCGCCATCGGAGCGGAAGACGGGGGTCAAGCACGCGGAAGTGGTAACAGGTCGACTCGTTCAGGACGAGCGCGGGTGGCTCCGATTGGCTGGCTAGCGCTGGTGTCCAGTCGCGCAGATCGCGGGAGGCCGCGAATGTCGGTCATCGGATCTCAACAGATCTTCCTTGAAAGATGACATGTGATGGGACCCCCTCGGCACACGCGCAAGCTAGTGCGCAAATACAGGAGCTCGAGGAGGTCCCGATGGCGATCATAGGTGGCTTCGACGTGCACCGAGCGGGCATCGCGCTCCGGGCCGGCTGCGATGTGCGACGCGTATTTCAACTGACCGTGTCTCGTTCATGGGCAGTCGAACGTGCCTGGGGGAACCTTGCGTCCGCGACAGGCGACAGATCTACAGTCACCGCCGGCCACTGTGTCAACGGCGGTCGAAAAGTGACCCACCCTCGGCGGTCGAAAAGTGACCCACCCAAGCAGGTGTCCAGGTACTCCGCCCTCGATCCGTCGCCTCTGCGTCGCTCTGAGCGGCCCGTTTTCCGGTCAGGTGGCTCTCGGACGCGTTCCGCGCGGCCCTGGCCACCGATCTCAGCGCAGCTGCGCGTTTTCGTCTGGCCGCAGCCGGGCTCCTGCGAGCTCCTTGCCGCGCAGCCGATAGCTGTCGCCCTTGAGCGAGAGGATCTCGGCGTGGTGGACCAGGCGATCGATCATCGCCGTGGCCACGACGTCGTCGCCGAACACCTCGCCCCAGGCCGAGAACGGCTTGTTGCTCGTCATCACCACCGAAGCCCGCTCATAGCGGGAGGAGACGAGCAGGAACATCAGCTTGGCCGCCTCCGGATCGAACGGGACGTACCCGACCTCGTCCACGATCGCCAGCGGCGCGCGGCCGAGGCGACGGAGCTCGTCGCTCAGCCGCCCGAGGCGCTGGGCATCAAGGAGCCGGGCGACCCACTCGGTCGCCGTGGCGAAGAGCACCCGGTGGCCCGCGAGGCAGGCGCGGATCCCGAGCGCGATCGCCAAGTGCGTCTTGCCGGTGCCCGGCGGACCGAGGAGCACGACGTTCTCTTTGCCCAGGAGGAAGTCGAGCTGGGCGAGGTGGAGCAGCACGTCCTTCTTCACCGAGTGCTGGAAGGTCCAATCGAACTCCTCGAGGGTCTTGCGGCTGGGGAACCGCGCCGCGCGGATCCGCGACTCGCCACCATGAGCCTCACGCGAGCTCGTCTCGCTCCCAAGGAGCGCCTCGGCGAAGCGCTCGTATGTCCACTCCTCGGCTCGGGCCCGCTCGGCGAGCTTGGGCAACGCCCGGGCCGCGGCCGGGGCTTTGAGCGACCGGAACAGATGACTGAGCTCGGCGGTCTGGGTCATGTCGGGATGAGTCGGTCGTACTGCGCGAGCGGACGCACCTCGACGATGGGATCTCTCGCTCCGCGGCGCTCGCCAAGCGCGCGGGCGTGCGCGGGCGCGGTCACCGTGCGATAGCGGCTGAAGGTCCGCAGGTGCCGCGCGACACACTCGCCGCTGTCGAGCGCGGCCGCGCTGACCTCGCGCGGCGAGACCCGCAGCTCGACCCGCCGGCCGACGAACGTCGGATCGAGCGAATAGTCAGTGGTGTCGAACCGGACGTACGGCTGCGGCGGGACCCGCACCACCCACCGGCGGTCCAGGTCCGGGAGCGGTGCGGGCAGCGGCCGGAGCTGCTCTTCGGCGAACCGCTCGATCGGCCGAGCCCGGAGGCCGCGGTGGAAGCGCGTGTTCGCGCGCTCTGCGTACCACTGATCGAGCTGGTCCTGGAAGTCGAGCGGTCCGGCGAAGTGCCGCGCTGGCTCGAAGCTCGTCTCGAGGAACCCGTGGCTGCGCTCGACGATCCCCTTCGCTTCGGGATCTGCCGGGGCGCAGAACTGCCAGCCGACGCTGAGCTGGCCACAGAAGCTGGCGAACGCATCACTCGGCCGGCCGCCGCCGGCGTGCAGCGCGCCCTCGCGATCCCAGACGAGGATCTTCGGCCGGCCGCCGATCCGGACCAAGCAGCGCAGCAGTCCGGCGAGGATGTCGGGCGCCTCCTTGGAGAAGATGAGCGTCCCGGCGCTCACTTTCGAATAGCCGAGCGCGCACGTGACGACGTACCCCTTGCGCAATTGACCGAACCCCACGGGGATCGGATCGCGCGGCTCCCACAGATCGCACTGGGCGAGCTCGCCCGGCAGGTACACCGTCCGCTGGTATGTCCGCGTTGGGAGGAAGAACGGCCGGACCTCGCGAACGTGCTCCTTGAGGATCGTCTCGCCGCCGGCATACCCAAGCGGCTGCAGCAGCTCGCGGATCCGGACCGCCGGCAGGCGCGGCTCGTCCTTGAGCAGCCGATGGACCTCGTCCTTGAACGGGTCGAGCTTCGAGGGCGCCGACGGCCGCGCGTACTTCGGCGGATCAGCGCTCCCGAGCGCGCGGCGGACAGTCTTGCGATGCAAGCCGGTGCGCCGGGCGAGCTCGCGGACCGAGACCCCGTCGACGAAGTGCAGACGCCGCAGCTCTGCCCACTGCTCCACGACCAACACGTCCTTCCTCCTGACCCGATCTGGACTGCGCCGGGTCAGGGTGCCAGCGGAAGGAAGGACG
>DMCH01000045.1 GCA_003446775.1 Chloroflexota bacterium
AACACAGCCCGCACAAATTTGGCAGCCTTCGGGGGGGGGGGGGGGGCGGCGGGAACCCGCCCGCCCCCCGTCTCCCCCATGGTCGGGGAGGGGCTCATGGCCTCGGTAATGCTGCGGCCAGAGGAGGTTGCAAAGGTTCTCCGAATCGGCCGTACGAGGACTTTCGAGCTGCTCGGCTCTGGCGACCTGCCTGTGGTCCGGATCGGCCGCGTTGTCCGTGTGCCGAAGGCAGCATTGGATCGATGGATCGACGAGCACACCGCTGTCAGAGAGTCCCCGCAGTAGTGCGATCAGGAAAGCGAGGCAACGGCGAAGGCAGCGTCTATCAGCGCTCAGACGGAAAGTGGTGTGGAGCTCTCGTGGTGGCCGGCCGCCGGCGCGTCATCTACGGCAGTACGCGACAGGATGCGGCGCAAAAGCTCGCAAAGGCGATGGACGCTGCGAGTAGGGGCCTTTTGCGACAGCCATCGAGACTGACCGTCGGCGGGTTTCTGGACCGCTGGCTCGAAGACACGGTGAAGCCTCGGGTCCGCCCTCTGACCTATTCGGGGTACGCCGTGAATGTTCGGCGCCACATCATTCCGGCCCTGGGCGACGTAAGACTGGATCGTCTGAGCCCAGAGCAGGTCCAGAACCTCCTTAACCGCAAGCTGAAGGATGGGCTCAGTAGCAAGACGGTGGCTTACATTCGCCAAGTCCTCCGCACGTCATTGGATCAGGCAATGCGCTGGAATTTGGTTTCGCGGAATGTCGTGACATTGGTTCCCGCGCCTCGAAAGGAACGCAAAGTGATCCACCCGCTCGAGCCACACCAAGTCGGCAAGTTCCTTAGTGCTGTTGCGGGGCGGAGGCTCGAAGCGCTATATGTGACCACCCTCGCTCTCGGTCTGCGCGAGGGCGAGGTGCTGGGCCTTCAGTGGGAAGACATCGATCTTCGAGCCGGGACGCTTAGGGTGCAGCGGCAACTCCAGCGCTTTGGGGGTCGTCTGCAGTTGGTGGAGCCCAAAACGGATCGAGCCCGCCGAGTTCTGGACTTACCGCAATACCTAGTGAAGGCGCTCACGGAGCATCAAAAGCGCCAGGTCATAGAACGGCTGACGGCCGGAGCGCACTGGGACGAGCGCGGTTTGGTATTCCCGACCAGCGTCGGGACTCCGCTCGAAGCGAGGAGCCTTCTTCGAGACTTTCGGCAGGTGATCAGGAAGGGCAGATTGCCTGCGATCCGATTCCACGACCTGCGCCACTCATGCGCGACGATGCTGTTGGTTCAGGGGGTACCGGCCCGCGTGGTCATGGAGATCCTCGGCCACTCCGACATCAGCCTGACAATGAACACGTACAGTCACGTGATACCTGGCCTCCGTAAGGACGCAGCCGCGCGAATGGAAGATCTTTTGGCGAACGCCAAAACAGCCGGGCAGCCACGGAACTCAAAGATGGATCGAGATCTCGAGCGCTAGAAACATCTGCCCTCCCCGTGACGGCGACGCCACGCCGGCGATCCTACCGCCTCGGCAGGGTCCTACTTCTTAGAACTCGCGGGCTAATGGGTGCACGTTGGGTCGTCTACAGGGTCCGGACAGCGAATCGGGATGCTGTTCGGCGTTTGGGACTGTTGCCAGTGGTACTGGATGATGCTCACGGTCGTCAGGCCCAGGACGAGCAGTGCCGCCAGCACGATCACCACGCGCCAGCGCCAGCGCCACAACGCGCGCATGGGCCCAGCCTAACTGGGATGGGCACGGGGCGACGGATGCCGTCAGGGCGGGGCTTTGGTCGCGTGGGTCCAGAGGTCGGCGGGATAGCCGGCCAGGGTGAGCCAATGTCCAACGTTGGCATCACGCACGGTGAGGACGCTGTCCACGATGCCGACCAGAAGTCCCACGTCAACGTCGGTGGGGATTGCGACGACCTTCGGATCGGCGGTCCGTTGAGCCCGTGACCTCACGAACTGCACCCAGGGTTTCGAGTGGACGTGCCCGCCCAGGAAGCGCACCGCGGCCGATCCGTGGCGCAGGTACAGGGAGAACAACTCGACCTCGCTCTTGACAGTCTCTCCCTCGAAGCCAATGACCTCTGGCACGTCGCCCCTCTTCGGCACGGACCACTTCGGCCTGATCCCGTGGCAGAGCGCGCGCTTCTCGAGGTGATCGACGCGCTCGTCGAAATGAGCCTGATTGCCGACAGCCTTGCGCTGCTCGGTCAGGTTGTCGAGCCTCTCGTTCAGACCGCGAGCAAGACGCAGCTTCTCGCTGATTGCAGGGTCGAGGAGGTGCCTGCAGCGCACCTCGGCCTCGGCAGCTGTGCGGAAGAGCGTGAAAAGCGAGTAGCTCGGGAGCGGGCCCTTCTCCATCACCAGCAGGACCGTCCGCAGGTGATCCTCCGCCGCGTAGAGCAGGACGCCGGCCAGGACATATGGATCGGTGAGCTCGGCCTTGTCTGCCAGATCGCGGGGAGAGCCGGCGACCGGCGGCGTCGCAGCGTCAAAGAGGAACCTGCTCGAGCCTTCGATGCGGGCATGTCGAGCGATGACGAGCTGGAGGGCCGCTTGCTCCGACGGAGTGATGTCGATGGTGTCGCCTGCCATCGCTCGCCACGCTACTCCTGGTGCTCGAGTTTCAGTCGAGGGTCGGGGTAGAGGTCTCGCTGGCGAGCCGACCTAAGGCTCGGTTTCGCGCACCAATGCCATGAGCCGGTGAAAGGTGTCCGTCACAAAGTAGTTGCCACCGGAGGCCTGAAACCCCGCGGGCAATCCTTGGACGATGTGCGGAACGATGAGATTCGCAGTCTCGAGGCGCCTGAGGTAGAGGCCCGTGTCCGGTCCCCACGAGGGCGTTGGAGCGCCGTCGACGATGGAGTACTTGGACTGGTCGAACTCTTGGTAAAACTGCCGAGCCAAACGCATCT
The DNA here is from genome assembly GCA_003446775.1 of Chloroflexota bacterium. Lineage (GTDB taxonomy): Bacteria > Chloroflexota > Dormibacteria > Dormibacterales > Dormibacteraceae > UBA10449. The sequence goes on from DMCH01000045.1 coordinate 2,908, forward strand.
CCTCGGCCGTGAGGAAGGTCATGCTCGAGAGCAACGCCTGGACGTTGAGGTCGGGCGGTCGTCCTCGCGATGCTGCGCCGGCGAGGATTGCTGCGTACCAATCGATCTTGCTCTTGTCGCTCTCCTGGGCCGCAGCCACTGCCGCCTGGAACACGAGCGCGCGAAACTCCGGCCGCTTCAGCATGTCTTCATCGAGGTCAGCCTTCGCCTCAAGTCTTCGGAGCCGCTCTTCGGTGTCGTCTGAGAGCGCCTGTCGGTTCGCATCTACCTGGCTGGCCATGTGCGCAGTGAGGGCGACGTTTACGACGCTGAAGGCGCCGCCAGCGACTACCAGGGATGGGTTACCCGACGCCGTTAGCGACTGGGGAAGGGCCGCCATCGCCGCCTGCATGGCTGGGCTGTTGAAGATCGTCCGGAGCCGTGAACGCTTCCTTCGCGGACGGCTCTCGCTTGACATCCTGGGTTCACCACTCGCCCGGCATCGCGATCCACACCGCTTCCCAATGCTCGCATCTACGACTGTGCTCGCGACACGGCCGGATCTCCAATCGGTCGGTCGCGGCGGTGTAGCTGTCACCGCAGCATGGGCAGCAGGCCAGCCCATCATGGACCCCCAGTTCGACCTTGCACAAGGGACACTCGGCCTCGATCACTGAAGCGATCGCGCGCTCCGCATCGTGCTTCAAGACGTCTCGACCTCTCGAATGAGACTGGCGACCTTCTCGAGCGCTGCGGTCAACGCCTGATTCGCTGATGCCATGTCCGCGCGCATGTGTGCCGCATCGGAGTTTGACAATTGGTTGGCTGCTCCCGAGGTCTCGCCGACGAGCTTGAGTAGCGGTTCGTCGCCCACTACAACGCGAAGGAACTTCATTCGCTGGACAAACGAGGTAAGCCGCATCGCTCGTGCGTCGCTCTCCTGCATCGGCCTGCCCGTTGCCACTCGCTCCCAGATGATCTCCTGCGCCGCGGTCACCATGTCGGTGAGGGTGACGCCTAGTTCGCGAAGATCGGCGGCGCGCTGAGTGAGCAACGCCACGTGGCGCTCGAACTCGCGGCTTTCGCGATCGATACTGCGCTGGCCCTCCATCGTCCATCGAACTGCCAGCAGGGTGGCGACTGCCGTTGCGGCTGAGGCAAGCACCCCGCTCACGAGTCCCACCAGGATGGCGTCCGGCACCGACGTTCTGATGGCGATCGCGACGAGCCCAGCGACTAGCAGGCATCCGATGATTCCTACAATTGCGACGGTGCCAACGCGCCTAGTCACGGGGTTGCCCACGCTCGAAACTATGGCAGCAGGTGCTCGCAATTCGGCCCGTGGACCCCTTCGCGGTCGCGACTCTCGTCATCGCTGTGCTGGGTCTCGTGCTCTCGGTCGCGTCGCTAACCTGGCAAGCGGCGGCCTTCGTTCTCTCTGGCAGCCGGGTGCGCGCCGACCTCTTGCTACATTCGCGTGAATGTGTCAGGCCGATCAAGCGCGCTCTCGGGAGGCGGCAGCAGAATGTCGCTGGCATCCACTGCGACATCGATCTTGTCTCTCCCGGAGAACGCGAAATCTACGCCTGACGTCTGCGGGTCGCGGCGCGCCCAGAGATCAGCCTCGACAACCAGCGCGCCTATCCCTTCCCGGAATCCCGCCTCCACTAGCTGGCGCGGACCGGATAGCCCGATATCGACGAACGCCACCCACGATGTTCGTAATACTGCAACCTGTTGCCCCGCAGGCAACTGATAAACGGTCTGGTGGGAGATTTTCCAAACGGTCGGTTCACGGACACTGGTGCGAGTGCCTGACCAGCGGAGAGGCGCGCCAAACGCGGACTTCACTAGTCGGTCGATAAGTTCGAATCCCATTGCGTCGTCGAGTCGGTTGCGCATCGTCACTTTCAAGTCTGGCGAGGAGTCCAATTCTCGAACCGTAAATGCCCGACCACCTACTTCGGCAAGGAGAGGCAGTAGCGCGGAAATTTCGTGAACGTACGTGAAGGGTTGGCTCCCCGCCACTTCTGCGCGTAGAACAGAGTGCAATGCGCCGTTGGGAGGCTCTCCAAAGTCTTTGTAATTACCCGACACGAAATACCCCGGCTCGGATCGCGAAAGGTGGTCGTCACGGATTGCCAACCAAATCGCAGCATCCCGCGCACCCCTTCCGTCACGCGACGGAGCGATTCGCTGTAACTCGCGATCCAGAGCTTGTGAGGCATGTTCCGGAGTGGCTTCAATAACTCGCGCTCCGCTAAGAAGTTCTGTTCGCCATTTGTCTGCGACCCACTGTGAGTCGGGCGCTCGGAAATGCGGCAATTCGAAGAATCCTTCGGCTCTGTCGATGGCACGACGGATATCCGCAGCCTTGGCCGTGACTTGATCTCGCCAATTGGCGGTTGCCTCGCGCAGAGCCAACTCCGGAATCGCTAGCTCTAGCCGATGGCCCTGCGCGATCGCCCGTAGGGAACTCCACTCGAGCGACCTTAGAGACAAGCCGTACAGAACTTCCGCATCGAGATAGATAGCCATTAGGACAGGAACGGACTGACAATTATCAGGGCAGTTCCCTTGATGAGGAGCACCGTGCACGCCGGCCCGCGACGTAGGCAGCACGGAGGGGTCCCATCACACCCCGAACTTTGTCTGAGTGGACCATGATCGGCGCCAGTGTAGGTCGGTCAGTCTGAAAGGTGGGTGCCCTGTTTCAGAACCCGAATCGACGGAAAGTTCTGACGAACCCTAGGGCTGCACTTTCTGCACTGGGCCGGCTCGACACGCTACGCAAGTCCGAGTTGTTAGAAGGCAAGCAGGAGCCCTGGGTCGATTGGTATCGCGCCGTGTTGCCGAAGCCAGAATTCATGACGTCGAGCCTCTGCTGAGAAGCCGCTTATGACGGTTCTGGTTTCGCAGCTTCTACGGCGTACTCGCGAGTTATGAACGAGGACATGATCGCCCTGGCGTCATCGATCACCCGGTCGAGTTCAGCCTGATCGACGCCCTCTGGATCGGATGCGTTCACGTGTCGCATGTGCTTCTCGGGCTTATTGGCGAGGATTTTTATTCGCTCCACCGACTTGCGGGACACCCCGAGCGCATCAGCGAGGCCGCTCCAGTCCGTGTCGTAGTAGTCCTTCAGCATCTCGATGAGGCTGTATAGGGCGATCATGGTTTGCCTTGGTGTACTGCCCGGGCGCGTTGCTTGGTCGATGTATCCAACGCCGCGCTTTATCTGGGACTTAGCGAATACAGCACGCTTGCGCTGCTGAACCGTTTCTTGCTGCTTGGACACGGCCGCCATGCCTGAATGGAAATCGCCTATGAGCTTCTCCCTGGCCACGCGTAACTCCTCCTCGTCTTTTACCGGCCATTTGAGGCCCGGTCCGAATCGGTGACCCAAGAAGGCGTTGACTCCCTTGAATAACGATTCCTCTTCGTCGTGGTCGCTGGGTGGCGGGAGGCAGACAACTGTCCCGTTGCCGACTGTGATTTCAGCGGCGACGGCGCCGCCGGCTCGATTGCGAGCAAGAATTTGAACGTTGGGCTCATCCTCGAACCAACGACCGAGCCTGGCCTCGAACCGTTGAACGCCCTCCAAATACTGGTCAAACTCGCTTCCTGATCCGGTCGGTTCGACCGACGTGCCGGAGCCTGGCGCTATTAGGTCCATTTGACCGGAGTAAGGAAACGTAAGGTGGTCGGCCCACCACACAAGATTGGTGTGCGGATTCGAATACGACGACTGCAGGAACTGCAGTTCGGTCGGCACGACTAGAACAACAAGCAAGCCTCCGGCCCGGAGAAAGTCACCCAGCTCGTCCGACTTCCTGCCGAAGTCGACCTCGGATCTAACGACCGTCTCGATGTCGGGCGCGGACAACATCACAAGACGCGTCCATTCAGGCTTTATAACGATGGCCTCGTACTCGGCCAAGTAATGCGACGAGCTCAGGAGGCCATCCTGCACTGAGATGAGTTTCAAAACCCTGAACTTCTCGGCAGCCACGATGATTAAGAGTCTAGTAACCCCCTCGGCCCTTGCCTCGACGCGCGCTCTTGCAACACGTGGCACTGGCGAGATCGCGCGGAAGTCTCAGAGAGGGCTCTCGACAGGAGCGAAGTGGTTGGCGCCCGAGATTTGAGCCCAGGCCTCACGCAGACCAAGGCGGTTTCGTCCTCTCTGACCGTTTTCGAGGGCTTGAGTTCAATTGGGAGCCTTACCAGGCGATTCGAAGCCTGTTCCATCCACCAATCTCGCCTGAACTCCTAAATGAACTAATACGCGGCGCCGCTACCCTGCAATCCGCCCCGTCGAGGAGGCTCGAACAGCGGTCTGGGTTGCTAGGCCATAACCTTACTCACGGACTGCGTGTTCGAATTGCCGCATCACCGCCATGAATAAGAAAGCCGAGCTCAGGGTATCCCGCAGAGGCCTCAAGGCTAAGCTCGCGGGACAAATCAAGGAAGGACATGAGCTCGCGGGGAGCGCCCGCAGTGCGGCGGGAATGACGTTGCCCGGTATGTCAGCACGATATGAACGGCAATACCGGGCTTGGGATGGCCTAAATCAGAGAATTCTGGATACCCAATTCACGGATTCATCGCCAGGCAGTGACTACAGGGGTCTACATCAGACGGAAGTCCTGTCGTATCGCGCGGAGGAAAGCGAACTTCTTATTAATCTGGCGAACCGAGTCGAACTCAAGCTTGGTTGGCTTGAGGGACTCGTCCCGGCTCTTGACATGTACGGTGAAGCGCCGCCCCCATCCACCAAAGACAAGACAGGCAAGCAACTGAAGGCCTCCGCGGATCCCGTCTACGCGGGATCGAAGTTGCACTCTCTTCCACAGCGAGTAGCACTTGCCGGCGGTGTGCTTACGTCGCTCGGCGTCGTTATGGGAGCCCTTCTCAATAATGCCCCGTCGCGCATGAACAACAGTCAGTTGGGCGCTGTGATCCTAGCCGCCATAGCGGGCGCAATTGTTGGTGGTCTCGTGGGCTGGTGGCTGGGGCGGACCAGCGACTGGGGCCGCGCCATTACTTCGCTCATCGGGTTGACTGCAGGTTTCACACTATTCAGCCTCGTTGCAAGCGCTCTCGCTTTGTCAGGCTTTGGTAGCGGTCCGATCCATTCGACAAGTGGGACACCAAGCGGAGGTTCCCAGCCATTCATACGAGACCCGAGTCCCGCGGGCACCTATGCGGTTCTGTTTAATACGCCTTCGATGACATTGCTGCCAGGCGGTCAACTTTCGATTGCGGTTGGACCGGGTTCAACAACTACGGGCTACCCGCATGCATTAGTCGTTACAGTCGTAAGCGCCTCAACGCCAGGGTGCCCTTACGACGACGTCAACCCAGTGAGCAATGAGGACTTCTACGGCTTCGTGGGGGTGATTGGATTTACGTACTTCGTCGCAGTGACCAAGGCCGAAACGAGAGACATCCAGATATTCGCGGGTAGATATACCGGCACACCGCTAGGCCTTGGATGTCAGCGCCCAACACACTCAACGTCTCCAGAAGGGGCGCTTGAACAGCTGGGCAAACCCTAGTCCTTCGTGCCTTCTTCGAGGACTTCTTTAAGCTGACGGTCGACAAGCGGAGGAAGGCTATCCAAGTACACCTGATTCCGAGCCGGATTTGTACTCTCTGGACAGGACGACGGGTGGTTCGTTTCTGTGGGCACATCGAATCAGCCGACCAGGTTCAGCGTGGGTTGCTACACGGGTTGCTACACCAATACACCGGCGCTATCAGGTTAGCTCCGCCGATTTGATGAATCTGAATTCGAATTTTGGTCGGGGGCGAGGGATTTGAACCCTCGGCCTCACGGTCCCGAACCGTGCGCGCTGCCAAACTGCGCCAGCCCCCGACGCGGATGTGAATTCTAGACGCCTACGGTCGTCGGCCCCCTCAGCGCGCCGGGCCGTGCGCACCACCGAGCTCGGCGTCGACCTGCGTCTTCACCGCTGACAGAGTCGCCGTCGCGTCCGCGATCCGCGACCCGTCGTCGCGGTTCTCGACAAAGGCAGAGGTATAGATCAGGGAGCGCCGCACGTTCTCGACCTTTCCAACCACCCGGACGGGTTCGCCCAGCTTCAAAGGTCGCCGATAGCTCACCTGCAGACGCCCCGTCACCCCCGGGTGGCCGGCGTGCCAGGCCGCCCAGCCGACCGCTTCGTCCAGCATCAGCGCGACCACGCCGCCATGGGCCATCCCGGACCAGCTCTGATAGCGATCGGGGACCACGAACTCGGCCACCGATCCTTCGGGGCCAGGCACAAACTCAAGGCGAAGTCCCTCCGTGTTCAGAGGGCCGCACCCGAAACAGTGGCCGTCGAAACGCACCTCCATGACGGCTAAATCATCGCGTGCGGCGAGTGATGCTGTTAGTCGCCCCCGTGCACCACGACCGGGCCCTGAAGCATCTCGAGGAACTCGACATTGAGGTCCGCGAGGTTAGAGCCCACCCATTCGGCGCTCGCCTCCGCGGCCTTGCGTCCTGATTTTTCGTCGAGGAATCCGGAGACTGACGTGAGGTGGCTCTCATCCTCCTGGACGACGTAATAGCTCTCGAATCCCTCCAGCTTGCTGAGCCTGTCCAGCCACACCTCGTCCACGCGGCGGACGACCTCCGCCATCTTGCTCGGCGGCACCCGGTAATGACGGATCGTCAAGTACATGCAGCCAATCTCCTCTCAGACGCTGTGAGCGACGTGGCCGCGAACCGGCCAGCCGGTGGGATCGAGCTCAACCTCGTCCACGAAGCACCAGCCCCAGTCCTCGCCCGGCTCGAACGACCTCATGATCGGGTGGTGGGTGTGATGGAAATGGGCGGTCGCGTGCTTCCCCGGAGAGCTATCGCAGCAGCCCACATGGCCGCAGGTCATGCACAGCCGCAGGTGCACCCAGCGACCCCCGGTCTTGAGGCAGTCCTCGCAACCGTCCGCGCCGGCGGTGACCTCCCGGACCTGGTCGAGATGCGTGCATACGGGCATGGGCAAGATCAGCGTACGACGCCCACGAGAATCGCGGACAATCCGAGGCGTGACCGGAGCAGCCGTCGTGCTGATCACTACGTTCCTGGCCTCGGCGGTCGAGGCCATCGAGATGGTCACGATCGTGCTGGGCGTCGGGGCCACCCGCGGCTGGCGGTCCACGCTGGTCGGGGTCGGCGCCGGCTTTGCGGTGCTCGCAGCAGTCGTGGCCGCCCTCGGACTGGCGCTGAGCCGCGTTCCCATTGGGCCGCTCCGGCTGATCGTGGGCGCCCTTCTTCTCATCTTCGGCCTGCAGTGGTTCCGCAAGGGCGTCATGCGGGTCGCGGCCCACGGCCTCGCCGGCATCCGCCTGCACCCCGAGGACGAGCCACCCGAATGGAGCGGTGAGGGATTCGATTGGCTCGCGTTCGTGCTGTCCTTCAAGGGCGTGGTGCTCGAAGGGCTCGAGGTCGCGTTCATCGTGGTCTCGTTCGGCGCCAACGCGAACCAGCTCGGGGCGGCGGTGATCGGCGGGGTCGGTGCTGTGATCGTCATCGGCGCGATCGGCCTCGTCCTCCATGGACCCGTATCGCGCATCCCGCGCAGCCTCCTGCAGCTGGTCGTCGGGATCCTGCTCACGACCTT
>DMCH01000075.1:0-152 GCA_003446775.1 Chloroflexota bacterium
ACCAGGTTCGTCGTCATCGGCGAACGCACCAACGTCACGGGCTCGATCAGGTTCCGCCGGTTGATCGAGTCCGGCGACTTCACGGGCGCGGTGCAGGTGGCGCTCGACCAGGTGCGCGGGGGCGCGAACCTGCTCGACGTGAACATGGACGC
>DMCH01000075.1:427-1920 GCA_003446775.1 Chloroflexota bacterium
GACGTGAACATGGACGCCGACCTCCTCGACTCCGAGGCGGCGATGACCCGATTTCTCAACCTCATCGCCACCGAGCCCGAGATCGCGCGCATCCCGATCATGGTCGACAGCTCGAAGTGGACCGTCCTCGAGGCGGGCCTGAAGTGCCTCCAGGGCAAGGGCGTATGCAACTCGATCAGCCTCAAGGAGGGCGAGGAATCCTTCCTCGAAAAGGCCAGGCTGGTTCACGAATACGGCGCCGCGGTGGTCGTGATGGCCTTCGACGAGAAGGGCCAGGCGGACACGCTCGAGCGCAAGGTCGGCATCTGCCAGCGCGCGTACAAGCTGCTCACCGAGAAAGCCGGCTACCACCCGGAGGACATCATCTTCGACCCCAACATCCTTGCCATCGCGACGGGGATCGAGGAGCACGCCGGCTACGCGAAGGCCTTCATCAAGGCCACGACGGAGATCAAGAAGAAATGCCCTGGGGTGCGCATCTCGGGCGGCGTTTCCAACCTGTCTTTCTCCTTCCGCGGCAACGACCGGGTGCGCGAGGCCATGCACTCCGCGTTTCTCTATCACGCGATCCAGGCCGGCCTCGACATGGGCATCGTCAACGCCGGCCAGCTGGTCGTTTACGAGGACATCCCGAAGGACCTGCTCGAGCTGGTCGAGGACGTCATCTTCGACCGGCGGCCGGATGCGACCGAGCGCCTCGTGGAGTTCGCCAAGAACGTGTCGGGAGGCGGCACGAAACGGGAAAAGGACCTCACCTGGCGCGAAAGCCCCGTCGAGGAGCGGCTCGCCTATGCGGTGCTGCACGGCGAGGTCGAGTTCATCGAGGCCGACACGGAGGAAGCGCGTCAGAAATACGCCAAGCCGCTGATGGTCATCGAAGGGCCGCTGATGGACGGCATGAAGGTCGTGGGCGACCTGTTTGGGGCGGGCAAGATGTTCCTGCCGCAGGTGGTGAAGAGCGCGCGGGCGATGAAGCGCGCGGTCGCCTACCTCCAGCCGTTCATGGAGGCGGAAAAGGAGGCGTCCGGGAGCCGGCAGGTTCGAGGCAGGCTGGTGCTCGCGACTGTCAAGGGCGACGTCCACGACATCGGCAAGAACATCGTCGGAGTCGTCCTGGGCTGCAACAACTACGAGGTCCACGACCTCGGCGTGATGGTGCCCGCCGAGAAGATCCTGGACACTGCCATCGAGCTGGGCGCCGATGCGGTCGGGCTGTCCGGTCTCATCACGCCGTCGCTCGACGAGATGGTCACGGTCGCCAAGGAGATGACGCGGAGGCAGTTCACGATCCCGCTGCTCATCGGGGGCGCGACGACCTCCAAGCAGCACACCGCCGTACGCATCGCGCCCGCGTACAGCGGTGCCACTGTGCACGTGCTCGACGCGTCGCGCGTGATCGGGGTGGTCTCCGACCTTTTCGACGACGAGCGCAGGTTGACATTCGACCGCGACAACCGCGCCCTGCAGGAAAAGCTGCGCGCCCAGCACACGAC
>DMCH01000075.1:2246-6635 GCA_003446775.1 Chloroflexota bacterium
CTGCCGGTGCCTCCGTTCACGGGGACGCGGGTGATCGAGCCGAAGCTGACGGAGCTGCGCGAGTACATCGACTGGACGTTCTTCTTCCACGCGTGGGAGCTCAAGGGCAAGTTCCCCGCGATCCTCGAGAGCCCGTCGTACGGCGCGGCGGCTCGCGAGCTCTTCAGCCACGCCGAAGAGCTGCTGGACGAGATCCAGACGAAGGGCTGGCTGCGCGCGAAGGGCGTTTACGGATTCTGGCCGGCGCGCGCCGATGGCGATGACATCGTTCTGGACGACGGCGTTCGCTTTCCGATGCTGCGGCAGCAGGTCGACCACGGGGACGACAAGCCCTATTACTCGCTCGCCGATTTCGTGGCCCCCGAAGGCGACCACATCGGCGCGTTCGCGGTCACTGCCGGCCTCGGCGTTGATGAGCTGGCGGCGCGATACACCGCCGAGCACGACGACTACCACGCGATCATGGTCAAGGCCCTGGCGGACCGCCTCGCGGAGGCGTTCGCGGAGTACCTCCACGAGCTTGTGCGCCGCTCCTGGTACGAGAAGGGCCCGAAGCACTCGCGCGAGGAGCTGATCGGCGAGAAATATCGCGGCATCCGCCCGGCGTTCGGGTATCCGGCCTGCCCCGACCACACTGAGAAGCGGACCCTGTTCGACCTGCTGGATGCGCCCTCGATCGGGATGGAGCTGACCGAGTCGTTCGCGATGACGCCGACCGCAGCAGTCGCGGGCCTGTACTTCGCCCACCCGGACTCTCGGTACTTCATGGTCGGCAAGATCGGCCGCGACCAGGTCGAGGACTACGCAAGGCGCAAGTCGATGCCGTTCGCGGAGGCACAGCGGTGGCTGCGCCCGAACCTGGGCTACGAAGAAGAGTCATAGCCCGCATCGTCCTGGACCTCGACGGTCGTGTCGACCCCCTCATCATCGAAACGCTCCGGTGGAGGTTCAGGCGTGGAGTCGGTCCCGTCCCTCGCCGGCCGACCGAACCTCACCGTCGGCGGGATGGCGAGCATGCGACCGCCATCCGATCGGACCAGCTGCCATTTGCCTTCGTGGACCATCCAGTGATGCCGGAAGCACAACAGGATCAAGTTGTCGAGATCGGTCGTCCCGCCGTGGACCCAGTGCACGACGTGATGGGCCGCGGTCCAGGAGGCCGGCCGCTCGCAGCCCGGCCACCGGCACGATCCATCCCGGGCGTTGAGCGCGCGGCGAGCCGGTCCCGATACCACCCGCTTTGCGCGTCCGACATCGATCACGCTCGACTCCGAGTCGAGCAGGACCCGCGTCACATTGCAGTCGCACGCCAGACGCTCGACGATCTTGGCCGAGATCGGCAGCGAGAACTCCATGTCCGCCGCCGCCGCGCCAGCCAGGCCGAGCAGCGTCTCGACCGAGGTCGTGACCTGAAGGCTCGCACGCTGCGCACCACCCGATGCCAGCTCGACCAGCGCGTCCGCAAGCCGCTGCTCGCGTTGACGGCGGTCGTGCTCGCCTGACCTGTGCGCGAGCGGCTCGAGCGCCGCACGCAGCGCGGCGCCACCGAATGCGTCGAGGACGCCGCTCAACACCATCGAACCGTCGATCCACGTGCTGAGCGACAGCCGCCGCTCGTGAACCTGGTCAGCCTCTTCGGCCGCGTATCCGTCGGCGTCCGCGGCATGCCTGGCGTGCTGACAGAAGAAGTGGAACTTGCCGGGCGAGTTCTCGCGCGCGAAATCGATCAACGGCCGCTCATCAAAGCGGTCCTTGAGCGCCTCCGCCGTCCGGGCCATCACCGTCACGTGCGCCAGGCCGATCTCTCCTTGGCTGACCGCCTCGACGCTTCGGGGCATTCGATTCATGGTCTTGCCAACCGCGACACGGTCGGCGGCGGCGCCGCTCGTCATATGGCAGTTGAAGCGGATCCAGTCGATGGCGCTGACGAAGCCGAGCTCGTCGTATTCGTCCGTCACCGCGAAGCGCGCCGCATCCTCCGCGAAGGAGAGCTCCATCAGGTCGATGGCCTTGCGCTTGCGGACCATCCGCTCGCGCAGCTCCTCGCCCGAGACCTCCGGCTCGACTGCAGTCTGGACCATGAGGCGAGGTTACGAACATTCGTTCGAGCCCGCAACCCAGCCTGTTAAGACCGGAACCAAGTCGCCGCCGAGGACCTCTTCCGGGGCTAGCTGAGGTCCATCATCACGCTCTTGACCTCGGTGTAGAGGTCGAGAGCGTTCGGGCCGAGCTCGCGCGCCCACCCGCTCTGCTTGTAACCGCCCCACGGCGCGGCCGGGTCGGTGGGACCGTAGCAGTTGACCCACACCACGCCCGCCTTCAGCGCGTGGGCGACACGATGAGCGCGCTTCACATCATTGGTCCACACGCCCGCCGCCAGCCCGTACACGCTGTCGTTGGCCTTGGCGATGAGGTCGTCCTCGTCCGTAAATGGAATGGCGGCGAGCACTGGACCGAAGATCTCCTCGCGCGCGATCTTCATCGCTCCGTCGACCTGCGCGAAAACTGTCGGCTGCACGAAATAACCGCGCGCGAGCGCCCCGCCCGCGCGCGCGCCACCCGCCGTCAGCGTGGCGCCCTCCTTCTTCCCGGAGTCGATGTAACCGAGCACGCGCTTCATCTGCTCCTCGGAGACCAGCGGTCCCATCTGGGTCATGGGATCGATGCCCGGTCCCAACACCAGTTCCTTCGCGGTCGACGCAAGGCTGCCGAGCATCTGGTCGTACACCTTCTCCTGCACGTAAAGGCGCGACCCGGCCGTGCACACCTCACCCTGGTTGAAGAAGATCCCCAGATGGGCGCTCGAGGCCGCGCGGTCGAGGTCGGCGTCGCTGAACACGATGTTGGGCGACTTGCCACCAAGCTCGAGCGAGACTCGCTTCAGGTTCCCGACTGAGGCTTTCACAATCAGCTTGCCCACCTCGGTCGAGCCGGTGAAGGCGATCTTGTCGACGTCTGCGTGCTCGGCCAAAGCAGCACCGGCCGTCTCGCCGAAGCCGGTGATCACGTTGAACACGCCGGGCGGGACCTCCGCCTGCTGCAGGACCTCCGCCAGCAGCAGCGCCGAAAGCGGCGTTTGCTCCGCCGGCTTCAGGATGACCGAGTTGCCACAGGCCAGCGCCGGCGCCACCTTCCAGGCCGCCATCATGAGCGGGAAGTTCCAGGGGATGATCTGCGCGACCACGCCGACCGGCTCGCGCAAGGTGTAGTTCAGATAGCGGCCCGGGAACGAGATCGGGGTGGTGACGCCGCCAAGCTTGGTGACCCAGCCCGCGTAGTAGCGAAATGTGGCGGCCGTAACGGGAACGTCGAAAAACAACATCTCGTTGATGGGCTTGCCGTTGTCGAGGCTGTCGAGCTCGGCGAACTCAGCAGCCCTTTCCTCGATGATGTCCCCGACCTTCCACAGGATGCGAGCCCGCTCCGCCGGGGGCAGATCCCGCCACGATCCGGACTCGAAGCTGGCCCGGGCGGACTTGACGGCGCGGTCGACGTCCTCGCGGTCGCCCTCCGCCACCTGCGCCAGCACCTCACCGTTGGAGGGATCGAGCGTGGCGAACGTCTTGCCTGAAGCAGCCTCGACCCAGCGACCGCCGATGAACAGCTTTTTGGGGCTGCTCCTCAGGAATGGGGCGACGGCCAGACTCTCGGCGACGGCCATGGCAGCATCGTACGCCCCAACCGCCTAGAGCTCCTCCAGGTTCTCCACAATCGCCTCTTGTGTGGTGCGGGCGATCACGACCACCGCCTCCTCATCGGAGTGGGCGTTGGACTCGATGTGATGCACGAAGGGCGGTATGTAGATGTAGTCGCCCGGCTTCGTCCGCAGCCGCACCTCGTGACCGTCCTCCGAATAGATGAACTCAGGGCTGCCCGCGACGATGTAGATGCCGGTTTCGCTCTTGCCGTGGTGATGCGGTCCGGAAGCAACGCCCGGCGCGACACGCGTTTCGCCCATCCAGATCGCTCGGCTGCCGACCGTGTCGCCAGACAGCGCTGCCGTGCGGGACATCCCCGGCGTCTGCGCAGTGGCTGGGGTGCACGCCTCGGCGGGCACGTGATGGAGCTTGCCGGCAGTGCCTCTCGTCATCCGGGCGAATGGTAGCTTGGCCGGAACATGCTTGACGGTGCCGGGCGCTGGGGGATCCTGCCCGCCTATCACGGCTGGCAGGGCGACCTGGTCGAGACCCCTCGCCCGACCATCGACGCCATCCTCGCCGCCATTGGCGCGACGCAAGACCGGCCGCCACGCATCCGGCGACTCAAGCTCCCGGACGAACCCTGCGCACCGGCGCCCGACCGCGCCTGGGGCTGGGCGATCCAGCTGTATGCGCTTCGGTCGCGCGACAGCTGGGGCATCGGAGACCTGGCCGACCTCAGACGCTTCGG
>DMCH01000075.1:6964-8765 GCA_003446775.1 Chloroflexota bacterium
TGCGCATCGACGAGATCGAAGGTGCGGAGCGATGCGCGGCGGAGCTTCAGCCTCTGCGCGCGGCCGCAACTGAGCTGAATCAACAACGCCTGATCGACTACGACCAGGTCTTCCAGCTCAAGTCGCAGGCGCTGGATTGCATCTTTCAAGCCGCACCCAAGCCGCAGGGTCTCGACGCGTGGGTCCGCAGGCAGGGGCGCGCCCTGCACGACTTCGCCACCTTCAACGCGCTGGCCGAGGTGCATGGGCCGGCGTGGCGCAGTTGGCCCGCCTACCTCCGCCATCCATACAACGACGGGATCGAGCCCAGCCGCCGCAGGCTCGCCGACCGCATCGCGTTTCACGAATGGCAGCAGTTCCACATCGATCGCCAGCTCGCGCGAGCAGCGCGCGAGATCGGGCTCATCACCGACGTGCCTGTTGGCTTTGCCTCGGACGGGTTTGACGCCTGGCGATGGCAGGACCTGCTGGCGCCGGATATGCGCGTGGGCGCGCCCCCGGACGAGTTTTTTAGAGACGGCCAGGACTGGGGGCTGCCGGCATTCAACCCGTGGCTCCTGAGCGGCGCGCATTGGGAGCCGTTCGTGGATGCCATTCGCGGCGCCGCCGCCCACGCGGCGGGCGTCCGGCTGGACCACGTCATGGGACTCTTCCGCCTGTTCTGGATACCCACCGGCATGGTGGCTGCCGAGGGCGCCTACGTGCGTTACCCCGCCTCGGCGTTGCTGTCGCTCCTGGCCAACGAGAGCAGGCGTGCTCGCGCATTCGTGGTGGGCGAGGACCTCGGCCTGGTGCCGCCGAAAGTGCGTGAGCACCTACGCCGGCGGGGATCGCTGTCGTATCGCTTGCTGTGGTTCGAAGGTTCCGAGCCCGGCCGTTGGCCGCGAGATGCGATCGCCGCCGTGGGGACTCACGACCTCCCGACGCTGGCCGGCATCTGGACGCTGCGCGAACCTGAGCGCCGGCTCCACCACCTGCGCGAGAAGCTCGTGAGCCTCACCCGCCTTCCTGACGCGACCGCGCCGGTTGACGTCGCGGTGGCGGCCTACACGGAGCTTGCACGCGGGCGCCCGCGGATCGTTCTCGCGTCGCTCGAGGATGCGCTCGGAGTGATCGAACGCCCCAACGTCCCCGGCACCACGACCGAATTCCCGAACTGGCGGCTCGCGCTCCCGACCCCACTGGAGGACATCGAAGGTGCGGACGGCGTGAATCGGATTGCCGACGCGATGAGGGCGACAGGCCGGTCGGCTAACCTCTCGCAGGCATGAGCGCCCGATTTGTCGCCACCGTCGGCAACGGCAGGCTTCTCGCCAAGATCGGCGCCGACGGCAGCCTGATCAGCCTCTGCGCTCCTCACCTCGACGCCGAGCTGCTCGAAAAGCCGGCTCATGCGGTGCTCGAGCTCGGCGCGGTGAGAAGGCGCCGGATCGGCGGCCGCGGCTGGAAGCACCGCCGCGAGTACGTGCGCGGCACGAACGTGCTGCGGGTGATGTCGCGCCACTCGACCGGCATCAAGGTCGAGCGGCGCCTCGCCGCCATCGGCGAGAGCCTGCTCCTCGCTTTTCGATCGGAGGGTGATGCGACGGTGGGCTGGGAGCGCGGCCTGGGTGAAGTCCTGCCCCAGGCAGGCGTCCGCTTCGACGGCGCTTGGCCGGAGGGGTTCGATCCGCCACCACTGGCCGGGGCCACACGGGCGGCGGTGGTGGCTCGGGTCCCCGACCTCACGGATCGCGCCGCGGTCGCGGACCTTTACGCGCGCAGCGTCCTGGTGATCGCGCAGCATCACGATCGCTCGGGC
>DMCH01000075.1:8991-12420 GCA_003446775.1 Chloroflexota bacterium
GCCGGGCGGCGCGCCAACGCGGTCGCGGCGCTGGAGGGTGCGGCGGCCAGGCGATCGTCGCTGAGGCTGTTTGTGTCCGGTGGCGGCGTCGACCTCGCAGCGCACGCGTTGCTCTTGCTCACGGTCCACGCCTTGATCCCACCGACCGCGCCCGTCGAGGACGGGTTCTTCGAGCACCAGGCGAGCGTGCAAAAGGCTCGGCATGCTCGGGCCCTCTACGGAGGTGCGTTCCACTCCGGCATGCCCGAGCCCGGCGAAGGCCTTCTGATCGCCGAGGTGCGATCGGATCTCGATGTGTCGGCGCTAACCCTGGAGGTGGACGGGCAGCCTACCGGACAGCTCGAGCCGTCGCCGCCGCAGCATGGCCACCCGACTCGTTGGAGCGGCCCGGTTCCGCCGACCGAAGCAGGTGAGGTTACGCGCTACAAGATCCGCGCCCATCTTCGCGACGCAGAAGCCACTCCGGTGTGGGCGTCGGATAGTGATCCACGGCCTGGCGGCCAGGAGTTCGCTTACGAATCTGCGCCGCCTCCTCCGCCGGAGTGGGTGCGCGATGCGCTGTGCTACCACGTCATGATCGACCGCTTCGCGCGGCCGGGGGAGAGCCTGCCCGCGCCCGGCGACGCCACCGCGTTGTACGGCGGAACGCTGGACGGCATCCGCGAGCACCTCGATCACATCGCCGGGCTGGGGTGCAACGTGCTCTGGCTAAGCCCTGTCCACCAGAGCCCCTCGCACCACGGCTATGACCACGAGGACTTCCTTACCGTCGAGCCGCGCTACGGCGGCGATGCAGCGCTGCTCCGCCTGGTGGGGGCCGCGCATGAGCGCGACATGCGTGTGCTCCTCGACTTCGTGCCCAACCACACGGGCCGCGGACATCATCTGTTCCGCGACGCGATCGAGAAGGACGCCGACGCTGCCGCCTACTACCGGTTCTGGCAGTGGCCGCACTACTACCGCTGCTTCGCCGATGTGATCTCGCTGCCGGAGCTCGACACCTCCGACCGGAATGTGCAGCAGGTGCTCGTCCGGGCCGCCCAGCACTGGCTCACCGCGTACGGCGTCGACGGCATCCGTTGCGACCACGTGGCCGGAGTCGATCCGGCGTTCTGGGTTGAGCTCCGCCGCGGCTTGCGTACGGTCAAGCCGGACACGCTTGTCCTCGGCGAGGCCGCAGGCCTTCCGGATTGGCTGGCCCGTTACGCGGGTCGCCTGGATGCGATCTTCGACTTCGACCTGGCGTATTACGTGCGCCAGGCCCTGGCGCGTGGCCGCATGGCCGCGGTCGGATTCGCGACCTGGCTCGATGAGCACGATCGCACGTACCCAGGCCTCGGTCTCGCGACCCTGCTCGACAACCACGACATGAATCGCTTCTTGTGGATGGCGGGCGGAAACGTGGACCGCCTCAAGCTGGCGGCGACGCTGCTCCTCACCTTGCCCGGCATGCCCGTCATCTATTACGGCACTGAAGTCGGGCTGAGCCAGCGCTCCGACGGTGTGATCGAGAACGCCGAGGCGCGGCTGCCGATGCTGTGGAGCGGCGACCAGAATCAGGACCTGCTGGCGCACTTCCAGGCCCTTGGGCGCCTGCGACGCGATTCGGCCGCGCTGCGCCGGGGCGACCGACGGACGGTGCTCGCCGACGCTGAGGTGTTCGCCTACGAACGCAGCACCGGCGACGAGAAGGTGATCGTGGCGCTCAACTTCAGCGAGCGGCCTCAGCGCCGTGAGCTGCCGGCCCTCGAACACCCGGTCGAGCTCGGACCCCTTGGTTATTCGGTCATGGGCAAGCACCGCTCGAACGCTTATATCGCGAAAATTTGATCGACCACTGCTAGCATCCCAAGCGTTGTGGGGTATGTGGTTACGTGGGTGATCGACGGCGCGGGGGCGCCGAGTCACCTGGAAAAGGCGGTCGTGGTGGGTCGAGTGGTGCGCGGCGTGCTGGTGGCGCTGGGCGTACTCGGGGCCCTGGTTCTGGCCGCTTCGGCCGAGACTGTGAGCGCTGCATCCGTCCCGAGCTCTGGCGCCATTTCCGCCGGCTCGAACTTCACCTGCGGGATCAGGACCGACGGGACCCTGGTCTGCTGGGGCGACCCCACGTTGGGCTGGACCATCCCGCTGGGAACCTTCAGCCAGGTGTCCTCCGGCTTCTCGCACGCGTGCGGGATCCGGATCGACGGCTCGCTGGCGTGCTGGGGCGACAACGCGTCGGGCCAGACTAACGCGCCGCCGGGAACCTTCAGCCAGGTCTCCTCCGGCAACGGCTTTACGTGCGCGGTCAAGACTGACCAGACGCTGGTCTGCTGGGGCGACCCCTCGTTGGGTTGGACCATCCCGCCGGGGACCTTCAGCCAGGTCTCGTCCGGTGGTTTTGGCGCGTGCGGGGTCAGGACCGACGGGACGCTGGCCTGCTGGGGCTTGAACTTGTACGACCTGGTCAGCAACACGCCAGGGGGGACCTTCAGCCAGGTCTCGGCCGGCTACCTCCACACCTGCGCGGTCCAGTCCGGCGGAACAGTTGTCTGTTGGGGATCTAACTCGTTCGGCCAGGTCAGCCCACTGCCGACAGGGATCTTCAGCCAAGTCTCCTCCGGTGGCTCCCATACCTGTGGGATTCAGGTCGACGGAACCGTGGCCTGCTGGGGCTACAACTTCTTCGGCCAGGCCCCCCCACTGGTGGCGGGGACCTTCAGCCAGGTCTCCTCGGGCGGCTTGTTCACCTGTGGAGTCCAGACCGATGGGACTCCGGTTTGTTGGGGGGACCCCACGGGCGGCGAGACCACTCTACCGGCAGGCGGCCTCGGGCCGCCCGCAGACACCACGCCGCCAGTGATAACTCTTCCTGCCAACATCACCGCCGAGGCGACAGGGCCGAGCGGGGCGGTCGTGACCTACGCCGTCAGCGCAGTGGATCCTGACGACGCAGCCACCGTCTCCTGCATGCCCGCTTCGGGAAGCACATTTCCTCTGGGCCTGACAACCGTCAGCTGCACCGCCACCGACACGCATGGCAACACTGCGAGCGGGACCTTCACCGTCACGGTGGCGGACACCACACCGCCGGTCCTCACCATCAATGTGACCAGCCCGGTGGAGGCGACTGGACCGAACGGCGCCGTGGTCACCTTCACGGCCAGCGCGACCGATGCCGTCTCGGGCTCGCCGGCGACCATTTGCACCCCGCCCTCGGGCAGCACATTCCCAGTGGGAAGCACGACCATCACCTGCACGGCCACCGATGGCGCCGGCAACCTGGGCACCGCCACGGCCACCGTCGTGGTCGAGGACAAGACAGCGCCAACCCTGAGCCTGCCGGCCAACGTCACCGCCGAGGCAACCGGGCCGAGCGGCGCGGTCGTGACCTACGCCGTCAGCGCCACCGATCCCGATGACGCCACGACGGTTGCCTGCACTCCCATT
>DMCH01000075.1:12705-13337 GCA_003446775.1 Chloroflexota bacterium
GCGGGACCTTCACCGTCACGGTGGCGGACACCACACCGCCGGTCCTCACCATCAATGTGACCAGCCCGGTGGAGGCGACGGGGCCGAACGGCGCCGTGGTCACCTACACAGTCATCGCGACCGATGCGGTGTCGGGCCCGCTGATGCCGACCTGCCTACCCGCCTCTGGCACCACCTTCGCGGTGGGAAGCACAACCATCACCTGCTCGGCCACTGATGCAGCCGGCAACACCGGCACCGCCACCGCCACCGTCGTGGTCGAAGACAAGACCGCGCCCACCCTGAGCCTGCCCGCCAACATCACCGCCGTGGCAACCGGGCCGAGCGGGGCGGTCGTGACCTACGCCGTCAGCGCAATCGATCCGGACGACGCAGCCACCGTGTCCTGCACTCCGCCGTCGGGAAGCACTTTTCCGCTGGGCCTGACAACTGTCAGCTGCATCGCCACCGACATGCATGGCAACACCGCAAACGCCAGCTTCACTGTCACCGTCATGGACACCACGCCGCCGGTGATAACCCTGCCCGCGAACATCACCGCCGAGGCGACCGGGCCGAGCGGCGCGGTCGTGACCTACGCCGTCAGCGCCACCGATCCCGATGACGCCGCGACGGTTGCCTGCACTCCCATT
>DMCH01000075.1:13667-15092 GCA_003446775.1 Chloroflexota bacterium
GCGGGACCTTCACCGTCACGGTGACGGACACCACACCGCCGGTCCTCACCATCAATGTGACCAGCCCGATGGAGGCCACGGGGCCGAGCGGCGCCGCGGTCACCTACACCGCAACCGCTGTCGACATCGTGTCGGGCTCGTTGACGCCGAACTGTCTGCCCGCCTCCGGCAGCACATTCCCGCTGGGCACCACAACTATCACCTGCTCGGCCACGGACGGCGCCGGCAATACAGGCACCGCCACCGCCACCGTCCTGGTCGAAGACAAGACCGCGCCTACCCTGAGCCTGCCGGCCAACATCACCGCCGTGGCTACCAGCGCCGGCGGGGCGGTCGTGACGTACGTAGTGTCGGCCACGGATCCGGACAACGCGACCTCCGCCCTGACCGTCAGCTGCAGCCCGCCGTCGGGCTCGACGTTCCCGGCCGGCGTCACCACCGTCACCTGCACGGCGACAGACGCGGCCGGGAACACCGGCACGGGCAGTTTCCAAATCGCCGTGGTGGACTTCTCGATGGGCCCGATCGCTGCAGTCACGGTTCCGGTCGGCGGGACCGCCTCCACCTCGGTCACTGTCAACTCGGTCAGTGGTTTCAACTCCGCGGTGGCGCTCGGCGCTTCCGGAGCACCCGCCGGCGTGTCGGTGACCTTGAACCCGAGCTCGGTGACGCCGAGCTCTGGAGGCAGCGCGAGCTCGACCCTGACCCTCCAGCTATCACCGATGGTGACCCCGACGACGTTCACGCTGACTGTGACGGGGACATTCGCCGGCGTCAGCCACTCGTCGGCGGCGTCCATCACGGTGGCCGTGAGCAGTTCGGCGCTCTCCGATGTGGTCGGTCAGATGCTGGTACTGGGCTGCATCAACAATTCGGGTGTCGACGACGCCCTGGCCGCCAAGGTCACGGCTGAGCAGGGAGCGGTCGCCGGCGGCAACACCAAGACTGCGATCAACATCCTGAGTGCCTTCATCGACCAGGTGGGCGCGCAGAGCGGCAAGCACATAACGCCGGACTGCGCGACGGTTCTCAGCACCGATGCCCGCAGCCTGATCGACGGTCTCGCGGTGAGCGCCACGCCCAACCCGATCACAGGATCGGTCCGCACGGCTTCCGGGACGGGGGTTCCAGGAGCGGTTCTGACCCTGAAGGACTCGGCTGGGACGACCGCGGCCACGGCCACCACAGACATCACAGGTTTCTACTTCTTCGCCACGACCGGTGTGCTCACGTCGGGCGCCACCTACACGGTGACCTTCACAGTCCCGATCGGGTTCACTGCCACAAGTGCGGCCGGCCAGACCTTCACATGGTCGGGTGGCGCGGAAGTCTCGCTCGCCGACTTCACCACGACCTGACGCCTGGCCTGCACCAGGGCTCGGGCGTCCTCCCTCGCGAGGGCTAGTACGATTCGATCATGACCGC
>DMCH01000026.1:0-10798 GCA_003446775.1 Chloroflexota bacterium
TAGTCGGGAATCACCCGCGCTTTGAGCCCCGCATCGGCGACGGCTGCAACATAGTCGTCTGTCTCGGTCAGCCTCAGGCGATGTGTCTCGATGAAGTACTCGATGCCGGCATCGGTTTGGACGAGGTGGTGCATCTCGAGCTCGGTGATGCTCCCCTCTCGGCGGCTGAACGAGAGGCGCACAACGGTGACTTCGCTGTCGTGGGCGACATCGGGGTGGTCAGGACGGAAGTTGTCGCGCCACTGGTCGGGGCGCACCCAGCCGTCGAGAATCAAGACTCCTCCGGGCGCGACGTGCGCCGCGAGTCGCGCGACGGCGGCCCGCAACTCTCCTGGATCATGCATGTAGCCGATGCTGCTGAAGAGACAGGTGACGGCGTCGAATGTCTTGCCAAGGTCGAGCGTACGCATATCGGCCTCGCGCAACGGAACACCGGGCAGCCGTGTCCGGGCCACGGCGAGCATTGCAGGACTTAGGTCTACGCCCTCGACCGTGTACCAGCGCTGCATCTCGACCAGGTGAGCCCCGGTGCCACAGGCCACGTCGAGCAAGGTCTTGGCGGTCGGGCATGCCTCCTGGATGATCCGGTGCAGTTCCGCGGCCTCGGCGGGATAGTCCTTGATCCCCGACCCCACATAAAGGAGGTCGTAGATCCGGGCGCTCTTGTCGTACACGATCTAACGGTAGGTCAGGGCGTGATGCGCATGCGGAAAGCTGGAGTTGAGGGATCGCGTGCAGGCGGTGATCCTGGCCTACGAGGCTGGGCTAGCCCGGGGTTAGCGGGCCTTGCGCGGCGCGGACTCGAGCTCGTCGAGTCGCGGGCCGATCTGTGCCAGGTCAAGAGCCTGGGTGACGAGTTTGATCATGTCGCCGCGGCCGTCTTGCCGGATCCACTCCAGGATGGCCTCGAAAGTTGCCGTCAAGAAGATCATCGCCAGGACCCTCAGCTCGAAGTCGGAGGCGTCCCGACCCGTCCGGGAGGCCAGGATGCTCGCGATGAGGTCTCGCGCTTTCTCAATCTCCTCCCAGAGCCGCGCCCTCAACTCGGGCACTGCGAGCGAGAGCTTCGATCGGGCGAGGATGACGTCGTGGTCGCGCTCCATTACACCCGCAAGTCCGTTGAGCAGGCCGTGCAACACAGCGCTCAGGGGTTCGCTCGCCGGTATCGACGTCATCATCGAGAAGATCATCGGGTCGTAGCGGTCGAAGAGGACCACATCCTCTTTGGTCGGAAAGTAGTTGAAGAAGGTGCTGGGTGAGATCTCCGCGGCGGCCGCAATCTGCTCGATCGTGGTTTCCGAGTAGCCCCGCTCCTTAAACAGGCGCAGGGCTTCGCGCTGGATCGCCTCTTTGGTCTTGAGCTTCTTGCGCTCGCGTAATCCGGTCGCGGTCATTGCACGCTCACGCCCCTCTCCCTAACCCTCTCCCCTGCGGGGATAGGGGATTCGCGAGGTGCCCGGGCCGGGAGGAACAGCGCCATCAGGATCGCGCCAGCAATCATCATCGCGGCGCTCACCAGCATCACCTCGGACATGCCCTGAGAGTAAGACTCCTGGGCCGCTCGCAGCAGGCGGGCGCCGAGCGGGCTCGGAAGGTGGCGGGCGATCGCGGCCGCGACGGCAACACTGCTCTGCGCGGCAGCCTGCACCTGCGCGGGCAGGCCTGCGAGCTGCCCATTGATGTGGGACTGATAGGCGCTGTTGAGGATGCTGCCCATGATGGCGACGCCGAACGAAGAGCCGATGTTCTGTAACGTGCGAGTGAGGGCGCTGCCAGCGCCGGTCTCGCCCGCAGGCAAGGAGCCGAGGATGGCGTCGAGCGCCGGGATCATGGTCAACGCGATGCTGATGCCGATCACCGCGAGGGAGATCCCCACCAGCCCGTAACCGGTGTCGACACCGACCCGCGAAAGCATGAACATGCCTACGGCGTTGCCGAGCATGCCGCCCGCGACCACGATCTTGGCTCCGAACCGCTTCGCGAGAACGTCGGTGCTGATGGCGCCGACCATCATCGCGGCGATCAAGGGAATGAGCCGGATGCCCGTGCCCTGGGCGTCGTTGCCCTGCACGATCTGCAAGAAGGGCGAGAGGATGAAGAGCACGCCCGTCATCGCGAAACCGACGATGGTAAAGGCAACTGTGGCCCAGGAGAATCGCGCGCTCTTGAAGAGCTTCAGGTCGATGAGCGGAAAGCGCGTTCGCAGCTGCCACACCGCGAACGCCGCTACCAGAACGGCGCCACCGACGATCGGGCCGGCGACCTGCGCGTCGCTCCAGCCGCGGATCGGCTGCTCGATGATGCCGTACACGATCCCGGTGACCCCGACCACCTCCAACATGGCGCCGACCCAGTCGAGCCGCCGCGCCGCAGGGTCCTTGCTCTCCGGCACGAAGAACCACGTACCGATGACGGCGATCACGACCACGGGCGCGTTGATCAAGAAGATGGAGCCCCAGTCATAGTGGGTCAGAAGCCACCCGGCGACCAGCGGCCCGAGCGGAAGGCCGATAAAAGCGCCGGCTCCGGCCAGGCCGATGGCGCGCTGACGCTCGTCGGTCTGGAACATGGACGGCAGCATCGACTGCATGAGCGGCAGGACGATGGCGCCGCTGATGCCCATGACGACCCGCATCGCAATCAACCCGTTGGCGGACGTCATCTGGCTGGCGATCACCGAGGAGATGCCGAATGTCGCCAGGCCGATGAGCAGCATCTTCTTGCGGCCGAGCCGGTCACCCAGGACCCCGGCCGGGAGCATGAAGCCCGCGAGCGCGAGCGTGTAGGCGGCGGACATCCACTGCAGCTGGTCGGTGGTGGCGTTGAGCTTGGCCGACAGGGTGGGGAGGGCGGTGATGAGGATCGTGATGTCGAGCCCGAGCACCAGCCCGCTCAGGGTGAGGGCAGCCAGGCCCAGCCAGCGGCCTCGCAGCCTCTCCGGCGCTGTTCCTACTGTGGTCATGTTCATCCTGGCGCCTCCTCCGGATTTGATCTAGTCACATGATAAATAGAGTCACCCTAAAAATCAAGAGGCTACAGAAAGTGGCGGGCGCCCTCGTGGTGGTGGCGGGGTTGGGAGCCTGCTCAGTCGGCGGCGGGCACACCGATCACGGCTCGCCCCGTCACTTGTTCCTCATCGTGATGGAGAACAAATCGCCTCAGCAGGCCCTGGCGGGCGTGTACACCGGGCATCTCGCCGCCACAGAGGGCGTGGCGAACAACTACCGGGCGATCACGCACCCGAGCGTGCCGAATTACCTTGCCCTGACCTCGGGCTCGACCTGGGGTATTCAGGACGACAGCTATCACAAGCTGCCCACGGAGGACCTTGGCACCCAGCTCACCGCCGCGGGCGTGACCTGGCGCGCGTACATGGAAGGCCTCGGCGACGGCGGGTGCCTGAACAGCCCGGTTCCTTACGACCCGGGGCACAATCCATTCGCGTTCTACGGCGGGCGCTGTCCTGGCAATGTGGTGCCTCTCACCCAGATGGCCGGGGACCTGAATGCCAACACGCCGAGTTTCAGCTGGATCACGCCCGACATGTGCCACGACACGCACAACTGCCCGGTAGCGACGGGCGACGACTGGCTGAAGCAAATGGTGGGGCAGATCACGTACTCGGCCGCGTGGAAGAACAACGGCGTTCTTTTCATCACCTGGGATGAGGACGACGGCAGCGCCTCGAATCAGGTGCTGACGTTGGTGCTGACGCCCGGTAAGGGGCACCGCGAGAGCTCCGCCCCCTACGACCACTACTCCTTGCTGGCAACGATCGAGGACCTGCTCGGCGTCGGCCGCCTGGGCCATGCGGCACAAGCCCAGCCGATGAACGACCTGGTGGGCTAGCCGCCGAGTTCGCTAGTGGCGCGGAAGGCCGATTTGTGGCACGTTCTTAAGCTCGTGTTAAGGGGGGAGCTCGCTGAGGCCCTCCGGGGTTCAGATCAAGGAGGTTGTGGTTTTGAAACCAGTCCGATTCGTGATCCTGGCGTTCGCCGCGGTCCTGGCCTTGAGCCAGACGCTGACCGGCTCGGCCGGCGTATCGGCGAACGTACGCGTGACGCATGACAACGGCACCGGCGGCGGGTACCTGAGCGCCGACCAGCTGGTCGGAGGCTCCTATACGGACTCCGTGCTTTTCCGCTGTGGAACCGACCGCCGGCAGCAGAACGAGCCGACGCTCGCGATCGATCCCCGCAACACCGCCATTCGCACGTCAGGCAGTAACGACTACTGCGCCATCCCGACCAACTTCGATGCATGGGCGGGCTTCTACCGATCCAATGACAGCGGCGCCACATGGACGGACAGCCTGCTTCCCGGCTACAAGCTGGACACTTCCACGCAGGGCACAGCCAGCCCGGTGCACCAGATGGCGCTCGGCGGCGCCATCGCGGCCGGCGACCCGGTCCAGGCGTGGGACAAGGCCGGCAACGTCTTCTACATGGGCAACAACTTCAACCGCGGCATCGAGGACGGCCCGTCGGCCGCGTTCCGTGACAACACCGGCGACGTGTGGGTCGCCACGTACGCGGCCTCCAACCCGGCCGACAGCTCGACAGACGGCTCGCGCTACGTGCGCACGGTGATCCTGGCCTCGAACGTTTTCGGCCTGGGCAGCTTCAACGACAAGACGGGCATCCAGGTCGATCAGGCCAACGGCAACGTTTACGCCGCGTGGTCGGACTTCCACGGCAACGGCTGCAACGAGATCGTGTTCTCGCGCTCGACCGACCACGGCGCCAGCTTCAGCGCGCCGATGAAGATCAGCAGCGTGTGCAGCAACCAGGGCCCGAACATCGCCATCGGACCGACCGGCCAGGTGTATGTCTCCTGGTTTGCCAGCACCGGTGGCACCTTTGGCCAGGGCAACGTCACCATGGGCGCAGCCTTTGCCAGCTCCCTTGACGGCGGCCGGACCTTCAGCAAGGCGACCATCGCCGTGCCCTTCACACCCTTCGTCTCGAACCAGTTCTCCGGCAACGGAGCCCGCCAGTGCGGCGATGCGCCGTTCAACTGCCCGACCGGGCAGACCTTCCCGCGTTTCGACCTGGCCCAGCCGACCCTCACGACCAACGGGAACGACATCGTGATGGCGTTCCAGGTCGCCCTTGCCTCAGGCCAGGGACAGATCCAGGCCACGAAGTCGAGCAACGGCGGTTCTTCGTGGTCCACGCCCGCCGCGATCGACAAGGAGGCCAAGGGCCACCAGTTCTTCCCGTGGATAACGGCAGCGAACGGAATGTACAGCGCGGTCTACTACGACAGCCGGGCCGACCCCAACTACTCGGCCACGTCAGCGCCTTGCAACGACTCCTCAGGTAACGGCTATGCCTGCTTGAACGTGTTTTACACGAGCTCGACCGATGGAGTGAGTTGGACGACATCCCAAAAGCTCACGAGCGTTCCGACCAACCCCAACTTCGAGCAGTTCGGAGGAAGGACGGTCCCGTTCATCGGCGACTACATCATGGTTTCGGCAGTCGGTAATGCGGTGGAGGCGGTCTGGACCGACCAGCGCGACACGGTCGCGGGTCCGGACTCCGACGGCAACGATCCCCTCGGGGATACCCACAACGGAGGCGTATGCGGGGCCTTCTCGACCTGCTTCGACCTCACAGGCGGCCTCGACCAGAACATCTACACGGCCAACGTCAGCTAGCTTCAGAAAGCACGAGGGCGGCGGGCAATTGCTCGCCGCCCTACCTTTATCTATGTGATCGTCTGTGATGTCGGGCCGCGCGACGGGCTGCAGAACGAGGACCGGGTGCTCGAACCGGCGGTGCGCGCGGAGTTGTGCAACAAGCTGGCGGCCGCGGGCCTGAAGCGCATCGAAGCGGCGAGCTTCGTCAACCCGAAGCTCGTTCCGCAGATGGCGGGCGCCGAGGACGTCATGGCGGCGCTGCACCGGCGACCGGGAACGTCATATGCGGGCCTCCTCCTCAACGAGAAGGGCTACGACCGGGCGATCGCGGCGGGAGTGGACGAGGTCCACTACGCATTCGCGGCCACGGATGAGTTCGGCCGGCGCAACCAGAACGCCACCACCGAGGAAGGCCTGAAGACGGCTCTGTCATTGGTGGCCAAAGCCCGCTCGGACCGGGTGCCAGTGACGGTGACGATCAGCGTTACGTTCGGCTGCCCATTCGAAGGAGTGGTTCCGCCAGAGCGGGTGCTCGGCCTGGTCCAGCGCCTGATGGCGATCCCGCCCGATGAGATCTGCCTCGCCGATACGATCGGGGTCGGCGTTCCTTCGCAGGTCACGGCGCTGGTGCGCGGCGCACGCGAGCTGGGCGCGACCGTCGGCGCCCACTTCCACAACACCCGCAACACGGGCTACGCGAACGCCGTGGCCGCCCTCGAACAGGGAGTGGTTTCGCTCGACGCGTCGGTGGGGGGCGCCGGCGGCTGCCCGTTTGCGCCCAAGGCGACCGGCAACATCGCCACCGAGGATCTCGTCTACCTGCTGCGAGGTATGGGCGTCGACACGGGCATCGACCTCGACGCACTGATTGAATGCTCACGCTGGCTCGGGCTGCAGCTCGGCAAGGAGCTGCCGGGGATGGTCGCACGCGCGGGAGATTTTCCGAATGCTAAAGACTAAAAAAGCTAGCCCTCACCGGGTCGCCGTCGTCCAGCACCCGCCGGTGCTCCTTCACCGGGAGAAGACGATCAAGCGGGGCGTCGAGCTGATGGATGAAGCGGCGGCCGGCGGGGCGCGATTCGTGTCCTTTCCCGAGACGTGGCTGCCCGGCTACCCGGAGTGGGTGTGGCGGCTGCGCCCGGGTGACGATTACGAGCTGACAGGGAAGATTCACGCCCGGCTGCTCGAGAACGCGGTCGACCTGAAGGCGGGGCACTTGAAGCCGATCCAGGCGGCGGCGCGGCGGCTGAAGCAGACGGTCTCGATTGGCGTGCACGAGCGGGACTCGGAATTCAGCCGGGGCACGCTCTACAACACGGTCGTCTTGATCGGCCCCGACGGCGAGGTGCTGAACCGGCATCGCAAGCTGATGCCCACCAACCCGGAGCGAATGGTCTGGGGCGTGGGGGACGCCCGCGGGCTGCGGGTGATCGAGACGCCGGCCGGCAGGGTCGGCTCATTGATCTGCTGGGAGAACTACATGCCGCTGGCGCGCTTCAGCCTGTTCGCGCAGGGGTGCGAGGTGTATGTCGCGCCGACGTGGGATGCCGGCAGCACGTGGGTGTCGACCATGCGGCACATCGCGGCGGAAGGCCGGTGCTGGGTGCTCGGCAACGGCACGGCGATGCGAGGCAAGGACGTCCCCGCCGACTTCCCCGACCGCGCCCGTATCTTTCCGGACCTGGAGGATTGGTTCAACCCGGGCGATTCGGTCATCGTCGCGCCAGACGGAAAGCTGGTCGCCGGCCCGCTGCACGAGAAGCACGGCATCCTGTTCGCGGACTGCGACCCGGAGCGAGCGTCGGCGGCGAAGCGGACTCTCGACGTCGCCGGGCACTACGGGCGCCCCGACATCTTCAGGCTCGAGGTGAACCGGGAGGCGCGGCCTCCGGTGGATTTCGGTTCGGGTTAATCCTTGGCCTGATTCAGGCCGTACAGAGCGCCGTACTTCTTGCGCACGTATGCGATCCACGGCTTCGGCGTAAGCGGCCGGCCAGTCTCGCGTTCGAGCAACTCGTTGGGCGTGAACTTGCGCCCGTGCCGGTACACGTGCTCTTGCAGCCAGCCCAGCAGCGCCCCGAACTCGCCGCGCTCCATCTGGTCGTCGAGGTCGGTCAGCTCCGACCGAATCTTCTCCATCAGTTGCGCGCCGATGATGTTGCCCAGCGTGTAGCCGGGAAACTCGGCGAACCCGACGAACGACCAGTGGATGTCCTGGAGGACCCCCTCGCGGTCGTTGCGGACGTCAAGACCGACGTACGACTTGAACAGCTCGTTCCAGGCCTCAGGCAGGTCGGCAACCTTCAGCTTGCCCTCGAGCATGTCGTTCTCCAGCTCGAAGCGCAGCAGGATGTGAAGGTTGTAGGTGACCTCGTCGGCTTCGACACGGATGAAGGATGGGTACGACTTGTTGACCGCGCGATAAAAAGCCTCGGCGTCAACGCCCTTGAGCGGTTCGGGAAACGTCTTGCGCAGGCTGGGAAAGAAGTGATGCCAGAAGGGGAGACTGCGCCCGACCAGGTTCTCCCAGAGCCGCGACTGCGACTCGTGCACGCCAGGTGAGGCGCCGTCCCACAGAGGCGTGCGGTCGAGGTTGCGGCCGATGCCCTGGAAGTACATGCCGTGCCCCGCTTCGTGAATCGATCCGAACAGGCACTCATTGAAGAAGTCGCGCGAGACGCGCGTGGTGATGCGGACGTCGCCCGGACCGAACGCGGTGCTGAAAGGATGCGTGGAGATGTCCTGCCGGCCGCGCTCGAGGTCGTAGCCAAGCTTGGTGACCGTTTCGAGCGCATATCGGACCTGCCGGTCGGGATCGAACCCGCGATGCAGCACCCTGTCGTCGATGACGTCTGCATGGCGTTTGATGTCGGCGACGAGAGGCACGATGGCGGCCTTGAGCTCGTCGAAGATCGCCTCGAGCTGATCGGTCGTCAATCCCGGTTCGGTCCGGTTGAGGAGGGCGTCGTACGCCCGCTTCTCGTAACCAAGCGCTTCGGCGACCCGCTTGTTGAGCTCCACATTCTTCTCGAGGTAGGGGGCGAAGAGCGCGAAGTTGGCCTCGTGGCGGGCTTTCTGCCAGTGTGGTCGGGCCGATGCGCTCGCGTGAGCGATCTCAGCCACCAGCTCGGATGGCAGCTTGCGAGCCTGGTCGTAATCGCGGCGCGTGACGCGCACGAGGCTCGCGTCGTCTGAGTCGAAGGGCGAGTTCGCAGTGGCGGCTTCGGCTTCATCCAGCAGCCGGCCCACCTCGTCTGCGGTGAAGCGGCGGTGCGCGACCTCGCTGAGAGTCGACAACTGCTCCGCACGGTTGTGGACGCCGCCTGGCGGCATGTACGTTTCCTGGTCCCAGTCGAGCACGGCGGCTGCCCGATGGAGATCGGTGACCTCGGCCAGGATCGCCTTCAAGCGCTGCAGCGCGTCAGCCATGCACCATCACCCCCACGCGTATTCTCTCCGGAATGGCGGTTCCGCCCCGCTAGCTCAGTGGATAGAGCATCTGCCTTCTAAGCAGAGGGTCGGGGGTTCGAATCCCTCGCGGGGCACCACTCCCCGAGGGGGAGAGGGAAAGTTATTTGAGGGTGACGATGGCCTGCGCGAAGCTGGTCATCGCGTTCCAATAGCCCAGCATGAACACCAGCGTGTACTTGCCCGGGGCGGCGTCGGCCGGCACCATGAAGACCATCTGGAAGGTGACGCTCGAGCCGGGCTTCAGCACACCGGCGGGTCCGCAGTTCAGCGAATAGATGTGCTTTCCTCCGAGCTGCGGGCTTCCGTTCACGAGGTCCGCGAACAGCTCCTCCTCATAAGTCGGGCAGAGCTCAACCAGGTCGAGTGCCTGATTCCGGTCATCGGCCAGCGTGACCAGGTAATGGAGCGCGTTGCCAACTCGGACCGTGCTAGGCACCTGCATCGAGATCGCGGGCAACGGCGGCACGGGGCTGGCAGGCATGGGCACGTTCGGCCCCTCGAAGGCGCCCACCCCGAGGCCTTCGCAGACATAGGCGCCGGGTCCGGCTGGAATCGTGATGCCAATCACACCGCCCGCGGGAATCGCGACAAGGGCCTCGGCCGGGACGACGGGTTGCGCACCAGGGCAGTTGTCGCCCTGCGTAGCCCAGTCGATTTCAACGCCGGCCTCCCCCAGGTTGAGACCTGTATTGGGCGTGGGCGCGGGGCCGGCCTCGACCAGGGTGCGGCCGGGTTGCCTAGGCGGATAGAACAGCGCCCGCTCCCGGAAAGGGATCGGGTGGCCGCTCGAGTCAAGCATTCCGACCGAAGGCGTTCCGTCCAGGTAACACTCACCTACGCCGGCGAATCCGATCGTGGTGATCAGGTGTCCGGTGGCGCTGTTTTCCCCAATCACAGCCCCAATGAGATCTGTGGCCTGGCACGCGGGTGTGTTCAGCGGGATTGGGGCGGGTCCTTGTGAGAGCGGCGGAGGATTCAGGTTGGGCGTCAACGGCGCCCACGGAATGGCCTGGCCGGACGACCCCGGTTCGGGCGGATGATCGGGCTTCTGGCATCCGGCCAGGAGGGCTACTAGGAACAGCGCGATCAGCGCCTTTGCCATCAACAGTGAATACGTACGACCCAGGCGACGCGTTACGCGGCGGGTTTCTTTTTCGCCGGTTTCTTAGCCTTCGGTTTCGCGGTTCTGACCTTCGATTCCTCGACACCCTTTCGAAAACCTTTGAGCCGGGCCTTGCCGAGGTTGCTCTTCATGACCCACGAGATGTCCGGGTCAGACGAACGCAGCCACTTCACGAACAGCGGTCGGGCCGCCGCCGGGTTGGCCGCGGCCGCCACGCTCCAGCAGTAGCCCATGGCCTGGCGGAGCACCCGAAAGCCTTCGTGCTTTCGATCACGGGTGGCCGCCATCGATCGGGTGATGTGGTCCAGCACCAGCAGCACGCGCCGGACCTCGTCGGCCTTCTTCAACAACGCCGGCTCGCACAGTCCGGCGGCCGCCGCCCTCTGCACCAGCGGACCACCCTTCGACCAGACCTCCATCTGCGCGATCAGCTGCGGCATGCTCGCGTGCCCCATCCGCTGCAGCGCGATCGCGACGCCCTCGCGCACCCGCCATCTCGTGTCCTCGGCCAGCTCCTTGAGCCACGGCAGCACCGTGTCGGGGTCGGTCGCGGCCAGGCG
>DMCH01000026.1:10903-20814 GCA_003446775.1 Chloroflexota bacterium
CCCTTCGACCAGACCTCCATCTGCGCGATCAGCTGCGCCATGCTCGCGTGGCCCATCCGCTGCAGCGCTATCGCCACACTCTCGCGCACCCGCCATCTCGTGTCCTCGGCCAGCTCCTTGAGCCACGGCAGCACCGTGTCGGGGTCGGTCGCGGCCAGGCGCCCGAGCCCCGCCGTCCCGCACAGCGCGAGGAACTCGTCGCTCGATGCCGAGAGGCGCCACAGGAGGTCGGCGTCTGCCTCTTCGCCGACGGCCGTCACGAGCTCGAGGTTCGCTCGCGGGCCAGGCAGGCCCGAGTTTGCCTTCAGGTACGGCTCCCACTCGCCGCGCCTCTTCTTCAGCTCCGTCCGGTAGTGCTGGACCCGGCTAGCCATCTGTGCCGTCCGATCGTAGACAACTCATCCAGCGTCGGGTGCTTCGTAACTGACTTGGGAACTCCTTTCTCCCCACCCGGCGTCGCCCGCTGCGCGGGCGAGGCCGACCTCCCCACACGGTGGGGAGGCGGGATAATCGCCACGTGTTTTCCAAGATCGTGGTCGGGGTCGGCGGCCCGGAGGACGCCACCGAGCTCGTGCCGGTCGTCACCGGCCTCGCCAAGGCATTCGACTCACAGGTGCTCGTGGTGCACATGAGGGAGCGGATCGTGACCTCCGCAGCGACGCTCGAGAAGGAGACGATTCCCGAGTCGTTCCGATTCGGCGAGGCCGTGGCTCAGAGGCTGATCGCAGCCGGCGTCAAGGCTTCCTCCGACATCGACAGCCACCGACCAGACCGGCTGGCCGAGTTCATCCTCGAGAAGGCCGACGAGTTCGGCGCGGAGCTGATCGTGGTCGGCGCCCACCACGCCCACGGCCTGCAAGAACGCGTCACCGGCGACCTCGGCAGGAAAATCGTGCACGGCGCTCACTGTCCCGTGCTCTTGATGCCCAGCGATGAATAGCTCGGGAGGATCAGGCCAGCATGGCTGAGGTCGATTTCGTCCACGACCCGCACCCGCACACCGAGAAGCGGAAGCTCAAGGCGCCGCCCATGGTGGCCGATGAGCACGTGGGCTTCAATGGCCGCCTCGCCGCGGCGATCACCCGAAGCGTCGGCACGATGTGGGCGGTCTACATCGCCTTCGCCGTCCAGGTGACCTACATGATCCTGGCCACGGTCGGGATCTGGTTTTTCGCCCGCGACCCCTATCCTTTCGCGTTCCTACTCTTCCTCTCCAACATCGTTCAGCTCCTCTTGATGTTCGTGATCATGGTCGGCCAGCAGGTTCTCGGCCAGGCCTCCGACAAGCGAGCAGTGGTCACCTACCAGGACGCCGAAGCGATCCTCCATGAATGCATCCAGATGCAAAAACACCTCACCGCCCAGGACAAGGCGCTGGCGAGCCTCATCAAGCGCATGGAGCAGCTCGAGGCGCGTATAGAGAAGTCAGCAGGATAATTAGCTGAGCCCGGCTCGAGCGTGTGGCACGCGCCGGGGCACAGGCTGGAATGGAGGACCGCGCCAGCGGTAAACCGATGACCGACAAGAACGAACACGTAGACGGGCGACCGCACGCGAGCGCCGCGAACACCAAGCCGGTGGTCAGCAAAGAGAAGCGGAGGCTGATGGTCACCCAGCTCCTGCGCAGCCCGGTTCTGAATCCGGCCGGCGACGAAGTGGGCCGGCTCGAAGACCTGATCGTGAAGCTCGACGGCGGCGGCTACCCGCCCGTGAGCGGGATCAAGGTCCGGGTGGGCAGGAGCGAAGTGTTTGTCAGCAGCAAGAACATCGAAAAGCTCGCGCCCGGAGAGGTGCGGCTCAAGACCCAAACCCTTGACACCGGCGCCTTTCAAAGACGCGCGGGCGAGGTGCTGCTGGCGGCCGACGTCCTGGGCCGGCACCTCATGGACATGGCTCGCGGCCGCATCGTGCGGGCGCACGACCTCGTCCTCTCGCCCGACGAGGACGGATGGCGAGTGACTGGTGTCGACCGCAGCCCGCGGGCGATGCTGCGTCGATTGGTCCCGCGCAAAGGCCGGCCGGACCTACGCAGGCATGCCGTCCTGGACTGGAAAGACGTGCAGCCCTTCGTCGCGCACGTGCCGACCGCCAAGCTGCTGATGCCACTGCAGCGCCTACGCCGGCTGCACCCCGCGCAGATCGCCGACCTCGTCGAAGGTGCGTCGCACGAAGAGGGCGAGGAGATCCTGGACGCGGTCGAAAGCGACGCGGAGCTGACCGCTGACGTCTTCGAGGAGCTGGACACCGAGCACCAGGTCGAGTTCCTCCGGTCGATGTCGAACGAAGAGGCCGCCAAGGTCCTCGAACGCATGGCGCCCGATGACGCGGCCGATCTCCTGGGCGAGCTCGACCAGGAAAGGCGGAAGCCCGTGTTCGACCTGATGTCGCCGACGGCTCAGCACAAGTTGCGCAAGCTCCTTCAGTATCACCCGAGCACGGCCGGCGGGATGATGAGCCCCGACTACGTCTCGGTGACCAGGGGCGCCACCGCGGCGATAGCGCTCGAGGCCGTGCGCGTCGACGACAAGGCCCCCCACCAGCTGCTCAACACCGTCTTCGTCACCGAGGAGGATGGCAAGCTGATCGGCAGCGTCAGCACGGCCGACCTGCTGCGGACCGATGGCGCCCACAAGGTGGAGGAGCTCGAGCTGGTCAGCTGCCGGGTGATGTCGGGCGCAGATGTAACTGACGTCACCCTCACGATGGCCGACTACAACCTGATTGCGCTGGCCGTGGTCGATGCGGCCGGCAACCTGCTGGGCGCTGTGACGGCGGACGATGTGATCGAGGCCATCGTCCCGGAAGAGTGGCGCGCCCGCCTCGAAGCCAGCACCGGCGTCTAAGCCAGCGTGACCGAGCGCGAGCCGGTGAAAGACGACTCGCAGCTCAAGCCAACTTCAGCCGTACTGGACGAGGCGCACGTCGGCGACATCCATGGCGCCTTCGGGACCATCCGTCTCAGCGACGTGGCTCCACGGCGCACCTGGCGCCGGCGCCTGCTCACCCTGGCCGCGATCATCGGCCCCGGCCTCATCGTCATGGTCGGCGACAACGATGCCGGCGGGGTCTCGACCTACGCGCAGGCGGGGCAGGATTACGGCTACTCGCTGCTGTGGACCCTCGTCCTTCTAATACCGGTCCTCATCGTCAACCAGGAGATGGTCGTCCGCCTAGGGGCCGTGACCGGGGTTGGGCACGCACGGCTGATCGCTGAGCGGTTCGGCCGCTTCTGGGGCTGGTTCTCGGTGGGCGACCTCTTCCTCTTGAACTTCCTGACGATCAGCACGGAGTTCATCGGCGTGAGCCTGGCCGGGGAGTACTTCGGCTTCAGCCCCTACGTGGTCGTTCCGCTTTCGGCGCTCATCCTGATCGGGATCACAATCACCGGGAACTTCCGGCGCTGGGAGCGCGCCATGTTCGTCTTCCTGTTTGCGAGCCTGCTCGTCCTGCCTCTGCTCGTGCTCAGCCATCCCGACCCCGGAGCGTCCCTGAAGGGATTCATCAAGCCCGGGATCCAGGGCGGTCTCACGTCAGATGCCGCCCTGTTGATCATCGCCATCGTCGGCACGACGGTCGCGCCCTGGCAGCTCTTCTTTCAGCAGTCCAACGTCATCGACAAGCGGATCACTCCGCGCTGGCTGGATTACGAGAAAGCCGACACCGTGCTCGGCGCCTTCGTCGTGGTGATCGGCGCGGCCGCGATCATGATTGCCGCGGCCTCGGCTTTCACCGGCACCAACGACTTCGGCCAGTTCCAGGACGCGCTCAGGGTCGCTCGCGGCCTGGCCTCGCACATCACACCGCTCGAGGGCACCATCTTTGCCTTGCTGCTGTTCGACGCTTCGATCGTCGGGGCGTCGGCGGTCACGCTGGCCACGTCATATGCGTTCGGCGACATCTTCGGTCTGCGCCACTCGCTGCATCGCGGCCTCCGCGAGGCGAAGTTCTTCTACGCCTCGTACTCGGGAATGGTGGCGCTGGCCGCGGCCATCGTGCTCATCCCCCACGCACCGCTCGGCCTGATCACGACCGCTGTCCAGGCGCTCGCGGGCACGCTTCTGCCGAGCGCGACCGTGTTCCTCGTCCTTCTGTGCAATGACCGCGCGGTGCTCGGCCCCTGGGTGAACAAGCCGTGGCTGAACGTGGTCGCCACGATCATCGTCAGCGCGCTCCTTCTGCTGTCATTCGTCCTGGTCATCTCCACCCTTTTCTCGAGCATCAACGTCACGACCCTGATCGTGGTGCTGGGCGTGATCATGGCGGTGGTCGTCATCGCCGCCACGGGCTGGCTGCTGTGGAGCGCGCGCAGGGCCGAGCCTGCTCCTGAGATGCCGCGCTCCGAGAGGGAGAACTGGCGGATGCCCGCGCTGGCCCTGCTCGAGCGGCCCACGTGGTCGCTCCCAAAGAGGGTCGCGATGTTGACGATGGCCGGCTACATAATCCTGGCGGTGGTGTTCCTCGCGGTGAAAGCGGTCGAGATCGCGCTGATCAAGCACTGATCACCACGATCGACCGCCGTTAACAACTCGCTTACAAATCTGCGCAGGCCATCGGTCTAGAATGTTGGCCCGTGCCGCTCGGTATCAAGCCGGGCCGCCGCGCTAGAGCTTCGCGCAGGCGCCTGAGCATCGTCCGCACCGCCGCCCTCGCCATCTTCGCCATCGGTCTGTCGGCGATGGCGGGCAGCTTTGCGTACTTTTTTCCGGCGGCCAAGCTGGCCTGGGACGCAACCAGCCAGGTGATCACCATCGCTTCGCCGTCGCCCTCGCCGATCAACACCGCCCCGTCGTCACCGTCGCCCGTTCCCATTTACCAACCGGGCGCATTCACCGTACTGTTGCTCGGCTCAGACGACGATTCCAAGTTCTCAGCCGACACCGTCCTCACCCAGTCGATGATCCTGGTCCGGGTCCTACCGGAATCGAAGCAGGTGATCATGCTTTCGATCCCACGCGATCTATGGGTGCCGTTCTCGACCGGGGGATCGGGCAAGATCGACGAGGTCTATGCCAATGGCTATGCCGGCGGCGCGGTCGCGACGGTCGAGCGTGATTTTGGCGTCCACGTCGACGAGTACATCTGGATCGGATTGCTCGGGCTGATCAAGCTGATCGACGCGATCGGCGGGATCGATGTGGTCACGAGCAACCCCGTCCTCGACGACTACTACCCGCAAGACATCTACGACCCCTATCCGTACGACTACCAGCGTGTGGCCGTCCTCGCCGGTCCGCAGCACCTCGATGGGATCCACGCGATGCAGTACGTGCGCTCGCGCCACAACGACCTCCAAAGTGACATCGGTCGCTCGAAACGGCAACAGCAGGTGCTGCTCGCGATCCGGAAGAAGGCGAAGCAAGTCTCCTCGGCGGACATCCAGCCGATCGCCCTAGCCCTGGGTGGTGAGATCAAGACGAGCATCGGCCTGGATCGCGTGGCCCAAATGATCCCGCTGGCCGCCACCTTCGACAACCCGGACGCGATCACGTCCATGGTGATGCTCCCGCCCTTGTGGCACAGCGGCGCCCCAAGGGGCAGCCTCACGCCCAACTGGGGCGCGATCAATTACTTCGTGCATCAGTACTTCCCATACGGATGATCTCAAGGTTCCTGCTGGGCGTCGGGCTGATCGGGCTGATGCTGGTCGCCAGCTTCGGCACCTACACGTACCTGGCCGGGCGCCAGTCGAAGGTGGCGGTCGTGGCCCAGAAGCCGACCGCCGCGTCGCCGCGCCCAAATGCATTCACCTTGCCGGGCACCCTTTACCTTTCCCAGTCCGGCGCGATCTACAGTCTCAGCTTCGGGCGGTTTCACCAGCTCACAGCCCAGGATGGCTGGACCCAGCCTTCGCTGTTCCCAAATAACAGCAACCTGCTGGCCGTCCACCGGCTGTACGACCACTCGGACGTGTTCGTCCTCAGCCGCTTCGGCCAGCCCGTTGCACAATGGACCAGCAATAACGCGTCGGGGCCCGACACCGGCGCCCGGCATTGGTCGTTCTATCCACGCCTGAGCCCAGACCAGGGCACACTCTGGATGAGCTACGACGAGCCAAAAGTCGGATATGACGTGCCCCTCTCGATCTGGGCCGTGCCGGCCGGCAACTCGATCCGCCAGGGCAAGCTGTGGACCAACTCCATCGACTACACGGGTGGGGATGTCGAACCGATCCCGCTGCGCACCGGTGGGGTCATGTATACGAAGTACAGCCGCGATGACAACGCCAACCTGACCGGCCAGCTCTGGCTCGCCATGCGGCCTGCCCGTCCCGCGAACGGGCTGACATTGACTACAGATGGCGCAGAGGGCCAGCCACTCACCTCCACCGACGAGGACTGCGCCCAGCCATCGATCTCACCAGACGGTGGCCAGGTCGCGATGATCTGCACTTACCAGAAGCAGATTTCATACCTGGTACTCGCGTCGTGGAACGGCTCGAGCCTCGGACCTCGCCGAGTCGTGATTACCGACCAGCTGGTCGCCCAGCCCACGTGGGCGCCCGACGGCTCCGGGATCGCGTACCTAGCGCCTGGCGCAGGCGCGTCCGACTTCCAGCTGTGGTTCCTCCCCAAGGCGCGGTACAACCCGCCCCCGCCGAGCCCGATCCCGGTTCCGACGCCGACCCCCGGCGGGCCATACCATGGGCCCGCGTCCAGCCCGACCCCCGCCCCGCCCGTGGTCGTGCCGCTGGTCAAGCCGATTCAGATGACCACGGACGCCGGATTCGACGCCACGTCGCCGTTGGCGTGGGCCGGCTAGGCCAGGCGGAGGTCAGGCGCAGGCGGGATTCGGCTGCGTGCTCGTGACCAGGACGGGCTCGGCGTTGGCCGCGAGGGCCTCGGCCGGCGTGATGTACCGCTCCGAGATCATCGCCGCCAGCACCTCGCTGCGTCGCTGTTCAGCGGCTTCGGGATCGACCGTGGGGTCATACAGCGACGGCGCCTGGGTCACCCCGGCCAGGAGCGCGTACTGGCCGAGGGTGAGGCTTGGCAGCGGCGCCTGGAAGTACGCGCAGGCGGCGGCGCTCACCCCGCGACGACCCAGGCCCGTGGTGATCTCGCTCAGGTAGTCGGCCATGATCTCCTGCTTGGTCAGGACACCTTCGACCTTCAGCGCCAGGATTGCGTCGACCATCTTGTTGTAGCCCCGGTCCGAGCCGCTGAGGTACATGTCCTTGACGAGCTGCTCGGTGATCGTGGATCCGCCCTGGCACAGGCAGCGATTGGACGCGTCATAAGTAAGGGCGCGCGCGAGGCCGATCGTGTCGATCCCGTGGTGCGTGTAGAACCGCTCGTCCTCGGTCGCGACGACCGCCTTCGCGAGCAGGGAAGGAACGTCGCCAGGGCCTAGCAGGACAACCCCGTAGTGCTCGGTGAAGTCAACGACCCGAGCCCGGACGTCGCTTGCGGAAGGGGTTGAAATCCACAGGGTCGCCACACTGGGGGCGAGCACGACGGCGAAGACGAGCAGCGCGATGACAAGTCGCCGCGCCGCCACCGGCGCCATCATGCCGTGGGCCCCACTCTGTGCTGAACGGCGGTTCCCGAGCGCCCGTTACGGCTGAGCCCACGCTCAGACGTGCGTTCCGTGGGAGAATGCCGTCGGGTTAAGCGATGACTATCCGATGGAAGGTCGCGCTCGTGGAGGATGACCGCCGGCTGGCCCGGGCGGTCTCGGCGGGCCTCGGCGAGGAGGGCTACACGGTGCGTTCGGTCGACTCGGCCGACCGCGGTTTGCAGCTCGTCCGCCAGTGGAATCCGGATGTCGTCCTCCTCGACCTGATGCTGCCCGACAACGACGGCCCGGAACTCTTCCAGGCCTTCCGAGCGGAAACCGATGCCGCCCTGGTCGGGATCAGCGCCAAATCATCGGTGAGCGACCGGATCGCCGGCTTGAAGATGGGCGCCGACGATTATGTCGCGAAGCCTTTCGCGCTCGAAGAGCTGATGGCCCGCGTGGAGGCGGTCATCCGCCGGCACCGAGGCAACGGTGACTCGCGCCTAGCGGTCGGCGACGTCTCCCTCGACCTGAGCGAGGGCACGGCCGAGCGAGGGAGCCGAGCGCTGGGCTTGACGGGCATCGAGTTCCGGATCCTCGCCGCGCTCATGCGCAACCGCGGCCGCCTCGTGACCTACGCCCAGCTGGCCGAAGCGGTCTGGGCGCAGGATGCCGGCCCCGAATCGAACTCGCTCGAGGTGCACGTGTCACGCATTCGCCAGAAGCTGGAGGCGGGGGGCGAGCGGCGACTGGTCCACACCGTTCGTGGCATCGGTTACAGGTTCAATCCGGAGGGATGAAATGAGGCTCACCAGGATCCTGCCCGCGGCGGCCGTGATCGCCGCGGCGTTTTCGTTTGCGGGCGCGGCGCCGGCCTCGGCGATGGTGCTGTGGTGCGAGTCCGATCCGCCCATCGAGGTGATCACACCCGGGGGCGTGATCCTCACGGTGAACAACATGATTTACGTGCCTATATATGACAGGCACCTCGCCAGGCACTTCCCCGTTTCCGCGACGGCCGTGGCCGACGGCCACGGCGGGACGCTCATCACGGTTCACGTCCAGGTCGCGTGGGGGGTGTCGTTGGCGCACATCGTCTCCTCAGAGAACCGCTACCAGGTCGCATCCCCAGGTGACGGGACCGGAGGGATGGTCGTGACCACCTATCTCGATGTGCCCATAACCTGAAGACGAGCGTCGCCCGAGGCTTCGGAACGCTGAGCCCACCGCTGCGGGCGGTGATCGTGGGCGTACCGGCGCTCGGCATCGTGCTCGCCGCGGTCGCTGCGCGCGGAGGCATCACCACGGCCGAGCCCTGGCGCTGGGTGCTCGTCCCCGTGTGCCTGGCCGCGATCATCGTGAGCGAGAAATACCCGGTCAAGATCGGGCCGGAGCAGAAGGTCAACCTGGCCACTCTTCCCGTCCTGGTCGCGGCTTTGCTGCTGCCGTCGGCCATTGGTCCCGCCACCGCCGCGGCGGGAGTCGTGGCCGGCAACCTGATCGTGGGGCGCCGCTGGCGGGAGGCTGCCTTCAACGCCGGCAACGTGCTCGTCGCGAGCTCACTGGCGGCGTCGATCGGCCCCGTCGGGAACGACACCAACCCAAGCGTGGATGCGCGCGCCGCGCTGGCCGGGCTCGTCTTTGCAATCGTCAACCTCGTGCTGGCCGTGCTGCCGGCATCGCTGCACACCGGCCGCCCATACCTGGTCTTGTTGCGACAGGCCGCGGAAGCGTCGTGGACCGCATCGCTGTCACTGGCGGCCTGTGCGGTGAGCGTGGCTTTGCTCGCCGTCGAGGCGCCGGTGGCGGCGGCGCTGCCGCTGGTCGTGCTGCCGCTCATCTTTCGGATGAACCTCGCCATCCAGGCTCAGGGCAAGACCAACGAACAGCTCGCCGGTGTGCTGGCCGCCCAGCGCCGGTTCCTCACCGACGTCTCCCACCAGGTGGCGACGCCGCTGGCGACGATCATGACCAACCTGTCGATCCTCCGGCGGGCCCAGCCGGCGTCAGGTCCTACTGAGGACGCGATCGCCGACAGCGTGGCGGAAGCGGAGCGCATGAAGAGGATGCTCGCGCGCCTGCGCGCGCTTGCTCATGCCGACGAAGACGTCCCTCTGCGTCGCGAGCTGGTCGACCTGGCCGAGCTCACCGCCGACGTCGTGCACGCATACGCGGCGCAGGCCGGCACGTCCGGCGTCGGTTTCGTGACCGAGCTCCGCACGCCGGCGCGCATCAGCGCCGACAAGGACCTGCTGCGCGAGGCGGTCGCCAACCTGGTCGACAACGCCGTGCGCGTGACACCGCGCGGTGAGGCGGTGACGCTGCGCGTGGCCAACGGGAGCGCGGGCCCGTACATCGACGTCGTCGACCACGGGCCGGGCATTGACGAGGACCGGCTCAAGAATCTTTTCGAT
>DMCH01000026.1:21143-25830 GCA_003446775.1 Chloroflexota bacterium
TCGTCGAGCGCCACGGCGGCACGATCCGGGTTCAGACCAAGCCTGGTTCGGGCAGCACATTCACGATCGAGCTGCCTCTTTCCTAGCGCAGAAGGCCTCCCGAGTATGGCTGGCCCGCCACCGCGTTCAGGTTGCACACCCAATGGAACACCTGCATGCCGTTGCCGCCGCCCTTGACGGTCATGCTCGCCACGATGAGCGAGCCGGTGTACTGCGGGCTCGAGTTTCCGTCGCTCACGTATGGGCTCTTGGGCAGGTAGATGATCCCGCTCAAGTCCGTGGTGGCGGCGGGCCCGACCGTGACGCCCGCCGTGTAGGCAGTGGGGCCGCTGCCGCCGTAGATCACGAAGTTGTGCGTCCCCGCCGGGTCGCGCTGGCCCATATATCTCGACCCGTAGAGGTCATCGAGCCCGTTGAGGACGGCATGCGTGATGTCGAGCCCCCCGGTGTCTGAGGAATCGATCACGATCGCGACCGCGTTGGCCCCTTCTGACGTCCCCGATGGGGTGTGCACGGTGTTGGTGATCGAGCCGAGGTTCAAGTTGGGCGAGTTGGTGATCTTGTAAACGCCGCCGTTCATGGTGCCGCCACTGGGCGCGAACCCGTTGTAGATGCCGGGCTTCCAGTTGCCGGACGCGTCCTGGGCGGCGGCAGCCGATAGGTAGATGGGGCCGGCTGTCGTAGGCGAGGCGTTGGAGAAGATGTCGTTCCAGGCCACGCCCGTGGTGTTCTGGAGTGTGCTGCCGTCGGTGGTGACGTAGTTGAGGCCGTTGGGACCGCCTCCGTTGTTCAGATAGTTGGGCACGGACGGCGAGCAGGGCTGGCCGTTGTAGTTCATCTGCACTGGCGGCACGCCCGTCGCGTGCGGCCCGTTGTTGGCGCCGAAGCTGCCGTACGCATAAACGGGACCACCGACCGTCTGGAAGGCGGCGCCACCGCCGTTGATGTTTGCGTCTCCGGTTACAGCGGCGACCGCGTAGACGGCGCCGTCGTACTGCGGCCCAGGAGTGGACGCGCGGGCCGACGCCGCTGTCTTGAGCAGCGAGTAACCGACCATGCGCGCGAAGATGCTCGGCTGCTGGTGCTGCAGCAGCACGTCGAGCACGCTCGGGTAGTTGTAGATCCCGTTGACCCGAAAGGAGTCCGCGAGCTGGATGGTGAAGCCGGCCACGGAATA
This sequence comes from Chloroflexota bacterium, assembly GCA_003446775.1. Taxonomy (GTDB): domain Bacteria; phylum Chloroflexota; class Dormibacteria; order Dormibacterales; family Dormibacteraceae; genus UBA10449. Next base: position 22,321 of record DMCH01000026.1, read on the forward strand.
AGTGCCCGCCGGGCAGTTCGCGGGGCCCCCACAAGCGCCAGTCGGCAAACCGAAGCCGAGCGTCGGCGCCAGGTATTGAAGCGCTACCCAATGAGCCCGGTCAGGACCAGCCGGTCCGTACGAACGTGCGCCCGCCAACGCGGCTGCATCCGCATACGCCTGCAGGTTGCGCCGGTCGGACATCGAAAGGCCGACGTCGAACACCATCGTGCCGAGGATCGTGAGCGCGATGAGCATCGCGCCGACGATCACGATCGCCTGGCCGCTTTGGGACTGGCGTCTTCGTTCTTTCATTTATCTACGTGCGCCTCAGTACTCCGCAACCATCGAGGTGGAAGACGCGATCCTCAGGAAGTTGGGCGCGGCGCTGCCGAGGAACGGGGCGAGCGTGTCGTACCGATAGATGACCGTCACGACAATCGGGAAGCAGCCTTTGTACTGCGGGTTGGCATACTCGGGAGCGCGTGCTCCCAGGTCGCCCGGCGCTGGATCACGGCCGAGGGAGCTGCGCGCGGCGGCGCAGTTGACATAGATCCCGGCGCTGCCCTGCTCGTTGGGATAGATGCAGATGGACGCGTGGCCGACCGCAGGGTTCGGGCAGTTCGACGGCGACGCTTCCAGCATGTTGGCGCCGGCGCTGAACCCCCCGAGCACCCCGACCACCGTCTGGTACACACGCGCGCTCGTGAGGCAGCCGCTTCCGTTCGCCGCGTTCACCTGGGTCGTGCCCGAGCACGAGCCCCCTGCGGCTCCGAAGGGGTTATCAGATGGATCGGCGTTGGCCACGGCCTGCCGCGCACCCTGGCGCGCTGCCTCCGCCACCGTGGTCGCGGCCCAGTCGACCCGGAACAGGTCGACGGTCAGGGCCAGGATGAAGAACAGGATGGGGAACACCAGCGCGAACTCGACCAGCGCTTGACCCTTCTGTCTGGTCATCAGTACTCGCTCCTCTGGAAGGAGCTCACGGTGATGGGAATCTGCGAGCCCACGATCGGCCAGAGCAGCGGCGTGATGATCTTCATGGTGTTGGTCAGGCTTGCGGTCACCGAATCGGAACCGGGGTCCTGGGGCCCATTGCCGTTGGCGGTGGCGTTGGTGACCGCGGCGCCATTGAGGCAGTGGAACGTGATCGACAGCGTCGAGCCTGCGATCACCGAACCCGCCGGAGTGCCATTGTTCGAGCTCTCCAACGCGGCCTCGTTGGCGATCGTTGTGATTGGGCCTCCGGCCGGCGGTATCGGCGAGGTAACGGTGACTGCCAGCGGTCCGCTGCCCGTGCTGGCGCAGATGCTATCGGCGGTCGCCTGCTGGTCGGGCGACACCGCCACGCGCAGCGCCTGCCGCACCGAGTTGCCCACGGCTTCGCGGTAGTAGAAGGCCCGCCCGATGTCGGTCACGCCCAACGCGAGCAGGAGTATCACTGGCAGAGTGATCGCTGTTTCGACCAGCGATTGGCCACCCATCTGCCGCCGCGCCGTCCGAGCGCCTGATGGCATTCGACTTTCCCCCGCTCTCGTGGTGTCGAGCGCCTCCGCACGGGAGCTCGTTCACCTATCACTTAAAACGGACACGAGGGATGTGTCTTGCAAAACGCCGGCGTTTTAACCATCGGCGAGTTCAGGTCTTAAGGAACCTCGCTGAGGGCTCGCAAGATCGGCGCGAGTGCCGAGTTATGTCGCAGCCCTTACTCTTTTCGTGTGGCGATCATCGTCTGCCCGCAGCCGGCCGCGGCCGAGATCGGCCTCGAGGTCATGCGGCGCGGCGGCAATGCGGTCGATGCGGCGGTCACGTGCGCCTTCGTCCAGGGAGTGATCGACCCTCAGATGTGCGGCATCGGCGGCTGCGGAGTGATGCTCGTGCACAGCCCCAAGAACGGCGATGTGCTGCTCGAGTTCTACGCGACCGCCGGCGCACGCTCTCGAGAGGACCAGTGGGAGCACCTCTACATCCGTCAGGCCGCGGACCGCTACGGCTATGTACTCGATGGTTGGGTGAATGACGTCGGCCACCAGTCGGTTGCGGTTCCGGGCACGGTAGCGGGACTGCACGAGGCGCTGACTCGATTTGGCACCATCACGTGGGCGCAGGCCATCGAGCCGGCCATCCCGCTCGCGCGCGACGGCTTTCCGGTGACGGGGTACATGCACGGCTACTGGACAACGGATTACGGGCCCGATGTCGTGCCCAACCGCGAGCGCATCCAGGCCACGGCGGCGGCGAAGGCAATTTATATGCGAGGCGACGAACTATTCGATATTGGCGAACTATTTGTGCAGGCCGACCTCGCCCGCACCCTGGAACGGCTTGCGGACGAGGGGCCGGACGTCTTCTACAGAGGTGAGATCGCCGATCGGATCGTCTCTGACTTCGAGGCCAACGGCGGCTTCATCACGAGGGAAGACCTGGCGAGCTACCGGGTCAACGTGACAGAGCCGTTGCGCGGCACCTACCGCGGGCTGGCCGTCGTGGCCGCGGGACCGCCGGCCGCCGGCATCACCTTGATACAGATGCTCAACTTCCTCGAGGGCTTCGACGTGGGCGCGCATGGATGGCCGAGCACCGAGGCGGCGCGGTTGCTCGTCGAGGCGATGGCCTGGGCGGTGGCCGACCGCGAGCTTCACGTCGCCGACCCACGCTTCATCGACGTGCCCACCGGGGCGCTCGCCGACAAGGACTATGCGGCCAAGGCGCGCCAGGTGGCGGCGGTGGAGGCGGGCGGGGCAGTCGGCGCGGGGGTGGTGCACGATCGTCCCGACACCACCCACGTTTGTGTCGTCGATGACTTCGGCAACGCGGTCTCCTTGACCCACACGCTCGGTTCCGCGAGCGGCGTCGTTACCCCCGGCCTCGGCTTTGGCTTCAATGACTACATGAACTGCTTCGACCCGCGTCCGGGCAACCCCAACTCGGTGCGTCCAGGCAAGACGCGCGCGACGAGCATGACACCGACACTTGTGTTCGACGGCGATCGCCTGCGCGTCTGCATCGGGGCGCCGGGTGGCACCAAGATCGTGACCGCGATTCTGCAGGTCCTGATCAATATCCTGGATCACAAGATGACGCCCGTCGAGGCGGTGAGCGCGCCGCGAATCGACTTCCAGGGAGACGTGGTGCAGGTTGAAGGCCGCATTCCTGTGGCCGTGAGCCGCGGCCTGGAGCAGCGCGGCTACGCGGTCAACCGGCGGACGCTCAGCTATGACTCGTACTTTGCCCGGCCGCAGGTGATTGCCGGCGAGAAAGACGGATTCCTTCACGGCGCCTCCGATCCGCGCAAGGACGGCGGGACCGCTCTCGACACGGAGACCGAGTGAAGTTCAAGGATCGGGTTGCGCTTGTGACCGGCGGCGGGCGCGGGATCGGCGCCGCCACCGCGCGGCTACTTGCGGCCGAGGGCGCTCGGGTGGCGGTGTCGGATCTCGACGAAGCGCCGGCACGCGAGGTCGCGAGTGCGATCGGCGGCCTCGGCGTCGCGTGCGACGTGAGCGACCGCGGGTCGGTCGAGGCGATGGT
>DMCH01000026.1:26110-30330 GCA_003446775.1 Chloroflexota bacterium
CGACGAGGATTGGGACGCGGTCATCGACACGCATCTCAAGGGCACGTTCCTCTGCGCTCGGGCGGCGCAGAAGCAGATGGTCGAGCAGAAGTACGGAAAGATGGTGTTTCTCTCGTCGACGTCGGCGCTCGGCAACCGGGGGCAGGCCAACTACTCGGCGGCCAAGGCCGGCCTGCAGGGCATGGCACGCACGCTGGCGATCGAGCTGGGACCGTTTAACGTCAACGTCAACTCGGTGGCACCAGGGTTCGTGGAGACGCGCATGACGCGCGCCACCGCCGAACGCATGGGCATGGACTACGAGACCTTCAAGCTGGGTGCAGCCTCGCAGATACCGCTGCGCCGCATCGGCCAGCCCGAGGACATCGCGAGCGTGATCGCCTTCCTGTGCAGCGCCGAGTCCAGCTTTGTCTCGGGCCAGACGATTTACGTGCGGGGAGGGCCGTAGACCGGGCTCTGGGGGGCAGCAAGCTTCTGCGCCCTTCCAGCGTTGTACCGCCCGTGAGGTTGCGTCTGGGCATGAACTCGAAGCGGCGAGGGTCCCTTCTGGCCCTGCGAACTTTCGTTCGCCTCGCTGCCAAGAAGCGCCCGGTTCTCACGTTGGAGCTGAGATCAACGGCCAGTCGCGAACTTTCGTTCGCGCGACCGATGGTGGCGGCTTGGCGGGTTGACGACCTTGGTGGGGGTCTGGTAGGGTGGCCCCCGTTCACTGGGGTCCGGCCCGCGAGCTGGTTCACTGACGGTCGCAACGTTTAGGGGTAGACATTTGCGAGTCCATCGATATCTGACCCATGCTGTCGTACTTGCGATAGCTGTTGGAATTTCGTCGTACGCGTCGATGGATCGACACGTCCCGGCTTATTTGACCTCCAGACTCGGCACCGTGAACGCCGAGGCGACCGTGGAAAGCGAGGGCGGGACCGCCGGAGATATCTCCCTAGGCCGCTACAGCACGATCATCAAGCCGGTCTCCATCCCGAGCTCGGCGCCCATCAGCCACCAGCCATTCAGCTACACAGTGCAGGCCGGCGACACCCTGGACTCGATTGCCACCAGATACAGCGTGACCGTGTCCCAGATCCGCTGGTCGAACTCGAACCTATTCTCGAACGACTCCATCTCCACGGGCGACCAGATCGTGATCCCGCCGATACCGGGCGTTGTCGTCACCGTCAAGGCGGGCGACACCATCGACAGCATCGCCAGCACGTATGGAGTGGATTCCCAAACCATCTACGACTTCAACCGGCTCCGCACTCCCCACCTGACGGCCGGAGCCGTGCTCGTGGTCCCAAACGGCGTGGGCGGCGCCTTCCCGCCGCCGCCGGCGCTGTGGCAGCAGCTCATGCGGACGGGCGCGCACGGCTCCTACAACGTCAAGGTGCTCAATTGCTGCCTCGGCCCGTACACGGGACCGCCCCAGAACAACTTCCCGGGGGGCTGGTGCACCTACTACGTCGCGACCAAGCGCCTTGTGACGTGGAGTGGTGACGCCGGTTACTGGTACCAGAACGCCGCCGCCAAGGGATTCGCGGTCGGCCCGACCCCGAGGGTGGGCTCGATCATGGTCACCTGGGAGAGTTGGGCAGGCCATGTGGCGTACGTCGAGGCCGTGTATCCGGACGGGTCATGGATGGTGTCCGAGATGAACTGGGTGGCGTTCTACGTGATCGACCAGCGCACGATCAAGCCCGGCCAGCTCGGCTCGGCCCTGGTGGGGTTCATCTACTAACAGCGGTCGCGGGCTCCGCTGTCCGGGTAGCCCACTCAGCCTCCATCGTCTCCGTGTCGTGCTTGACCGCGCGCAACCCTGTCGCTGCGATGATCGCGGCCACGACCAGCAGCGTCGGAGACGTGATCAATAGGGCCAGCTGAAGGCTGTGAATGTGGTCCGAAATCCATCCGACGTCGAAGGTCGAGTGCGAATCGCCGAACACGTGTGAAACGAACAGCAGCAGGGTCACGCAGCTTGCGCGCAGGGCGGGCGAGACGACGTTCTGCGACACCGCGGTGAACGGGCCGGCGTGCAGATACAGGGCGATGACCGTGATCAGGAAGGCGGGCACGAAAACCGGGACCGGCCCGATGTTGAGGGGCGCGACCAGCGCGATGATGATGAAAACCGCGCCGATGAGGAAGCCGGCGATACCAACCTCGAGATGCGCGGCCGGCCTGGTTTTGGCGCGGCGGTCCGCGATCCATCCTCCCGCCAGCGTGCCGATGAGCCCGCCAAGCACCAGAACACCGCCGGCGAGCAGGCCGGCGCCGCTGAGCGACATGCTGAATCTTCGGTGCAGCAGAGTCGGCAGCCAGTACGCGTTCGAGGCCAGTACGAAATAAAGCACGCTCTGCGCAAGGATCGCCGCCCGCAGAGTGGGGATCCGCATGAGGTTGATGAAGGTGCGCGCGGTGGCGTCGGTCGTCCGCTGCACGGCCGGCCCGATCTTCTCCATGCTGCCGCGCAGCGGCTCGCGCATCGTGAAAGCCAGGAGCGCCAGCAGGAGGCCAGGCGCGGCGGCGATGAAGAACGCGCTCCGCCAACCGAAATGCTCGCCCACGAATCCGCCGCCCGCGTACGCGATCGCGATCCCGAGCACGCTCCCTGCGCCCCAGATCGACATGACGCGGCCGCGCTGCTCCTTTGGAAAGTAGTCGGAGACAATCGACGTGCCGGCTGGGTAGTAGCTGGCCTCACCTATCCCGACGACGGCCCGACCTAGGAACAGCTGGACGTAGTTGGCGGCAATTCCTGAGAACAGCGTCGCGAGGCTCCAGATGGTGACCCCCACGCCGATCACGGTCCGGCGCACCCCTCGATCGCCCCAGTATCCGAACGGGAGCGCGGCGAATGCGTACACGAGCAGGAACGCGGTCGCCAGGAGCCCGACCTGGGCGTCGCTGAGATGGAACTCGTCTTGGATGGGGGTCACGAGTGCGGCGCCCACGTAGCGATCCAGGTAGTTGAGGAAGTTGATGCCGACCATGACCGCAAGGACGTAGCGCGCGTAGCCTCGCGACACGGCGCCATTCTATGGGCTGGGTGCCGCGGAAAAGCCCCCAGCGAGATTGCGTACGATTACTGCTCCCTAGTGGGTCGGCTGGGCATTGGCGAGCTCAAGTGGCTGTAAACCACCCGCGAAAGCTGTGGGGGTTCAAATCCCTCCCGGCCCACCAATCGAACTGGTCTTAGACTGTCGCCGTGCAGGCCAGCCGGCTGCTCGCAAGTCAGCTGAACTCGGTGAACTTTCGGCTCCATGAAGTGGCCGGGTCGATGGAGCCCGACGACTGGCTCCGCCGCGCCGTTCCCGGCACCAACCTCCCCGCGTTCACCTTCTGGCACGTCGTCCGTGTGATCGACTCGACCGTCCACACGGGGATCCGAGGGGTGCCCGAGCTGATCGAGTCGCCTCCCTGGGCCTCGAAAGCTTGGGCGCGTTCGGAGGGAGGGGTTGGTTACTCGGTGGAGGAGGCCGACGAGCTGGCGGCACAGGTGGTGCCGGCCGAGATCCTGGAGTATGCCGACGTGCTCAGGTCGCACATCAGCCAGTGGCTGAGGGCGATTAGCGACGAGGAGCTCGAGGCTCCCAATGCAATGTCGGACAACGTGAACAAGCACAACGCCTACAACCGTCCAGCCGTGCAGGAATCACTCAAGCCCCTGGTCGGCCAGCCGGTCTGGCTCCTCCTGAGCATCACCTGCTACGCCCACTGCTGGGCCCACCTCGAGGAGATCAGGCTGCTGACCGCGGCCGGCCGCACGGCCCGCCAGTAACCGGCTCTTACTTCGCGGGGGCGGGCTTGCGCTCGTAAAGCGTCGCGATGGCGGACATATCGAGGTCACCCGCCGTCGTGGCCGCGCGTTCGTACAGCTCTTCGGCCGCCCTTGTGATCGGGGTTGTCGCTCCCGTTCTTTGGTAGAGGTCGAGCGCGAGGCGCAAGTCCTTCAGAGCGTCGCGTAGCGCGAACGTCACAGGTTCATACCGGTGCTCGACGAATCCGGCCTTGCGCGCGTTCAAAACGGGCGCAATGCGGCTGAGGACCCAGAAGACGTCCTCGGGATTCAGGCCGGCCCCCGTGCCCGCCGACTGCAGCTCGGCCGCGAGCGCGCTCACGCCGGCCAGCATGCTGTTGGCGACGAGCTTCAGCGAAGCGGCGCTGCCGATGTCGCCGACCCGGCGAACCTCGCCGAGGTCCTTGAGCACTGGACGGGCGCCCTCGAT
>DMCH01000026.1:30685-30813 GCA_003446775.1 Chloroflexota bacterium
CCGAGGTAGGCCGCCCGCACCGCATTGGCGTCGGTGAGGATAGAGATCACCACATCGGCGTGCGAAGCCGCTTCCGCGGGAGTCGCCGCCACCTCGCCCACGCCCAGCGCCTCCGCGCGAGAACGGGT
>DMCH01000031.1:0-1523 GCA_003446775.1 Chloroflexota bacterium
CGCTGCGCGCGCCGACCTCCCCACGTGGTGGGGAGGCGAGATGCGAGAGTTCGATCTTTAGTGCGACTCCCCACCCGGCGAGCTCGCTGCGCGCGCCGACCTCCCCACGTGGTGGGGAGGCGAGATGCGAGAGTTCGATCTGTCGTGATACTCCCCACGCGCCTTGGTAAGTGCGACTCCCCACCTGGCCGCGCTCGCTGCGCGAGCGGGGCCTTCCTCCCCGCGTGGCGGGGAGGCGAGATGCGCGAGCTCAACCTGACGTGAGCCCTCTCAGCGAACTCTAAGGATTCTCTGATACTCCTCGAACATTCGACCGGCATCGTGATGGGCAACCTACCGATGCAGAATGGAGTTGACCCGATGTCAGAGATAGATCCGCAGTCCGGAGAATTGGCCCCGCAGGACCAGCCCGTGCCCGCGCCGCCGCCCACGCCCGAGGGCTGGTTCGGGCCGCCGCCACCGTACATGCCGCCGTCGGCCGCACCGCGCCCCTCGTGGGGTCGATGGCTTGCCGTCGGCACCATCGTCGCGACCATCCTCGCCGCAGGGGGAGGTATCGGCATCGGCTTCACCATGTCCCAGTACCTTCATTCGTCGCACGCCACCCAGAACGCGGCGCTGCCCAAGACTAGCGAGCCTTCCACCTCCACCGCGCCCATCGCGCCCGTCAACCCGTCCCAAAACCAGAACGGCACGCTCAACGCGCAGGCGATCGCCGCCAAGGTCGATCCCGCGATCGTCGACATCAACACGGTCATCCAGACCTCGACAGGCTCCGGCGCCGCGGCGGGCACCGGGATGATCATCACGTCGTCCGGTGAGGTGCTCACCAACAACCACGTCGTCGATGGTTCGACCAGGATCTCGGTCACCATCGCCGGGCACGCAGGCACCTACACGGCGCATGTGATCGGTGTCTCGCCGACGGCTGACGTCGCGCTCATCCAGGTCGAAGGCGTCTCGGGCCTGCCCACCGTCACGCTCGCCGACTCGTCGAGCGCCAAGGTCGGCGACCCGGTCGTCGCCATCGGCAACGCGCTCGGCGCGGGCGGCACGCCTTCAGCCACCCAGGGCCAGGTCACCGCGGTCGACCAGACCATCACCGCCAGCGAGGGCAGCGGCCGATCCGAGATCCTGAGCGGCCTGATTCAGGAAGACGCCTCCATCAGCCCGGGCGACTCGGGCGGCGCGCTCGTCAACTCGTCCGGCCAGGTCATCGGGATGATCACCGCGGGCGAAGCCCAGGGCTTCCGAAACAGCTCGTCCACGGTCGGCTACGCGATCAGCACCAACAGCGCGCTCGCGGTCGTCAACCAGATCCGCTCCGGGCAGGCGACCGCCGGCGTGTTCATCGGTCCGGTCGGCTACCTCGGAGTTTCGATCCGCGACCTCACCCCGGCGCTTGCCGCGCAGGTGGGCATCAGCGCCACCTCAGGCCCGCTGGTGTGGGCGGTGCAGGTCGGCTCGCCGGCTGAGCAGGCCGGTATCACCCGGTTGTCGGTGATCACCGCGGTGGGCGGCAC
>DMCH01000031.1:1876-5320 GCA_003446775.1 Chloroflexota bacterium
CTCGCACACCAAGAACGTGACCCTGACCACCGGGCCGAACATCTAAAGCCCTCTACTCCAAGGCTGCGCCCGAGCCCCCTTCGGGCGTGGCCTGCCCCTCTAAAAACTAAGTCCCGCCACCCTTGCGGGTCGCGGGACTTAATTAGAACGCTCGGCAACGACCTACTCTCCCATCGGGTTACCCCGACAGTACCATCGGCGCTGGAGGGCTTAACTACCGTGTTCGGAATGGGAACGGGTGTTTCCCCTCCGCCATAGTCACCGAACGAACGGAATTATACGGCCTTCGGTAAGTGCGACTCCCCACCGGCCTGGCCGCTTCGCGGCCGAGGCCACCTTCCCATTGCGTGGGGAGGCGAGTACTTCTACCGGGTTCGGCGGCGGCGGGCGCGGAGGCTCTTGATCTTTCGAGCTTCCGCGGGCGGTACGTAGTGGGCTCGCCGGCGCATCTCGCGCACGAGCCCTTGCTCCTGAACCTTGCGCCGGAATTCCCGAAGCGCCTGCTCGAACTCCTCGGGGTCCTTGACTACGATTCGCACAACCGCAAAGGATACCTGTTGAAGCTACACGAGCGCCGGTTCACGCTCAGCGAGGCTGTCCGCGTGCAGCGTGGGGAGGAGCAGGTAGCAGCGCACGGCGAGGAGCACCAGCAGGCCCAGCAGCACCGCCAGCACATCCAGCACCACCTGGCCCACGCGCGCGTGGAAGAGGACGATGAGAAGCGCCTCGGCGATGCAGGCGGCGAACAGGATCGGCACGAAGACCCGGTCGTGCACGGCCATGAAGAACTGGACGAGAAGGTTGTCCAGCGAAAGCGCGAGCCCGATCACGCCGACCGCGAACACGTATGGCTGGGCGTCCTGGAAGGCCGGCCCGAACAGCACGCCCACGACCAGCCCCGGCACGACCGCGAACACGAGCAGCGCGCCTGCTCCCAGCGCGGTCAGGATGCCGGCGGATGAGAGCAGGATGCGGCCGGGGTGCTGCTCCTTGGCCACGGCCTCGACCACCCGCGGAAAGAGCACCTGGCTGACGCTCAAGGTCAAGAAGAACAGGATCGTGCCGATCTTGTTCAGCCCCCCGTAGATCCCGCCGTCGTGGCTGGGGAGGTAGTGCTCGGCCAGGATGACGTCCTGGTTGTAGAGGATCTGAATCCCGATGATCCCGGCGGCGGCGGTCAGCGAGAAGCCAGCCATGACGCGCAGCCGCACGCGTGGGGCCTTGTCCCCGAAGTGGTCGCGGAGCGTCAACAGGCCGAGCACAAACGCGAAGGCGAGGCCTATGAACACGGCCGCCATCGCGCCCGACACGGCGTAGCCAGCTTTGAGAAGGATGAACACCAGCACCGTGCGCACGATCAGCTCGGTCGAAAGGTTCAACGAAAGCGATGTGAACCTCTGCAGTCCCTGCAAGATCCCGCGGGGAATCGCCACCTGCCAGATCAGCGCGATCGAGAAGCCGAGGATGAGCACAGGGATCGGCGAGCCAAGGTGCTCGAAGACGGCTACCGGGCGCGCCATCAGGGCGGTGACCAGCACTGCCAGCAGGCAAGGAATCGCGATCAGGCGAGTGGTTCGTGCGAGCAGAGAGCGCACACCGGCATCGCCGCGGGCGGTCAGGGTCGCTGTGTACCTCGCGAGGACGACGATGAGAATCAGCGCCGGAGCGGTGCCGACCGCGTAGAGCGCGATGAGGAAGGCCACCTGCCCGTATATCGCCGGGCCCAGGATGCGGCCGGCGATGGCGTGGAAAACGAAACCACCGATGCCCGCGACCAGACCGCCTACGAAGAGGATGGCGTTCTGCCGGATCAACCGGTTCTTGCTGAGTTGGACCAGGCGCTCCCGGAGGTCCGATCTGGCGCCGGTCTGCACAGTCCTCGGAATTCTACTTGAGGCGTCGCGTAGCCCCTGGAGTTGATAATTCACCAGCGATGCCCGATGCGCCCAAGCCAATCGTCTCCGCACTGATCGTCAGCCACAACGTCAAGGACCTTCTCCTCCAGTGCATGCAGGCGCTGCTCGCGAGCGCGGAGGTGCCGATCGAGGTTGTTGTCGTCGACAACGACTCGAGCGACGGTTCGGCCGCGGCCGTCACCGCCGAGTTCCCGAAGGCGACTGTTCTCATCCAGGAGAAGAACATCGGCTACAGCCGCGCCGCCAATGTCGGGCTCGAGCGCTGCACCGGCCGGTTCGTCCTGCTGCTCAACCCCGATGTCATGGTCGACCAGCAGTGCGTCGGCCGCCTGGCCGACTTCCTGCTCACGCGACCTGATGCCGGCGCGGTCGGTCCTCGTCTCCTGATGCCGGATGGCAAGGTCGATCCGAACTCCCGACGCGCCTTCCCAGTGCCGAGCACGCTGTTCTACCGCACGATCGGCCTGAGCCGGCTCTTCCCGAAGAGCCCGCGCTTCGGGCGCTACAACATGAGCTACATGGACGATTCGGACGCACACGAGATCGACGCCGGCACGGGCGACTGCCTGATGATTCGCCGGGCGGCGCTGGATCGCATCGGTTTTTTCGACCCGCGCTACTTCATGTACGGAGAGGACATCGACCTCTGCTACCGGCTGAAGATGGGTGGCTGGAAGGTGTTCTACCTACCGAGGGCGACCGCCAGCCACCACGAGCGGGAGGCCCCTCACGGCTCAGATCGGCGCCAGATGCTCTATGAGGAGCACCGAGCCATGTGGACATACCACTTCAAGCACCACGCCGAGGACCAGTCGGCGTTCGGGAACGGGCTGGTCTGGGCCCAGATCTGGGGCCGGTGGCTGGCGAGGTCATTGCGCCAATCCGTGAGCAGGCAGCGCCGGACCACCTCGTAAAATCTGACCCGGATGTACCACCAGATCACCCGCAACAAGCGCAACAGCATCGTCGTCGTGACGCTGTTTCTGGCCGTCTGGCTGCTCGCCGGATTCGTGATCGGCGAGTTCGCGGGGGGGACTGGCTACGCCATTGCGGGAGCGATCGTCCTGGGCGTCCTGGGGGTGCTGGCCGCCCTCTATTCCTATTACTTCGGGGCCGCCACCGTCCTGTCGGCGGTCGGCGCGAAGGAGGCGGACCCGAGGCAGTACGTGCAGCTTTACAACATCGTCCAGACGCTGTCGATCGGCGACGGCCTGCCGGTGCCCAAGGTCTACATAATCGAGGACCCGAGCCCGAACGCCTTCGCGACAGGCCGTGATCCGCAGCACGCCGCGGTCACGGTCACCACGGGCCTCCTGCAGATGATGAACCGGGAGGAGCTCGAGGGAGTGCTGGCCCACGAGATGAGCCACATCAAGAATTTCGACGTCCGCCTGCTCCTTGTGGTCACGACCATGATCGGGCTGGCCGCCATCATCGCGAGCGTGATCTGGAACGGCGCGTTGCGCTTTCGCAGCCGTGACGCCCGCGCACTCCTGATCGTCTTTGCGGTCGGCGCCGTTTTCACCCT
>DMCH01000031.1:5616-9470 GCA_003446775.1 Chloroflexota bacterium
CTCACGCGCAACCCGGCGGGGCTGATCAGCGCGCTGAAGAAAATCGCGCAGAACGAGAAGCCGATGCAGAAGTTCAACCACGCCGTGGCGGCGATGTGCATCGACAATCCGACCGAGCATCACGGCAGCTTCTTCAACCACCTGTTCGACACCCACCCGCCCATCGAGGAGCGGATCGCCGCCCTGGAGAAGATCGCGAGCGTCCAGCAGACCTAGGCCAAGGCGAGCTATCTAGGCGACGATTCTCGGGCCCCTTTGTTCTCGTGCCGGCTGCTCAGGCCGCCGACAAATCTCCGCAGGAGATGCTAGGTCCGTTGGCCGGGACACTGAAGTCGGGGCCATGGTGGACGTTGACGTACCAACCGGCCGCCGGAACTGAGTAGTCGACGGGCACGATGCTCTGTACGGCGGCCGCCCCGGACGAGTCGGCGACGACCTGTGAGAGCGGATATGCGATGCCACCGGCCTTGGCGCACGCGCCGTTGTGCACGTGTGAGATATGGCTCGAGTTGGGTGCTAATCCGGTCAGCTTGATAGTCACGATGAATGAACCCGTGCTCTTGACGATGGTGCCGGTGCCGGACACCCCGCTTCCGTTCTGAGCGACCATCGTGAAGGCGATAGTCGGCGTCGGCGAAGCCGAGTTGGTAGCGGTGCCGCCACCGCATGCGGCGATAACAAACAGGCTTGAAACGGCAAGAACCAGGTTGCGCATGCGTAGGCACCTCCCGAACGGGTTAGTCGGCGTCAGACACCGTTACCGTCCTGAGTTACATAGTCGCACTAGAGCGTCAGGTTGCGCACGTCGCAATGCGTTGCGGTGACGGTCGTCGGTCCGGAATCCACACTCCGAACCACCAGGCCGCCCAGCCAACCCAAGCGGGGTAGGTCGCTCACCGGGTCGGTGATGTCGGCGACCTGGGTGTTGTCGCCGAACATCACCAGCCGGGTCGTGACCCTGTCCGAGAGGGTGGCGCACATGAGCTCCACGGTGATTGAGGTGGCTCCGGGTGCCTTCGGCGACGTTCCCTTCTCAACGAGGTGTCTGGGTTGGCGGCCCCCGGACGCGTGTCGTGCCTGAACATGTCCCACGTGCCGCCGACCTGCACGACGAAGTCGTAGGTGATGGTCGGCTCCTTGAGCCCGCGAGCGCACTCGGCTCCAAAGCCGGACCCGTCCGGCGAGCTTGTCGATTCTGTTGCTCTCACCGCGACCGACAGCTGGTCTTTGGGGAGGAGATAGGGTGCGGCGATTTCGTGGTCGACAAACTTGCTTGCGACGACCACGTAACCCCACCCCCCCGAACCGTTCATGCCTCCGTTGCAGGAGATGGCCAGTATCGCCAGGCAAAGAGCCCAACCAAACGGTAGCGCTTTCACGTCACTTCTTGCCCTGTAGATGGTATTTGCGTCGAGAGATCGATAATGCCCTAGCGTGACTGCCGCCCCGCTCCTGGCCAGGTTCCTGCACGTTCGGCGCAGCGAGTTGGACCGCACCCTGCAGGTCGCGGGTTTCGCAATTCTTTTGGGCTGGGCCATGTACACGGCCTTCAATGCGACCCAGGCCATCTTTCTGAACAAGGCCGGGCCGCACGCCTACCCCCTGTTCTTCGTAGTCCTCGCCCTGGCGGTGTGGCCGATGGTCGCATTGCAGGGTGTGCTCACACGCCGGCTCGGGGTCGGGCGCGCGCTTCGTCTCACGCTCGTTCTCAACGCGGTGATCGCGCCGATCCTCTACATCGTCTACTTCATCTCCGAAGCGCCTTCCGTCGCGTTCAGCGTCTACGTCATCTACTCCATCGCCTTCGAGCTCGTGATGCTCAACTTCTGGAGCTTCGTCAGCCAGCACTTCAACCTGCTCGAGGGCAAGCGCATCTTCCCGGTCATCGCAGCCGGTTTGAGCATCGGCTACATCCTGGCCGGGTTCACGACCACGCTGGTCGCGCTCTACGCCACCGAGCCGCTGCTGTTCGTATGGGCGTTTGGGGCGGCGGCGGCGGCCCTCATGGCCGAATGGGTGGAGCGCCGGCTGTTCAGGCCGAGCTTTGTCGACGACGCCGACGAGCTTTTCGCGCACGAGCAGGTGGTGCGGCACCGGCAGGGCGCGATGAGGGTCGTGCGCGGAGCCATCCAGTACCTGACGAGCAGCCGGCTGGTGCTCGCGCTGGTCCTGCTCGCCCTCGTGATGCAGGTGACGAGCCGCGTCGGCGATTACCTCGTCGCCCTCATCTTCGTCGGCGCGACGCACAACAACCTGCAGGGGCTGACCATCCTCATCGGCAACGCGTGGCTGGCCAGCTATGTGGTGCAGCTGGTCATCAGCCTCTTCATCACGCCCTGGGTGCTGGACAAGCTGGGCGTCAAGAACGCGATCATGGCGCTGCCGATCTTCACCCTGATCGGCTTTGTGGCCGTGGCGGTGAACCCGGTGCTGGCGACGTCTCTGTTCCTCTTCATCGTCCGCAACGGCCTCCAGACCGGCCTCGACGATCCCGCCGAGAGCGTGCTGGGCGGTGCACTGCCGGTTCAGGTGGGTCCAAAGCTCAAGGTTCTGCTCGACAACGTGGTGCTGCCGGGCGCCGCAGTGATCACCGGCGTCGGCCTGCTCTTGGTGCAGCAGTTCGTCTCGGCCACGGTCCAGGTGCTCGCCGTGATCGGCATCGTGCTCGCGGTTCTTTTCATCGCCGCCGCGCTGCGCGTGCGCAGCCTCTACGTCGACGCCATCTATGAACGGCTGCGCACGCATGCCGTCTCTTTGAACGACTTCCAGCGCGCGTTGGGCCGGCCCACGCCGGCGCAGATCGACGAGCTGCGCGGCTTCGTCCGCACCGGTGACGACAGAGCACGACCGTTCGCCGCGGCGGCGTTGGGAAGGCTGGCGCCCGAAGCGTTCGCGGCCATGGTGCCGGAGCTGCTCGCATCCCCGGACGCCTCGGTGCGGAAGCTGGCTCTGCAGCTCGCGCCGCCCAAGGCGGTGACCAACCTGCAGCTCCAGGCTGCCGTAAAAGACCCGGACGGCTGGGTCGTCGCCGCCGCGGCCGTCGCGGGAGCGGCCCACGACCCGCCGTGGGATGAGTCCGGGCCGCTTCTGCAGCAACTCTGGGAATCGTCGGATCCAAACCGGCGCGCGGCGGCGGTGTGGGCGGCGGCCTTCACCGGCGACCGCGGAACGGTGGTCGCCGGCATGACGGACCGCGAGGCGGTCGTGCGCCTCGAGGCGATCCGCAGCTTCGCGAAGATGAAGGCCGACGTGCCCGAGGCCGCGGGGCCGTTGGTCGCTTGCCTGCTTGATGACAACATGGAGGTGCGGCGGGAGGCGCTGCACCAGGCCGTGCGCTGGGCGCCCACGGGCGACGAACGGCCGGCGTTCGCGGATGCCCTGGTGGCCTCGCTGGCGAGCGGCGATCGCGAGGTGAGGCGCCTGGCTTCCGAAGCCATGGCGGCGCAGGCGCCCGAGGCTCTGGTCCTGACGCTGCCGCTCCTGGAGTCACGTGAGCACGCGGCCGCTGCCGCGGTCGAGGCGCTCATCCGCAGCGGGCGTCCCGACCTGTTCCGCCGCGTGAAAGCGCACCTCGAGCACCACCTGGACGAGGGGGTGAAGTCGGCGCGGATGTCGACGCATGCTGCAGCGAGCTCGCGCATGCGCGGCGACGGCGACGAGGCTGCGGCCTACGCATTCCTGCGGATCGCCCTTGACGATTTCGCGGGCCACGCGACCGACTCTGGCCTGGGCGCGATGCGCGCGCTGCACGGTAAGCGGGGCTTTGCCACCGTGGAGCGGGGGGTCCTGTCGACCGAACCGCAAGCAAGGGCCGAGGGGTTGGAAACGTTGCTAAACTTCGGCCCCGGATGGCT
>DMCH01000031.1:9807-11859 GCA_003446775.1 Chloroflexota bacterium
CGGTCTTGGCGATGGCATGAAGGAGCTGATCGCGCTCAAGCGGGTGCCGCTCTTCAGCACGCTGACCCTGGAACAGCTGTCGAGCATCGACCACCTGATGGTCACCCGGCATTACGCGAAGGGCGAGTCGATCTTCCTCAAGGGCGACGTGGGGTCGGAGCTCTTCGTGGTGCTCGAGGGGGAGATCCGCATCCACGTCGACCATGAAGGCCGCGAGGTCACGCTGGCCCGCCTAGGGCCGAGCTCGGTGGTCGGTGAGATGGCGGTGTTCGACGACCAGCCGCGTTCCGCGGGCGCGCAGGCGAGCCAGAACACGACGGTGCGGGTGCTGCGCCGGGACCGGCTACAAGCGCTGGTGCATGAGCACCCCGAGGTCCTGTTGGAGTTCGTGAAGAACCTGAGCCAGCGGATCCGGGTCATGAACGAGCAGCTGGAATCCGCGCCGGGTGGGGGAGATGCGATAGCGCACGCCTGACGCCAAACGCTCGCATCGCAGGTCGCTGAACGGGCCGTCTGGCGCCAAACGTGCGTTATCTAGTCCGTCAGGCCGGCGCCAAGGTTACTCGACCGGTTCGGGGCGGATCTCGATCTTCTTACGGGCTGCTTCGAGGCGTTCGGTGCAGACCTTCAGGTACACGCGCGCCTCGTCGACCGCTTTCAGCGCATCTTCGAGCGACAGGTCGCCGTCCTCCAGAAGCTTCAGCTTCTCATCGAGCTTTTCCAGCGCCTGCTCATACGTCAGCTGCTCGCTCATGTCTCGACCTCTTCTACCCGCGCGCCCAGGCGGCCGGTTGCGAGCCGGATGCGCAGCTTGCGGTCCACAGCGGTTTCCGCGGTCGATCGCACCACGCGCCCCGACTCCGCGTCGATGGTGATGCTGTAACCGCGGGCGAGCACGGCCTCCGGGCTGAACGCGACCAGCTGCTGCCTCAGGTGATCGAGACGGCGCTGTTCGGTGGCGAACCGCTCGAGCAATGCCCGCTCCAGGCGATCTGGTGACCGACGTGACGTGAGCGCGTTGCGAGCGCGCGTCATGCGTGCCACTCCCGCTGCCGCCAGCCGCCGAGCCCGCTCGCGGAGCGCCTCTTCGCGGCGCGCGACCTGCTGCACCGGGCTCAGCCGCGCCAGGTTCGCGGCGGCGTGCGCGAGCCGATCCACCCGAACCCGAACCATCGCCGGCAGGATCTGCACCAGCCTCGCTCGCTTGACCTGAAGCTTTTCCGTTTCGCGCAGCAGCCGCTGATTGGTTTCGCGGTCGAGGCGCCGCTCGCGCTCGCGCAGCAATGCGATCAGGTCTGCCTTCTTCGGCACGACGCGAGACCCCGCCTCGGTGGGCGTGCGCGCCTCGACGTCGGCGACCATGTCGGCGACCGTGCGATCCGACGTGTGCCCGAGCGCTGTCACGACCGGCAGCCGGGAACCGAGGATCGCCCGCGCGACGATCTCGGTGTTGAATGCGTACAGCTCTTCGAAGCTGCCACCACCTCGGGCCACCACGATCACCTGTGCGAGCGCCTCATCGTTGCAGCGCCGCAGCGCGCGCGAGACGCTCATGGGCGCGGCCGCCCCCTGCACCTGCACCGGGTAAACAAGGATGCCCATGTTCGGATAGCGCTCCCAGATTGTCTCCTGGAGGTCGTGGATGACTGCGCCGGTCGGCGACGTGATCAGCGCCACCACCTGAGGCAAGAAGGGCAGCCGGCGCTTGCGAGTCGGTGCGAACGCGCCCTCCGCCTCGAGCCGGCGCTTCAGCTCCTCGAGCCGGGCTCGCAGCTTGCCGACGTCGTCGAACTCGACCTGGTCGGTGATGAAGCTGAGGCGCCCGGTCTTGCCGAAGAAGTCGACTCGGCCCCGGAAGACGAAAACCTGCCCATCCTCCGGCAGCGTCGTCACCCGCCGCGCGTCGTCCGCAAACAGGACCGCGTCGAGACGGCTCACGCCGTCTCGAATCGAGAAGTTGTAGTGACCCCCGGCGCCCTGCTTCATGCCGGTGACCTCGCCCTTGACGAGCATGGCCGTGAGCGGGCGCAGCTCGCGCCGGATCTCGTTGGC
>DMCH01000144.1:0-2066 GCA_003446775.1 Chloroflexota bacterium
CAGCGATCAGTGCACCATCCCCCGCGCCAACTCCCACTCCAACCCCATCACCTAGCTCCGCGCCGACACCAACGCCAAGCCCCACCCCGTCGCCGGTGACCACGCCCACTCCAACCGCCGCCAACATCGTCCTCGACATCGCCGCGGGCGGCCCCAGCACGCGCATCACAGCTACGGGCTCGTACTTTCTCGCCAACGAGTCGATGAGCCTTTTCTGGGACACACAGTCCCACGTTGCTGCCAGCGTCACCACCGACTCCAGCGGCAACTTCTCAAAAGTCGTGACTCCTTTCGCCGGCGACAGCCCGGGTGCGCACCGGCTGTGCGCGACCGTGCCGCCCGGTCCGTGCGCCAACTTCACGTTGCAGGGACCTCCGACGCCAACACCCCCGGCTCCACCATCGCCCTCAACCGCCCCCACGCCGTCGGCCTCCCCGAGCGGGAGCCCAAGTCCAAGCGCATCGCCGCTGACGCTGACCGTCAACGGCGGGCGCAGTGGGTTGGACGTGATCACCAAGCCGCCGCTGGTCTTCCTACCGATCATCGCCCTGCTCGCGCTGCTGGCCGCCCTCGCCTACTGGGTGTTGATGCGCGGGGACCGCACGCCCGTCCTGCCGTCGGCGTCCGTCGTGCACCGGAGCGCCCGCCCGGAAATCGAGCCGGTGGCGCCGCCACCCGCCCCTCCCGCGCCGCCGGCTCCACCGGCGTCCGAGCTGCAGCCGCCCGAGCCATCCGAGCCTCCCGACCCGCCTGCGTAATAGCCACGCGGGGAAGTTCGCTTATAGACTTGCGCGCTGATGGGGGGCTTGCTCGAAGTCAGGGACGTCAACGTCCGCTTCGGCGGTATCGTCGCGCTCGACTCGGTCTCCTTCAATGTCCCCGAAGGAGCCATCGTCGGCCTCATCGGACCCAACGGCGCCGGCAAGACGACGCTGTTCAACAGCATCAGCGGCCTCTACCGCCTGAATAGCGGCGACCTTGTCTTCCGGGACAAGAGCCTCCTGGGCCAGGCCCCTCACAACATCGTCCGCCGCGGCATCGCGCGCACCTTCCAGAACGTCGAGCTCTGGCCGCGGATGACCGTCCTCGAGAACGTGCTCACCGGCTATCACAGCAAGTTCCAGACCGATTACTTCCACTTCCTGCGGGCCGGACTCAGGCTGCCCGGGACTCGGCGCATCGAGCGCGAGGCCAAGAGCAAAGCGCTCGAGGTGCTCCGCTACCTCGGCCTCGAGAGCCTGGCCAACCAGCCGGCTCGCGGCCATCCGTTCGGGGTGCTCAAGAAAATCGAGCTCGCACGGGCGCTGGTCTCGGCGCCCAGCCTTCTGCTCCTGGACGAGCCCGCCGGAGGGTTGACTCATGAGGAGGTCGACCGGCTGGCGCAGGAGCTGCGCCGCCTTCACGCCGACTTCAACCTGACTCTGCTGGTTGTCGAGCACCACATGAGCCTGGTCATGAGAGTCAGCGATCGCGTCGTCGTGCTCGACTTCGGCCGCGTGATCGCCGAAGGCACGCCGCGCGAAGTGCAGACCAACCCGCGTGTCATCGAGGCCTATTTGGGGACGCAGCAGAATGGCGCAGCTTGAGCTGAAAGGCGTAGTCGCCGCCTACGGGCCCATCAGCGCGCTGCACGGGGTCTCACTGAGCGTCAACGCGGGCGGCATCGTCGCGCTCCTGGGAGCCAACGGCGCCGGCAAGACGACCACTCTTCGAGCCATATCGGGAACGGTCCGCAAAACCGGCAGCGTGGTCTTCGACGGCCACGACATCTCCAAGCGCGCGCCTGAGCACATCGCGCGCCTTGGCATCGCCCACGTGCCCGAGGGACGCGGCACGCTCGGCCAGCTGACCGTGTGGGAGAACCTCCAGATGGGCGCGTACATCAGGCGCGACAGCAAAGGCATCAAGGCCGACTACGACCGCGTGTGCGAGTACTTCGCCTGGATCCCGGCGCGCCGCAAGCAGCTCGCCGCGACCCTTTCAGGAGGAGAGCAGCAGATGCTCGCCATCGCTCGAGCGCTGATGATGCGGCCCCGCCTGCTCCTGCTCGACGAACCCTCGCTCGG
>DMCH01000144.1:2361-12573 GCA_003446775.1 Chloroflexota bacterium
CTCGAAGCGGCCGCCCACGCTTACGTCCTCGAGGCAGGCCGGGTGGCGGTCTCTGGCACGAGCGCCGAGCTGCAGAAGGACGAAGCCGTGCGCCGGTCTTATCTGGGCTACTGATGCTTGCCTTCATTCAGCAGATCGTCTCGGGCATCGCGAGCGGCGGCATTTACGCCAGCCTGGCGCTGGCTCTGGTCCTCGTCTACCGGGCGATGGACGTGGCCAACTTCGCGCAGGGCGAGATGGCGACCTTCTCGACCTTCATCAGCTACTCGCTCATCGAGTACGCACACCTCGACTTCTGGACCGCGTTCGTGATCACGATCGTGGCCTCCTTCGCCCTGGGAATCGGGATCGAACGGCTGCTGATCAGGCCGTTCGAGGGGGCGCCCGTGCTGACGCTGGTGATCGTGACCCTCGGCCTCTTCACGATCATCAACGGCGTCACCGGGTTGGTCTGGGGCTACGTCTTCAAGGAATATCGCGGCGCATTCATAAGCCAGCCGGTGCGGTTCGGCGGCCTCTACCTCGACACCCAGGACCTGGGCGTGCTGGCAGTGGTCCTGGTCATGTTGCTGCTCCTCTACCTATTCTTCTCACGCACCAAGATCGGCCTGGCGATGCGGGCGGCGTCGCTCTATCCGGAGAGCAGCCGCCTCCTGGGCGTGCGCGTGGGCTGGATGCTGGCCCTCGGTTGGGGCCTGGCCGCGGCGGTGGGAGCCGTCTCCGGGATGATGGTCGCGCCGATCATCTTCCTCGACCCGAACATGATGCAGTCGATCCTCCTGTTCGCCTTCGCCGCCGCCGTCCTGGGTGGGATCGAGAGCCCGCTCGGCTCGGTGGTGGGCGGCATCGCGATCGGCATCGTCATGGCTCTCGTCGGGACCTACATCCCGGGCGGGCAGGATCTGCGACTTGCCTTCGGGCTGATCGTGATCGTGGTCGTGCTGCTAGTGCGGCCGGCGGGGTTGTTCGGACGGGCAGCAGTGAGGCGGGTATGAGGCGGCTGCCCGCAGTCCGTCCAGAGATTGTGGGGCTGGTAGTCGTCGGGGGCGTCGTTCTGATCGGCCTGCCCACGGTCACCAACCAGTTCTATACGTTCGAGTTCGCGAAAGTCGCCATCTTCGTCATCGCGCTGCTCGGACTCAACATCCTGACCGGGTACAGCGGCCAGATCTCACTGGGCAACGGCGCATTCATGGCCGTCGGGGGCTACACGACAGCGATCCTTGTCCACGGTCCCGGCGTCCCATACTGGGCGACCATCCCGGCGGCCGGTCTCCTGGCTGGGGTGGGCGGGGTCCTGATCGGCATCCCTGCGCTCCGGCTGACGGGCATCTACCTGGCGCTCGCCACGTTTGCCCTCGCTCTCTCGATCCCGCCGGTCCTCAACCACTTCGACTCGTTCACGGGCGGGCATTCCGGCATCGTGATGCCGCCGGTCCTGGCGCCCTTTGGCCTTGATCTCAGCCAGGAGCAATGGCTCTACTACCTGAACGCGGGGATCGCGCTCGTGCTCTTTGCCTTCGCCTGGGGCGTGGTCCGCAGCCGGACCGGCCGAGCTTTCATGGCCATCCGCGACAGCGAGACGGCGGCCGTTGCCAGCGGTATCAACCTCGCCTACTACAAGACCCTTGCCTTTGGACTGTCAGCGTTCTACGCGGGCGTGGCCGGCTCCCTGCTCGCCATCGCGACCAGCTATCTCAACCCCGACAGCTTCGGCCTCAGCCTCTCCCTGGCGCTGCTGGTGGGGATAGTGATCGGCGGGCTGGGCCTGGACTTCGGCGCAGTGCTGGGGGGCCTGTTCGTGGTCTGGCTGCCTTACTTCGCGGAGAAGGCTTCGGGCCTGCAGATCGGCGTTTTCTCATTTCCGGGCAAGCCGGACATCATCTTCGGTGCGCTGTTGATCCTGATCCTGTTCTTCGCGCCCAACGGCGCCGCCGGTCTCCTGCGGCGGGGGTGGCTTTGGTATCTCTCCCTGCGGGGGGCGGCACGTCTGCCGGCAGCCGAGCCGGTGGCGGAGCGGGAGCCCACTGAGATCGTCCCTTGATCTCCGGCCAAAGACTGTTTAAATACATGTTGATGAAATTGGGAGGAAGTTCTATGCCAAAGACCGGTTCTCGTATCGCTGCGCTCGCAGCCTTTCTCGTCGTCCTTGGTGCCTGCGGGAGCCAGGCCTCCCCCGGGATCACGGCCACCGATCCCGGCGTCACCAGCACGGAGATCAAGATCGGGGGGACCTTCCCGCTGAGTGGCACCGCGTCCTTCTATTACGCGGTCGCGAAAGGCGCCACCGCTTACTTCACCTACATCAACAAGGAAAAGGGAGGCGTCAACGGACGCCAGATCAACTACGTCGTCCTCGACGACGGCTACGACCCGTCCAAGACACCGGACAAGGCCCGCCAGCTAGTCCAGGACGAGAAGGTCTTCGCCACCTTCGGCGACCTCGGCACCCCCAACAACAAAGCCGTGCGCGACTACTACAACGCGCAGAAGGTCCCGCAGCTGTTCGTCTTCACCGGCGCCAGCACCTGGGGAACTGATTACGACAAGTATCCGTACACCCTCGGGTGGCAGCCTGACTACGTGACCGAAGCCACGATCTACGCCAAGTACATAGTTGCGAACGCGCCCAGCTCGAAGATCGCGATCCTCTACCAGAACGACGCCTACGGGCAGGACGGCTGGAACGGCTTCAAGAACGCGCTGGGCAGCAACGTTTCCATGGTCGTCAGCGAGACGAAGTACAACGCCGGCGACCCCACCGACATGCGCTCGCAGGTCAACGTGATGAAGGCCAGCGGCGCCGACACCTTCTTCGTCATCGCCACACCCGGTTACGCCGCCAGCGCCGTCACCAATGCCTACATCAGCGGCTGGAAACCGAAGATCTACATGAACCAGGTCGCCGCCAGCACCACGACATGGCGGTCGGTGATCAAGAACGTCGGCAACTCGTCGCCTGTCGACGGCATGATCTCGGCGCGATACCTGAAAGACCCCAACGACAGCGCCTTCGCGAACGACGCCGGGATCCTCCAGTACAAGACGATCCTGGACAAGTACGGGAACGGCTGCCAGTACGCCGACAACTTCTGCGTCGCCGGCATGGCCTTCGCGTTCTCCGTCGTGGACGTGCTTAAGAGGGCCGGCACCAACCTGACGCGCCAGAACGTGGTCGACATCTCAGCCGGCCAGCTGAGCGAGACTGACAACTTCCTGGTCCTGCCGGGGATCAAGGTGCATACCTCGAAGACGCACCGCTTCCCCATCTCCCAGCTGCAGACCATCAAGTGGACGACCGACCACTGGGAGCCCTTCGGCACCATCCAGGACGGCCGCCCCGGCTAACTCCGTCAGCTACTTATCGAAGGGGCCGGATCTTCCGGCCCCTTTCTTCTTCTCGGGTACCATGTGCCCCCTTGGTCAAATCGATGGCAAAGACCGGACCTGGCCTCGCTGCTTTCGCAGCCCTCCTCGTCACCATTGCCGCCTGTGGGGGCTCAGCCGGCCCGGCTCCCCAGACCGATGTCGGCATCACGACCGACACGATCCTGCTTGGCAACACCACCGCCCTGTCGGGTCCCGCGTCCGCGAACAAGACCATCTCCTACGCCGCCAACGCATACTTCAACTACGTCAACGGTAGCGGCGGCATCGGCGGCCGCAAGATCACGCTCAAGATCCTCGACGATGCTTACACCGCGACCACCACGGCCAATCTGACCCATCAGCTCGTCGAGCAGGACAAGGTCTTCGCGATCTACGGCAGCCTCGGCACCCAGCCGCAGGCCTCGGTGCGTGAATACATGAATACCAACAAGGTGCCCCAGATCTTCGTGTTCAGCGGGGCGACAACCTGGAGCGCCGATTACGGCAAGTTCCCGTGGACCATCGGCTGGATTCCTTCCTACCAAGTCGAGTCGCATGTCTTCGCCAAAGACATCCTCGCCAACCACCCGAACGCGAAGGTCGGCGTCCTGTACCAGAACGATGACTACGGCAAGGACTATCTGAAGGGGCTGACCGATGGGCTCGGCGCCAACGCATCGATGATCGTCGACCAAGAAAGCTACGAGCCCGCCGCCGCCAGCCCCGCGTCGCAGATCGGCAAGCTCAAGGCGAAGGGTGTCGATACCGTGCTGCTCTTCACAACTCCGGAATTCACCGTCACGTCACTGGCCGGCATCACCGGACTGGGTTGGACGCCTACGATCTACGTGAATTCCGGCGCGAACTCATCCGCCAACATGGCCAAGGCGAAGGCGGCCGGCGCTGCGCTCAAGAACGTCACCAGCGCGAGTTACCTCAAGGACCCGTCCGATCCTCGGTGGGCCAACGACGCCGGCATCCGGCTCTACAAGCAGATCATCGGCAGCTGCGCGAGCTGTGACGCCAACATCGATTTCAATATCAGCGGCGTAGCCGGCGCATACACGATGGTCGACGTCCTGAAGCATGCGGGGTCGAACATGACCCGCCAGAACGTGATGAACATCGCCGCCACCCAGCTCAATGAGACCAATCCATTCGCGCTTCCCGGCATCGTGATCAGGACCACCCCGACCGACCATTTCCCCATCTCGCAGATGCAGATCGAGACCTGGAACGGGACGGGCTGGACGCCGCAGGGTGGCCTCGTCGATGTTCGCGGGGCGATCAAGTAATGTGCTTCCGGCAGTGCTGAACCGCCTCAAGCCTTACTGGCTGCACGCCTATCTGCTCACGTACACGCCCCTCCTGCTCCTCGCGGACAGCCGCATCACCGCGCTCTGGCAGCAGTGGGCGCTCGGTGCGCTCACGTTCGCCGTCCTCTACCTGTCCGCGCTGAAAGCGCCCAAGGAGCAGCGCCTGCAGGTGTGGACTTGCGTGATCGTGGCGACCGGGTTCGAGATCTTCGGATCGCTGGTCTGGGGTGTGTACAGATACCGGCTGCACAACGTGCCGCTGTTCGTGCCGCCCGGCCACGGCCTGGTGTACCTGTTCGGCCTGATGGCTGCGCGCACGCCGGTCGTGATTCAGTACGGGAAGCGGGTGGCTCACGTAGTGCTCGCCGGCGCCACGACCTGGGCCGTCCTGGGCCTGACCCTTCTGCCTGTGCTCACTGGCCGCGTCGACCTGCAGGGCGCGCTGTGCCTGCCGGTGTTCGCCTACTTCGTCCTCCGCTCGCCGCGGTGGTCGCTGTTTGCCGCGATCTTCATCGCCACCGGCGAGCTGGAGATCTTCGGCACCGCCTTCGGCAACTGGGCGTGGCTCCCGGTGGCACCGTGGACGCACATCCCTTCGGGCAACCCGCCCTCGGTCATCGCCGGCGGCTACTGCGTCATCGACGCCTCAGTGCTGCTGGCAATGCGTGGAATGACGGCCCTTCGCGCGCAGGTCCCTTACAAATGGGGTTTGAAAACCATCATGGCGAGTATCACCAGCACGATCACCCCGAGGGCCTGACCAAGGATCTGGCTGCGTCGTGCGAGGCCGGTGAACTCGGCCGACGTCGTATCACCTGCCTCGGCGAGCTGGATCTGCTTCCGGAGCGTCGGGGTGTACTGGCTGATCGCGAGCACGACCAGGAGCGCGTAGAGCGCGAGCGCGATCACAATCCACAGCGTGGTGATCGGGATGGGCAGCAGCACGACCATCAACAGTCCGGTGAGGAGGAGCAGGCCGTACGCCGGGTTCGCGATGCGGTCGTCGAGAAACTTGATGCCCTTAAGCGCAAAAGTTATATGCCCGGGATCTCTCTGCGCGCGGATGATCCAGACCGCATAGCTGAGGTTCAATCCGACTGCGACGATCGCGGCCAGTATGTGGACGTACTTGACGATCAAGAAGGCCATCCCTTACTCCTTCATCGAGACCGTCGCCGAACCGACCGTGGTCTTGTTGCCGTCGGAGTCCTCGCCCCAGATCTCCAGCTCGGCCTGATCGCCGTCCACCTTTGTGACCCGGCCCCGGCACCGATACGGCCGGCCCGGCTGGTCGATGCCTCGATAGCTGACCTCGAACGTCTTCAGCGTGCCCTTGTCGCCGAGCCAATCCGTGACCAGCTGGCCGAGGAAAGCCGCCTTCAGGAGGCCGTGCAGGATGACCCCGGGCAGGCCGACGCTGCGCGCGAAGTCCTGGTCGTAGTGGATCTCGTAGAAGTCGCCCTGCGCGCCCGCGTACTGCACGAGCTGGCGCGTGGTCGGGTGCTTGACCAGCTCCGGGATCTCCTCTCCGAGTTTTGGCGTCATCGCCTGATCGCCGTCCCGCGCAGGCGCGCGACGGGCCGCCCATGCTGGTTGACGTACTCCGTCTCGAAGATGATGAAGAGCAGCGTGCCGCTCGATCCGGTCTTCTCGTAGACGTCCGCCACCTTGCCGGTCGCCGTAATGCGGTCGCCCACCCTCACCGGTTCGATGTACTCGAAGCGGTTGCCGCCGTTCAGCCAGCCCTTGCCGTACTCCTCAGCCTCGGCGAGGTGGATCGAGGTGGGCGCGATGGCCACGAGGAACGTGGGCGGCGCCTCGCTGAGCCAGCGCGGATTGGGATCTCCAATCGCCTCGGCAAAGCGCTTGAGATGGCCCGCCTCGACCGTGGCGGCGACCGGTGGCGCGGCTTTGCCGATGCGGGCGCGCAGCCTGTCGACGACCGTCGCCGTCGCCATTACCGCCCGCGGGGGAGCCCGAGCACGCGCTCGGCGATGATGTTGCGCTGGATCTCTGACGAACCGGCGTAGATCGTCTCGGCCTGCGCCCACATCCATGCGTACTGCCAGCGTCCGTCTTCGACCGCAAACGGCGAACCAGGCGCAAGCGCGCCGTATGGTCCCTGCACGCCAACCGCCGTCTCCTGGATGCGCTTGTCCATCTCGCTCCAGTAGAGCTTGGTGAGGGACGCTTCGGGCCCGGGCGCATCGCCGTGCTGGGCCTTAGTGAGGTTGCGCAGGCCGTTGAGGCGGAACACGTGCGCTTCGATCTGCGCTTGTGCCACCTTCTGGCGGACCGTGACGTCGCCGCCGGCGCCGCGATCCCGGGCAAGGCCCGCAAGCTCGGCGACGACGCGCTCGAACCGGGCCGCCTGGGCCAGGCCGGCGCGCTCGAACCCGAAGACCGTCATGGCGATCTTCCAGCCCGCACCAGGTTCGCCCACCACGTCGCGGTCGTCCACCACCGCGCCCGAGAGAAAGATCTCGCAGAACTCGCCGCCGCCGGTCATCTGGTGGATCCGCCGCACCTCGACTCCGGGCTGATGCATATCGACCAGGAAGAACGAGATGCCTTTGTGCGGCTCGGCCTCGGCGTCACTGCGCGCGAGCAGGAAGCTCCTGTCGGAGTAGTGCGCGCCGCTCGACCAGGTCTTCTGACCGTCGAGGACCCAGTGCCCGTCCCGCCGTTGCGCGCGTGCGCGCAGCCCTGCCAGGTCGCTGCCCGCGTCAGGCTCGCTGAAGCCCTGGCAGAAGTTCATGTCGCCAGAGAGGATCTTCTCGACGTACGTGTCCTTCTGCCACTGCGAACCGTGGACGAGCAGGGTCGGAGCGAGGAGGCTCACGCCAAGCCGGCCCAGGATGATGGGCGCTCCCGCCTTCTCCATCTCCTCCTGGTAAATGGCCTGCATGACCGGGGTCGCCTCGCGGCCGCCCGCCTGCTTGGGCCAGGCGAGCTTCAGCCAGCCGGCTTCGTGAAGGCGGCGCTGCCACTGACGCTGGAGATCGGTCTCCTCTTCCTCTCGAAAACCGCCCACTCCGCGGTGTCGCCACTCTGCAGGGAGGTTGCGATCGAGCCAGTCGCGGACCTCGAGCCGGAAGGCCTCCTCGTCAGCTGTGAACCCGAGATCCACGGGCTCAATTATGAGAGCCAACCGGCTTTGGGTCGTCTGGTCGTTTAATTAGGCAATGGCCTCAGATGTGCTGTGCGGCCGGTGCGGCGCGCTGCTCACCAATCCGAGCGCGCCGTGCCCACGATGCGGAGCGCCCGCCTCGGGCGCATATCAAGGCGCGTTCCGCCAAGCGCGGAAGAGCCCGGCCCTCGCGGCCGCCCTGGCGATCGTCCCGGGGCTTGGGCATTTCTACCTCGGCCACAACCTGAAGGGGGTCGCATACCTGGTCGGCGTCGGAGGCTTGCAGTTCTTTGGCTTCGACCTGGACCTCAGCGTGATCGGGGCCGCGATCGGCGTTCCGATGGAGCTCGGCGGCGCCGGGCTGTGGCTCTTCAGCATCGTAGATGCGTACCGGACGGCCAAGCAGACGGAGGCCCCGCCTAGAACCTAACCGGCACTTGTACCCCACGGAGTCTTCGACTCCGCGGGGGCCCCTATTTTCTGCGCTTCCTCGTCGTCGTGGTTGCGCGCTTTCGCGTAGCCGGTGCGGCCGCTGTGGTGCGGCGCTTGCGCCGTTTCGGAGTGCCGAGGGCTTTTTGCACTCTGCGCTGGATGGTGCGCAGGCTCCGTTCGACGGCGCCGCTCGCAGCTTTCGCGCCGCGCGCGGTCAGCTTCTCCACCTGGCGCTTCAGCTTGCGGTTTTCTTTGATGAGCTCCGCCACCATGCCGTTCAGCTGCTGCGTCAGCTCGTGGCCGTCAAGCCGGCGGCGCGTTCCCGTTGTCGACCTGCTGCCTGGTGGGCGACCACGTCGGCGTGGCTGCTGTGCGGTTTCGTCTGCTGCCATTTCGGCTCCTGATTCAGAAATTTCTGGTGCGAACAAATTGCAGTATAACCACGCTCTTCCGCACCAATCTTGATCAGGTCATGCCGCAGCAAGAGCAGGCTGGCGCGAGATGCTCTTCAATCCTTCGCGTGCTAATTCATGCGCGGGATTCGCTTTACGGCTGACATAACGGACGACGCGCCAACCGCGTCGACATCGTTCACGAACCTCGAACACAGCGACGCGGAAGCTGTCGCTCGAAGGCATCCGGCTGCGGACGACGGGTGCGCAATCGGTGCGCACGATGACGCGGTGATATGGCCAGCGGGCCGCGGCGAGATCGAGCGCCCCGGCGCACACGTGCGCCTCCAGTTGGGCCGAACCGCCCAGGTGCGAGAAACCGAACGATTCCGTATAGACGGCGCGACCCCTGATGAAAACGGCCAGGCCACATCCTGCCCGGCCGTTTCTGTCGAGAGCGGCGTCCACATAGATCACCAGGCACTCCCGCAATAACGGTCCCTCCTTGAGAGCGAGATTCAGGATTTGGGGAGAGCCTAACACTATGTTGCGGACTTGTGACAACAGTGCCACTAGATGTGGTGGCAGCCATGCTCACACCGCAATAACTGATCTCGAATCTCCCCACCCCCGCGAGGCGCGCTGGGTGCGCCTGGCGGGACCTCCCCACTACGTGGGGAGGCCAGGCGGGAGGTCCGTTCCCATCGCGTGGAAGCCGCCGTCCACGTGCAGCAGCTCGCCCGTGGTCATATTCAGGTAATCGGAGAGAAGCGCCACCACGGCGCGGCCGACCGGGGTGCGGTCCTGCAGCTCCCAGCCCAGCGGAGCTCGCAATCCCCACACCTCTTCGAAATCCTTGAAACCTGGAATTCCACTGGCGGCCAGCGTCGCCAGAGGACCCGCACAAACAGCGTTGACGCGAATTTTGTAGCGGCCGAGATCGCGCGCCAGATAACGAGTCACCGATTCCAGCGCTGCCTTGGAAACGCCCATCCAGTCGTATTTCGGCCAGGCCTGCGTGGAGTTGTCGAAATCCAGCGTCACCAACGATCCGCCGTGCTCTTTCATCAGCGGGAGAAAACCTGCCGCCAGCTCTTTAAACGAAAATGCGCTCACCTGCAGCGCCGTCGCGACGCTCTCCCATTTCGTGTTCAAGAATTGGCCACCGAGCGCATCTGGTGGCGCATATGCAACCGAATGGACGAGCCCGTCCAGCCGATCCCATTTCTTGCTTGTCTCTTTCACCGCCGCTGCGATGTCATCAGGTTTGCTGACGTCCATCTCTAGGATGTCAGGGACTGGATTCAGCTTCCTGGCCGTCATCTGGGTGATGCTCATCATCCGGCCGAAGCTGGTCAGCAACAGTTCCGCGCCCGCCTTCTGCGCCTCGACCGCGATCGCGTAGCCGATGCTGCGCCGGTCGCTCATGCCGGCGATCAGCACTCGCTTGCCCTCAAGAATCACGGGCCGAATCCTAAGCCAATCACCTGGGTTGTTTGCCCGTGGCGACAGGGGCGTCACGATGCGACCAGTCGCTCCACGATCCCTCGTAAAGGCGCACGTCGGCAATGCC
>DMCH01000144.1:12801-16302 GCA_003446775.1 Chloroflexota bacterium
AGCAGGTCATGGCAGGCGTTGACGCCTGACCCGCAATAGACGACCGCGCCTTTCTTCCCATCTACACCCAGCGCCTCGTACCGGCGCCGCAGCTCGTCGGGCGACTTGAACCGGGCGTCGGCGTCGAGGTTGTCGATCCAGGGAGCGCTGACCGCGCCCGGGATGTGGCCCTTCTTCGGATCGATCGGCTCCTTCTCTCCCCGATAGCGCTCACCCACCCGCGCATCGAGCAGAACCGCGCGGTCGCGAGCGCGGGCTCCGTCGGCATTCGACAACCGCTTGACCTGCTCGAAATCGACGATTCGTGTCCGCTTCGGCGCGCGTGCCTTGAAATCGCCGGCCTGCACAAAGGGGACGGCCGTCTCGAGCGGCTCACCCCAGCCTTGCAGTCCCGAATCGAGCACG
Source organism: Chloroflexota bacterium (assembly GCA_003446775.1). Lineage (GTDB taxonomy): Bacteria > Chloroflexota > Dormibacteria > Dormibacterales > Dormibacteraceae > UBA10449. The sequence continues at coordinate 13,207 of DMCH01000144.1, forward strand.
GCCTGGGCGCCATGACCGAACCAGCCCAGCAGAAACCAGAGCCGGGCCGCGATCGAGCCGCCCGCGTCGTCGTAGACGACCACCCTGGACCCGGCGCTGATGCCTGCGAGGCGCATCTCGTCCTGGAACTTCTGTCGCGTGGGCAGAGGATGCCGGCCGGCACCGGTACCGGTGACAGCGTCGAGGTCGACGAACACGGCGCCGGGGATGTGGCCACCCAGGTAAGCGTCGCGACCCTGGCGGCCCACCAGGTACCAACGGAAGTCAACGATGCGCAGGTCGGGTTCGCCGATGTTGTCGCGCAGCCACTTTGGGCTGACCAGAGGGCCGAACTTGCTCACGGCGCCATCTCCGCTACGCGGGTGTCATGACAGAAATGAACTACATGTGGACGCATATCGTGCAGCCTCCGCAGCGAGCCGGCCCATGCTTCGCGGTCGGCGTACTGGCCCCGCCAGCGGCTGAGGTCGGCGTTTTCACCTTCGCGATAGATGGCGGAAGTGTAAGCGGCGTCACCGATCATGATGGCCCCGCCCTCAGGGTTTTCCACGATCACGCTTTGATGGCCGACCGTGTGCCCGGGGGTGGCGACGACCCGTACGCCTTCGGCGATCTCGGAATCGCCGTCCATCAGCTCGAATCGCGCGCCTGCGAAATCGAACCACTCCGAGGTCAGCTTTTCCTGGCGGCGCGCGCGCTCCAGCTCCGCCCGTTGGACGTAGAACGGCGCGTGCTTGAACACGGCGTTCTGCCCACAGTGGTCGAAATGGAGGTGGGTATTGATCACGATGCGCACATCAGCGGGACTCAGGTCGTGCTCCGCGAGCGCGTCGGCGGCATGTCGGTTGACGATCTTCCACTCTTTGAGCATGTCGTACGGCCAGCCGACGCCGGTGTCGACCAGGATCGCTCCTGCGCGCGGGTGCTTGATCACAAAGCCGTGCACGGGGATGTGATTGAGCGCGTCTATGCGGGCGAGGTGGAGGCGGACGATCTCCATCAAGGAAGGAATGGGGAGACAGCGAACAGACCGAACAAGATCGCCACGTAAACGAGGGAGTACGTAAACAGACGGCGTGTCCAGCGCCGCCCGCTGAGGTCGAGCAGGCTGATCGTGACGAGCCCCGCGCCCAGGACGATGGCGCCCGCGAGGTAAATGGCGCCGGCAGAGCCGGTGAAGAACGGGATCACGCTTACGACAGCCGTGAGCACCGCGTAGACGACGCTCTGACGCTTCGCCGACCGCTCGCCGGCGACCACGGGCAGCATCGGTATGTGCGCTCGGGCGTAGTCGGCCTTGATCAGCTGCGCGAGCGCCCAGAAGTGAGGCGGCGTCCAGAAGAAGATGACCGCGAACAGGGCCAGCGCGGTGAGGTCAAGCCGGCCGGTCACGGCGGCCCAGCCCACCAGCGGCGGAATCGCGCCGGCGGCGCCGCCGATGACGATGTTCTGGGGCGTCGCCCGCTTCAGCCAGATCGTGTAGACGAAGACGTAGATCAGCGTGCCGGTCAGCGCCAGAGCCGCAGCGAGCAGGTTCGTCCACGTCCACAAGATTGCAAAAGCGAGCACGTTGAGGGCGATGCCGATGGCCAGCGCGTGCCAGGGCGGGATGCGCCCTCCCGGGATCGGACGCCGGCGCGTGCGGGTCATGGCGGCGTCGATGTCGCGGTCGAACCAGCAGTTGATGGCGTGCGCGCCGCCGGCCGCGAGGGTGCCTCCGGCCAGGACGGCGAGCACCGCTTCCAGGCGAGGGTGGCCATGCGCCGCCGGGATCATCACGCCGATCGCGGTGGCGTCCAGGAGCGCAACGATGCGGAGCTTGAGGAGGCTGACGTAGTCACGCACCACCGTGAGCGCGCCTGTCCTCGGCTGCAGCGTGACGGCGTTCACGCCGAACTCTTCTCCACGGTCAGCTGGGTGAGCTCAGCTATGCGGTCGGCCCGCGGCAGAGTCAGCAGCGCGGTCGTCAAGACGCCCGACCAAACGAGCGTCGCGAGAGCCACGTGGAGGCCGTTGAAGAAGCCGCCGTCGGTCAGTGCGGCTCCTGCTCCCACGGCGATCTGCACCGCGAAGACGAGCAGGGTGGCCGCAGCACTCCGACCGATTCCCGATTGCATCCCCCATCGCCTGATCGCGGACGCGAGCGCATAAACGATGAGGATCCCGATCACCAGGACCGCGCCTCTGTGCAGCATCGTATAGGCGTTGGCGCCGGCGAAATCCGGGGCGAAGCCTCCGCCGCACAGCGGCCATGTCTGGCAGCTCCGGTCGGCGCTGCTCGCGACCACGGTCGATCCCGTGAGCAGCAGCAGGTACGTAAGCCCCGTCACCACCGCCATGAGCCGGCGAAAGCCTTGATCCGGTACGCCGGGTGACGGTGGCGCCGCCATCACGGCTGTCGCGACGAGAAAGCCGAGGATCATCATCGCGAGGCCGAGGTGCACCACCACCAGCCAGGGCGACAGGTCATTAGCGACCACCACGCCGCCGAGCACCCCCTCCCCCACCACGCCGATCAGCGAGGCGGTCGCAAGCCAGGCCACCAGAGGCCGTTGCGCGCGAAACACCACCCACGCCAGCACGACGGTCGCGATGATCAGGATGCCAGTGACGCTGCCGACCGCCCGGTGCGAGTACTCGATGATCGCGTGCGGGTCCGCGGGCGGATACGGGCGGCCATGGCAAAGCGGCCAGTCAGGACATCCGAGGCCGGAGCCCGACACGCGGACAAGGCCACCGAGCGCGATCTGCAGGTAGGCGAAGATCGCAGTCACCAACGCGATCCGTCGAAACCCTCCGACCCCCATCTCTTGCCGAAGTCTACTGACCGCCCAGTTTCGACAGTTCGGCCACCAGCACGCGTTCATCCAGCTGGCCGATCTGGCGGGCGTCGATCGAACCATCAGAGCGGACGAAGACGGTGATCGGCAGGCCGATGGCGCCGTACGCGCGTCCGACCGCGAGGTCCGAATCGAGCAGCGAGGGCTGATGGACGCCGACGGAGCTCAAGAAGGCGCTCGCTGCCGACGCGGAATCCCCTTCGTTGACGAGGACAAGCTGCGCCCTCGACTGGGCGCCGACCGTGCTCTGCAGCAT
>DMCH01000125.1:0-4864 GCA_003446775.1 Chloroflexota bacterium
GTACTTCTTGGCGATCGAGACGACCAGCCGGAGGTTGGCCTCGGTCAGCCGCTGCTTCGCCTCATAGGCACGCTCGTACCGCTCGGTCAGCCGGTAGCGGGCGATCCGGTACGACTCCAACGCTTCGGCTCGAACCCGGGGCCGTGCGGCCCCGTTCGTGGCCTGGCGCCGGCGCTCCGCGGAGGCCGCGTCGAGCAGGTTCTGGAGCTTGCCCAGATCGGAAAGGCCCAACAGCTCCTGCGCGATGTGCGCCTGCTGGCCCTTGCGCTTGACGGTGGCCAGGCGCTCGATGACGTCGGGCAGCATCTCCTCGACGGAGCGCTGCCGGGAGTCGATCTCCTCGATGACGTTCAGCGCCTTGAGGGCGTCGTGGAGCGGCTTGGCCTCGATGGCCTGCGCCAGCTCGACCTCGTCGTTGGCCGTGAGCAGGCTCACGCGCCCGATCTCCTTGAGGTACATGCGGACCGGGTCGTCCAGCGAAACGGAATCCATCATCTCGATGTCGAGCAGCATCTCGTCGTCGATCTGCTCGACCTCTTCGAAGTCCTTCTCTCCGTCCGTGACCTCGATGCCGATCTCTTTGAACGCGGCGAAGATCCGGAAGATCTGGTCCGGCTCGGCGTCGATCTCCGGGAAGCCCTGCAGGATGTCGTCAGGAGTGAGGTAGCCCTGCTCCTTGCCCTTGACAATGAGCTGCTCGGCGACGGCCATCAGCTCGTCTTCGAACCTGTGCTCCGGCTTCTCGACAGCCTTGCCGGCCCGGTTTCCACCCTTGGTCGCTACTTTGGCTGCGCGCGCGATCGTCACCCTCTCCTTTCCATGTCCGCGATGGCGTGAGCCAGCTCCCTGGCCTCTGCCTCGAGCCGCGCCACTCTTTCCGAGTCCTTCCCTCTTTCAGCCTCGGAAAGCTCGCGGATTATCCCACTGTGGCGGCCTCTCATGTGGTCGAGCGTGATGCGCTCGGCCAGCTCCACGGCCACCTCGTCGTCAACGCTGGGCGGAGGCGCCGCCCAAGCCCTTCTGATCAGGTCCTGTTCCTCCGCGGGGTAGCCCGCCAATTCCTTCTCGAGCCCCGACACACCGCCGCGCTCGTATGTCTCCAACATCCGTTCGTATATACCGCGATCCTCTTCGTCCAACTCATCAAGCCTGATCTTTGTTCGCACAAGATCGAACGCAACCGGCCGGACAGCGAGGAGTTGCAGCAGATATCTGCCTACGGTCATCTTTTTCCCCGCCAGAGAGGTCTCCAAACCGTTCTTGCCCACCTTGTAGGCGCCCGGTCGGCCTGGGCTTCGCATTTCGTCCGGTTCGGCCGCCAGGAGGTGGCCCGAGACCCCCATCCAGCGCTTGGCCCGCTCGCGATAGTCCTCCTGCAGGGCAACCGGGAACTGGGCGATCCATTCGCGCAGCTTTCTCGCGGCGAGCTCGACGTGATTGGCGTTGCTCAGGTTGAGCCCGGCGGCCCCCTCCTCCATGCCGAACTCGAAGCCGGACGGGGCCTTGGCGACGAGATCCTCCCACTGCTTCCCGGCGTCCGCACCCGCGGCGCGTAGGAACTCATCGGGATCCTTGGCGCCGGCGACGGTGGCGACCCTCGTGCGCATCTGGTGCGCGGCTGCCAGCAGCACCGCCTTTTGGGCCGCCTGGCGGCCTGCCCGGTCGGCGTCGAAGACGAGCAGCAGCTCGTCCGTGAAGCGCTTGAGGAGCCGGACCTGGTCGTCGGTCAAGGCGGTGCCGGAGCTGGCGACCGCGTTCTGGATGCCGGCGCCGTGCGCGGTGATGACGTCGAACTGGCCCTCCATCAATACGGCATGGCCGCGGCGCGCGATCTCGTCACGCGCGAGGTCGAGGCCGAAGATCACCCGTCCCTTGACGTACGCGGGCGTCTCGGGCGAGTTGATGTACTTGCGCTGCTCGTCCGCACGCACGGTCCGCGCCGTGAAGGCCAGGGGCTGGCCGCGCTCGTCGCGAATGGGGATGACCAGGCGCTCGGCGAAGAAGTCGGTGCCGTCGCGGCGGAGGAGGCCCCCGTCCTGCGCATCCGCCAGGGACCGCTTCTTGGCCCGGAGGTACTCCGCAAACCCGCGGCCGGCGGGCGCATACCCGAGCTGGAAGCGGCGGGCGTTCTCCTCGTTCACCTGCCTCGCCGCCAGGAGGCGGCGGCCTGGCTCGCCGGCGGGCGTCGACCACAGAACGTACTCGTAGAACTGGGCGGCGAGCTTGAGCATGGCGAGCAGCCGCTTGCGCGAGTCGGAGCGCTCCTTCTGCTCGGGGCTGAGCTTGCGAAGCTCCACCCCGGCGCGCTCGGCCAGCAGTTGGAGGGCTCCGCGCTTGTCGGTCTTCTCGATCAGCTCGACGAATGTGAAGACGTCGCCCGAGCGCTCGCAGCCGAAGCAGTACCAGGACTGCATCTGCGGGTTGACCTTGAAGCTCGGGCTGTCCTCCTGGTGGAAGGGGCAGAGGCCCCAGAAGTCCTTGTTGCGTTTCGTCAGGCGGACGTGCTCCTGGACGACCTTGACCAGGTCGACCTTGGACTTGACCTCGGCGAAGGCGTCATCGGACGCTGGAGTGGGCACTGCCTCTATTGTCGCGCGGGCTTAACTTGCAGGCAGAGGTTCTCGTGAGCTTTCGCGGACGACGCTCCGGTTGTGGACGATGACCGCGAGCGCGAGGAGGAGGACCGGGATGGCGATCGCCGTCGGCGGCACGGTCGGGAGCGGAAAGAAAAACAGGAAGGAGAGCGCACGCGGGCCGACGACGAGAAACTCAGCGCCGGTGTAGACCAGGCCGTACAGGGCGCCGAGCGCGGCGAGAGCCGCTGTGGAGTAGACGGCGAACGGCAGTCCCCTCCAGACGAGCACGGCGACGACGATGGCCACGGCAAGTCCAAACACCTGGTCGAAGTTCAGCTCGCTCTGGTTGAGCTGCCATCCAGGCCCCGAGACCTTGCTGAAGGTTGGATCCGCCGCGATGAATTGGAGGAGCGAGTAGTTGCCGATCGGGGTGGTCGAACCAAAGAGGATCGCCTGCAGGAAGATCAGGATCGCGATGGCCTTGCGGCGCTTCGAACCCGGCATGAACCGAGTCTAGCGTCGCATTCTCGCTCCACTCACACTTAAGGCCCGAGTCTCCCCGCCCGGGCTGCGCAAGCGCTAGTTGGAGGAGGTTCCGGGTTCCATGGCGGCTTGGGCGGCCGCGAGGCGCGCGATCGGGACGCGGAACGGGCTGCAGGAAACGTAGTCGAGCCCGATCCGGTGGCAGAGGTGGATCGAATCCGGGTCGCCGCCGTGCTCGCCGCAGATCCCCACCTCCAGCTTCGGCCGCGTCTTCCGCCCCTCGCGCACGGCCATCTCCATCAGCCGGCCCACGCCCTTCTCGTCGATCGTCTCGAACGGATTGCGCGGAAGGATCTTGCTCTCGAGGTAGCGGACGATGAAGTGGCGCTCGGCGTCGTCGCGTGAGAAGCCGAAAGTCATCTGCGTGAGGTCGTTGGTGCCGAAGGAGAAGAATTCCGCCTCGGTGGCGATCTCGCCGGCGGTCAGCGCCGCGCGCGGGATCTCGATCATCGTGCCGAACTTGTAGGGCACGCGCACGCCCTTTTCCTTCTGCACCAGCTCGGCCACCGGCTTGAGCTCCCGGTGGACGGCGCTCATCTCGGCGAGCGTGCCCACGAGCGGGATCATGATCTCGGGCCGCGCGTCGATCTTCTTTTTGCGCAGGTCGGCGGCCGCTTCCATGATCGCCCGCACCTGCATGCGCGTGATCTCGGGGAACAGCACCGATAACCGCACGCCACGCAAACCGAGCATCGGGTTGGCTTCGTGCAGCTCCTCCACGCGAGCGAGGATCTTCTCGAGCCGCTTCAGCTCAGCGGGCTTCTTGCCAGTGGCCTTGAGTGTCGCGATCTCGCTCACCAACCCGTCGCGATTGGGCAGGAACTCGTGCAGCGGCGGGTCGATGAGCCTGATCACGACGGGCAGGCCCTTCATCACCGAGAGGATCCCGTGGAAGTCGCTGCGCTGGATCGGCAGGAGGAGGTCGAGCTGCTTCTCGCGCTCCTTCGTGGTGGTGGCCATGATCATCGCCTGCACGATCGGCAGCCGGTCCTGCTCCATGAACATGTGCTCCGTTCGGCACAGCCCGACGCCTTGCGCGCCGTTCTCGCGCGCCTTGGTGGCATCGCGGGGATAGTCGGCATTGGCCCACACCTCGAGGCGCCGGATCCCGTCGGCCCAGCTCAGGATCGCGTTCGCCTGCGGATGCTTGCTCAGCGGCTTGGGGTCGATGGTCGGCACCCGGCCGAGATAGACGTCGCCGGTGAGGCCGTCGATCGTGATCTCGTCGCCTTCCTTGACCGTCACACCGTCGACCGAGAACGAGCGCGTGCTCAGGTTGACCAACACCTTGCTGGCGCCGACGATGCACGGGCGGCCCATACCGCGCGCGACCAGGGCCGCGTGGCTCGCGGTGCCGCCGGTCTGCGTGAGGATGCCTTTCGCCTCCACCATGCCGTGCACGTCGTTCGGGTTCGTCTCGATACGGACCAGGATCACAGCCTTGCCCTGCTTGCCCCACTCCTGGGCAGTGTCGGCGTCGAATACGGCTTGGCCGGTGGCGGCGCCCGGGGAGGCGGGCACGCCGCGCGTGAGCGCCTGAACCTTGGCCGATGGGTCGACACGCGGGAACAGAAGCTGCTCCAGCTGGCGAGGCTCGACGCGCGCGACCGCCTCTTTGCGATTGATCAGGCCCTCGGAAACCATATCGACGGCGATCCTCACCGCCGCCTCGCCGGTGCGCTTGGCGGAGCGGGTCTGGAGCATGTAGAGCTTCCCGCGTTCGACCGTGAACTCGAGGTCCTGCA
>DMCH01000125.1:5170-11396 GCA_003446775.1 Chloroflexota bacterium
CGCGCGTAGCCCTCGAACTCCGCGTAGACCTTGGGCAGCCTGCGCTTCAGAGCCGAGATCGGCTCGGTGTCGCGCACGCCGGCCACGACGTCCTCGCCTTGCGCGTTGGCCAGGTAGTCGCCATACAGCTCCTTCTTGCCGGTGATCGGGTTACGCGTGAACGCGACACCTGTGCCTGAGGTCGGTCCCATGTTGCCGAAGACCATCATCTGGACGTTCACGGCGGTGCCGAGATCGTCGGGGATGCGCTCCATGCGGCGATACGTCTTGGCGCGGTCGGTGTTCCACGACTTGAACACCGCCTCGATCGCGGCGCGCAGCTGCACGACCGGGTCGGAGGGAAACTCGTGGCCCGTCGCGTCCTTATATATGGCCAGGAACCTGGTCACGAGCTTGCGCAGGTCCGCGGGCTTCAGCTCGGGGTCGGTCTTGACCCCCGCGCGCTTCTTGGCCTCGCTCAGGGCGTGCTCGAACTTTTCGCCATCGATGCCCATCACGGTCTTCCCAAACATCTGGATGAAGCGGCGGCGCGCGTCGAGCGCAAAGCGCTCGTCCTTCGTCAGTGCCGTGAGGCCCTTCGTGGTCTCTTCATTGAGGCCGAGGTTGAGGACGGTGTCCATCATGCCGGGCATCGAGAACTTGGCCCCGGAGCGAACGCTGACCAGCAGGGGATTGTGTGGGTCGCCGAAGTGCTTGCCCGTCTTCCGTTCCAGGGTCTTCAGAGCGGTGGTGGTCTGCTCCCACAAACCGGGCGGGAACTTGCCTTTGTTGGCGAGGTAGGCGCGACAGGCTTCGGTGGTGATGGTGAAACCGGGCGGGACGGGCATGCCCGCCTTGGTCATCTCAGCGGCGCCGGCGCCCTTGCCTCCGAGGAGGTCGCGCGGCTCTCCGTGTGCGCTGCGCGCGGCGGCGGATCCCTCCGTGAAGTGGTAGACCCACTTGTGCGCGGCCATCAAGGGAAATCTTATCGTCGGCCGCGTATGGGCTCGTTTCTCCCCACCCGGCAGCGGGCGCTGCGCGCCCGGTGCCGACCTCCCCACTACGTGGGGAGGCGAGAGACTACGCCACTTCTAGTTCAGGTTCCTGACCTGGTTCGAGCCTGAGGTCGCCGAGGCCCGCGCGGCTGTAAAGCCGCCGAAGTGGGCGTGGCGCCCACCAGGTCCATTCGCCGAGCAGGCGCATGACCGCCGGCACCACCAACATCCGCACCAGAGTGGCGTCGAGGGCGACAGCGATCGCCAGCCCGATACCGATGGCCTTGATGATCACCACCTCGGCAAGACCGAAGGCGAGGAACACCGTGACCATGATCGCCGCGGCGCCGGTGATGATGCGCCCGGTCCTCTCGAGGCCGTGCGCCACCGCCTGTGTGTTGTTGCCCGTGCGGACGTACTCCTCGTTGATGCGGCTGACGAGCAGCACCTCGTAGTCCATCGACAGTCCGAACACGATCGAGAACAGGATCACCGGGATGCTGGGGTCGATGGACTGAGGCGTAAAGCCGAGCAGAGTCGACAGGTTTCCCTGCTGGAAGATCCAGACCAAGGCGCCGAACGACGCGCCGATGGAGAGGAAGTTCAGCAGCACGGCCTTGAGGGGCAGCACCACCGAACCGGTGAGCAGGAACAGCACGATCAGGGTGGCGACCACGACGAATCCGACTGCCAGCGGCGTCCGGTCGACGATGAACTTGATGACGTCGAGGTCAACCGCCGTCTGGCCGCCCACCAGCACCTGGGCGCCGTCGCCGGCGCTGGGAAGGGCGCGGATAGAGTTGACGATGGCTCGCGAGGCGTCGGACGTCGCAGGCGACGCGGTCGTCGCCTGGATGACCACGATGTGCTTCCCCACTGTGGCGGACATGAGCTGGCGCGCCGCCGGCGGGATGTTGTTCGGGTCGCCCGTGTAGAGGGCCTGATAGTCGGCGCGTCCGACGCTCGGGTCGAGGCTGTAGATGGAGGTGGTGTGGAGCACGCCGGGGATCGCGCCGATGCGCTGCTGGAGGTCGTACTGGTCGCCGATGCGTGCGGCGGTGAGGGGTGAGCCGTCGGGGTAGTTGACCACCACGTTGAAGGTCGTCTGGTCCTGGCCCGGGAAGTTGTTGATCATCTGGTCGTAGCCCTGCCTCGCCTCGAGGCGCGTGGGCAACATGTCGACGTCGCCGTTGGCCAGCCTCAGCTGGATGAACGGCGAGGCGGCGAGCAGCAGGAACCCGGTCGTGGGCAGAAGGACGACCAGTGGACGGCGCATGACCCATGTCGCCAAGCCGCGCCAGAAGCCACCGCTGGTTGCGGGGCGCCGGAAGATCGGGATGCGGAGACGGTTCACCGCGGGACCGACAATCGAAAGCATGGCGGGCAGGAACGTCAGGCCGTAGACTACCGCGACCGCGACCACGATCGCACCCGCCGCACCCATCGAGGCGAGGAAGGTGCCCTGGAAGAAGAGCATCGCGGACAGGCCGACGGCGACGGTGATCCCGGAGAACGTGATCGCGCGGCCGGCGGTCGCCATGGTCGTCGCGATCGCATCTTCACGGCTGGCACCGCGCGCGAGCTCGTCACGGAAGCGGTTGACGACGAAGAGCGAGTAGTCGATGGAGACACCGAGGCCGATCAGGGTGACGATGTTGAGCGCGTACTGCGAGACGTCCGTGAAACGGCTCAGGAAGAACGTCCCGGCGAGCCCACCGATGATGGTGAGCACACCGACGCCGAGCGGGAGGCCGGCGGCCACAAGCGACGCGAAGATGATGACGAGGAGAAGAAGCGTCAGCGGCAGCGTTACAAACTCAGCCCGTTGAAGGTCCGCCTCGAGCGTCTTGTTGAAGGCTTCGTTGATCGCCACGAACCCGGTGCCCATCACGGTGAGCGTGTCCGAGTGAACCTGTGCGCGAAGTGCGTCGTAGTCCGTGCGGGCCTGGATGCCGGTGGACTTGAGGTCGACGCTCACCAGCGCCTGGTGACCGGTCGTGGACGTGAAGGCTTGCGCGACCCGTGCGTTGGGCGCGTTGTAAGGCGTGATGATCGAGCTGATCCGAGAATCGCCCTGGATCGGCGCCAGTGCAGCCGTGACGGCGTCCTTGAAGGCGGGGTCGCCGACCGACAGAGTCGGGCTCGTGAAGATGAGGACGAAATTCGATGTGGTCGGGCTGCCGGACCTGAGGTCGGATGTGATGAGGTTCCCGGCCCGCGCCGACTCGAGATTGCTCGTCAGCGGCCCACCGCTCGTGAGCGTGCCGCCCATGAGCAAGCCCGCGACGGAGATGGCCAGCAGCACGCCAGACCCGGCCAGCGTGGCCCACCGATACCTGTAGACAAAGCGACCCCATCTCGCGAACATTTCCCTCTCTTCTTTGGTGGGCGCCTAAGCGCCCGAATTCGTCGAGTAAACGGCTGACAGGGACATGGCAGCGAGGGCGTCGACAGCCTCGTCCGCGTTGAATTCCGGGTCGACCATCTTCTGGACCATGATTCCGAGGATCCCCGCCCAAACGGCGCTCGCGATTGCGCGCGCCGGGGTCGGATCGGCCTCGCGCTCGGCGAGGATCTGGCGCGCGAGATCTTCAACGTGGGCGCGTTCGGTGCGGATGTTTTCGCGGATCCCGGCTCCGATCTCCTTGTCGTGGAGACCGACGCCGATCAACTGGATATAGAGGGTGTGCGCGTCGGGCCGGGTCCTGAGCAGGACCTTGAAGTTCTCAAAGGCCGCCATCGCGCCCTCGGTGCCTTCGGCCGTGTAGACGTCCATCTTCTTGCAGACCTCGAAGAGCACGGCTATGACCAGCTGCTGCTTCGACTTGAAGTAGTAGTGGACGAGGCCCTGGGCCACGCCCGCCTCCTCGGCGATGTCCTTGATCGAGGTGTTCTCGTAGCCCTGGCGGCTCAGGACGGCGAAGGCTGCCTGGAGGATCTTCTCGCGGTTTTCGCTTGACAACTGAGGCCTTTTCTCCCTGGTCTTCTTGCGTTGGTTGAATGCTCAACCAAATCTGGTTGGTCATTCAAACACACGGACATTGGGCTTGTCAAGCGCCGTGCGGCCTGTACGGTGTGCGCACAGTGGATCGCCTCAAGCTGCCGGATCTCATTGCGGCCGGTGAGGTGGCGCTCAGGGCCGGCGAGTGGACGGCGGCGCGCGAACAGTTCCAGCAGGCGACCGAGCTGGGCGAAAGCGCGCCTGCATTGGAGGGACTATCCACGGCTTCCTGGTGGCTGAACCAGGTCGACGCAGCGATCGGTTACCGGCAGCGCGCCTTCAGCCTCCACAAGCACGAAGCGCGCCTCGGCCCCGCCGGGTTCTGCGCAGTCTGGATCGCTGCTCAGTACTTCGCGGTGTACGACAACATGGCGGCGGCCGAGGGCTGGCTTGCGGTCGGCCAGAAGCTGTTGGTGGAAGCCGGCCCGTGCCCCGAGCTGGCGCGGCTGATGGTGATGCAGACCGCGATGAGCAGCGACTGGCGCGCCACCATTGAAAGCTGCCGGCAAGCCCGAGAGATGGCGCGCGCCCTCGGCGACCGCGACTGCGAGGTGCTGGCGGACTCGTACATCGGCCTGGCTCGGGTCACAGGGGGTGAGGTGCGCCAAGGCCTGGGCGAGCTCGACGCGGCGATGGCCATGTGTACAGCGGGGGAGGTCACCGAGCTCTGGATAGTCGGTCTCATCTACTGCGCGATGCTTGCCGCGTGTGAGCGCGCGGCTGACTTTGCGCGCGCGGATCAATGGTGCAGCGTCGGAGGCTTCGTCGAACGCTACCGCGAGAGCGTGTTCTCAGCCGCATGCCGAGCGTGCTACGGCGCGATCCATGTAGCCCGCGGCCGCTGGGACGCCGCCGAGCAAGAGCTGGTGGGCGCATTGCGAACTTTCGAAGAGGGCCCACGCGGCCAGCGCATCGATGCGCTCAGCCGGCTCGCCACGCTGCGCCTGCATCAGGGACGGCCGGGAGAAGCGGCCCGGCTGTTAGAGGGTTTCGAAGACCATCCAGAAGCGACCCTCGCTATGGCCGGGTTGCGGTTGGGCGAGGGACACCCCCGGCAAGCGGCGGCTCTGCTCGAGCGCCGGCTGGTCGCCCTGGGCGAGCCGAACATGCAGGCGGCGCCGCTGCTCTCAATGCTCGTCGAAGCTCACCTGGCCGCTGGAGAACCGGCCAAGGCGCGGGCAGCCGCGGACCGGCTGGGCGCGCTGGCGGCACGTTCGGAAGGCCGCTATCTCCCAGGTGTCGCCGCGCTGGCAGCCGGCCTTGTCACCGCGGCCGAAGGCGGCGATCCGCTCCCGGAGCTGGAACGTGCCCTCGACCATCTGACACAGGCCGAGCTGCCGCTAGAAGCCGGGATGTCGCGGCTGGCGATCGCCCACGCCCTGGAGGCGCAAGATCCGGAGCTCGCCACATCTGAAGCACGGCGCGCCATCATCACGTTCGAACGCCTGGGAGCGGTTCCTCAGGCAGATGCGGCCAGCGCGCTGCTCCAAAGTCTCGGCGGTCCTCGCCGCACCGGGCCAAAGGGCCGTGCTCCCCTGAGCCGGCGCGAGGGCCAGGTGCTCGAGCTGCTTGGCCTCGGTCTCTCCAACAACGAGCTGGCGGCTCGCCTGTTCATCAGCCGGCGCACCGCCGAGCACCACGTGGGCAGCATCCTGGCGAAGCTGGAGCTGAAGAGCCGCGCCGAAGCCACCGCCTACGCATTGCGGCACTTACGGGGTTAAGAAACGAGGGCGATATTAGGTAGTCTCGCCCATGCTTGGCGCTCCGTCCGGTGACACCGTTGAACGCAGTTCAGACAGCAAATCACCGGAGGAGAAAGAGCAATGGTCAATGTCGAGATAACCGTCACGATCGATCGCCCCGTCGAAGAGGCATACGCATACCTGGGCGACCTGCGAAACCTCACCGAGTGGAACAGCGTGGTCGACGAGGTGGTCGGCGCGGAGCACCCGATGCGCGTGGGTTCGAAGCATCAGCTGAAGCTACGACTGCTGGGCCGGCGCATCGAGGCTGACCAGGAAGTGACCGAGCTCGAGCCCAACCGCCGCGTGGTCATCAAAACCGGCGCGCCGCTCTCTGTCACCGACACCTTTACCTTTGAAGCCCTCGGAGCAAACCAGACCCGGCTGACCTACGCGACGGTGGGTGAAACGAAGGGCTTCTTCAAGCTTGCCGACCCCATCGTGGGCCGGGTCGTCAAGAAGCAGATGACGGCGCAGCTGGAGACACTCAAAGAGCTGCTCGAGGCGCG
>DMCH01000125.1:11749-13191 GCA_003446775.1 Chloroflexota bacterium
TGGGACTACCTGGACGACCACCGCAACGACCTTGTCTGGCGCAGGCCGAACGTGCGGAAGCTGGAGCAGGTCGGAGCAGGCCCCGTCGGCGTCGGCACCAGATTCGAAGGCGCAGTGGCGGCGATCGGCCCGAAGCAGTACCCGTACGTGAACGAGATCACGGCCTATGAGCCGCCGAATCACGTCGCCTGGAAGGCCATCAGCTCAGCCGGCTGGGTGATCGGGCGCCAGGGCAGCTACACGCTGGAGGCCGACGGCGACCGGCGGACGCGGATGATCTTCTCGATCACCATGGAACCGATCACCTTCGCCGGAAAGCTCGTCGCGCCGCTGATGAACCCGATGGGTCCGAATCTCATCATGCCTCTCTTGAAACAGCTCAAGGAGGCCCTCGAGAAGAGAGCTGCCTAGCTGGGGATTTGTGGAGCCGGCGGTCGGGGCGGACCGCCGGCACGGAGTTGGGGAAGGGTCCGCCTCGCCCCTCAGGCGGTGAGTTATCGACGCAGGTCGTCGCCTTCGCCGCTGCTCGGCGGCTGGACGGTGATCGTGATGATGATCTGGGTTATCTCGACGATCACGGTCTGGCAGACGGTGACGATCGTGCCCGGGGTTCCGTTCTCGCCCAGCGCGATCACCTGGACCTGGTTTATCTGCACCAGGATGGTCTGTTCGGTCTTGATGGTCACGACCTTGAGGTTTTCGATCTCGGCTTCGTCGTCCTTGATCTCCTTGACAAAAGGCGCCGCGGCCGCGTGAACCTCTCCCTCACCCTTGGCGATGGCGGCCTGGGTGTCGGCGGTCGACAGCTTCGACTTCGCAGCGAGCGCAGCCAGCTGCACATCGCAGCTCGCCTCCTCGTTGTCGACCTTGGTGATGACGTCATCGCCGGCGGTCTTGACCTTGACGATGAGCTGGGTGCGCTCGTCGTCGTGATGGCGCGACGCGGAAGCCACCGGGCCCGTCGTGATGGTGACCGTGTTGCCGTTGATCGCAATGATCAGCGACGGCACCGCGACCACGACCACGATCGTGGTCACGAACACCATTACGAAACGGGTCGACAAGAAAGTCACGATAGACGTGATCATTTGTACATACCCCCAACGATTGGAACGAAGAGGATCCCCGAAACTTGCATGCGGCCGGCTGCGTAGCGGCCAGGAGGCAAATAGACAAATGACAGAGCCGAGGAAGATCGCCCGCTACGGCTGGATCCCCGACCTGCCCGACGAGCGCGACCACATATACGCGGCGCCGCCGCAGTTCCTGAGCGCCCTTCCGCCCTCCACCGATCTTCGTTCGCTTTGCCCGGGCGTCTACGACCAGGGCATGCTCGGAAGCTGCACGGCGAATGCGATCGGAGGCGCCATCGAGTTCGATCGGATGAAGCAGAAGCTCACTGACTTCGTGCCGTCGCGGTTGTTCATCTACTACAACGAGCG
>DMCH01000125.1:13313-13437 GCA_003446775.1 Chloroflexota bacterium
CCGTTGGGCCGGTTCCGTGGATCATGGCTAGAAGCCTAGCACAATATTCATTGTTCGGGTTCACCGTCTACGAGAGCTTCGAAAGCGCGGCGGTGGCGAACAGCGGGCATGCGCCGATGCCGGC
>DMCH01000125.1:13447-16394 GCA_003446775.1 Chloroflexota bacterium
TGTTCATCTACTACAACGAGCGTCTCATCGAGGGAACGGTCAACTCAGACAGCGGCGCTCAGATCCGCGATGGGATCAAGACCGTGGCGAGCCAGGGCGTGTGTCCCGAGCCCGAGTGGCCGTACGACATCACGAAGTTCACTCAGAAGCCACCGGCGAACGCGTACACCGATGCGGCAACCGACCGCGCGGTTTCGTATCAGAGCCTCATCCAGGACTTGAACCAGATGAAGGGATGCCTCGCGTCGGGCTATCCGTTTGTGTTCGGGTTCACCGTCTATGAGAGCTTCGAAAGCGCGACGGTGGCGACGAGCGGGCATGCTCCGATGCCGGCTCCGAGCGAGCGGGCGATCGGCGGGCATGCGGTCATGGCCGTCGGGTACGAGGACGCGAACCAGTGGTTCCTGGTGCGCAACTCGTGGGGGCGCGGGTGGGGCCTGGCGGGCTACTTCACGCTGCCGTACACATACCTCATCCAGGCGGGGCTTGCATCGGACTTCTGGACGATCCGAATCGTCGGTCCGTGACGGGCCAGCCGGTAGACTCGCATCTTCATGGCCCTGGAACTGGCCGGCGCCGCCGGCGTGCTGGCGGCGCTCTTGGTCGCGGCGATCGCGTTGGGA
This sequence comes from Chloroflexota bacterium, assembly GCA_003446775.1. GTDB lineage: Bacteria > Chloroflexota > Dormibacteria > Dormibacterales > Dormibacteraceae > UBA10449. Next base: position 14,071 of record DMCH01000125.1, read on the forward strand.
CTCATCGGGCAGCGGAGGCGCAGCTTGCGGGTATTCCTGGCGTGGATCGGACCGCTCTACTCGCTGGGCATCCTCGCCTACTTCCTGTTCGAGGGAGTGGGGAGCCAGTGCGACGGCGCGGGCGCGACCTTCCACTGCTGGGAGATCTCATATGCGTCCACCTGGGGGCTGCAGGGCTCTGTCATGGTGGCCCTGCTGGTGCTGCTGTCGTTGGCGCCATTGCTGTCGGTGCTGATTCATCGGCGGGCGCCCGCGGTGGTGGCCGCGATCGCGATGCCACTCGTGTTCGCGGTCTACCTGCCTGGGCTCTGGCCGTGGGCTCCGGCGTGGGCTGCCGCGCTGGGCGCGGCCATCGCGGGCCCGCCGTCGCGCGAGGCCAGCGCGAAGGATCCAGCAGGTCTCCGGGTCTAGAAAGGGATTTGGGAGGGAGCGCCCCGCGACGCCAATCGCAGGTCAACCGCCCTCCCCGTACAGGATAATTTGGAGCCATGCCTGACGCCAAAACGACCCGGTCCGCCCGCCTGGCCGACCAGTTCGAGGCGGCGCAGGAGAGCTTCATCGGCCTGGTCGAGTCGCTGACCGTCGAGCACTGGCGCATGAAGGGAAAGAACACGCCCGAGCTGCGCACAACGAGGACGAGAGCCGAGCCGTGGGGGTGATCGCCCACCACGTGGCGGTGAACCAGGACTGGATCATGAGCCGGATCAAGGCGATGGTCGACGACAAGCCAACGCCACCTGTCGACTTCACGGAGATCAATGCCCGGCACGCCACCGAGCACGCTCATGCGACCAGGGCGGAGGTGCTGGCCTTGCTGCGGGAAAGCAAACCCCGGCTCGGCAAAGAGATTCGGGCCATTCCTGATGACCAGCTCGACAAGGAGCGCCAGCTGCCGACGGGGACGATGACCGTGCAGCAGCGGATCGAGCGAGTGCTGATCGGCCACATGAAGTCGCACCAGGCTTCGATCGAAGCCACGATCGGTTAGTCCGCTCTGGATTCACCCCGAGAGCGCTGCAAGATCCATGCCGAGCCGGATGTAACGGTTTAGGCCGAGCGGCTGAGCAACTCGCGCACGATCTCGGCCTCGTGTGTCAGCGACGCGAAATGGCCCTCGTTGTGCCAGACCCGCAGGTCAACGCTTCGCAGACGAGCCGCGGCTCGCTGCGCCGCCGATAGAGGCGCGTTCATGTCGTTGTCGCCGTGCCACCAAGTCACCGTCGATCGGATCTGTGTGACATCGAAGTCCCAGGGATGGTGCAGGGCCATCGATTCGTCAGTCCAGCCCTCGGCGCCCTGCCGAAGCGCCTCCGCCGTGTTGGTGCGGCTGATCCGCTGCCAGGCAGGGTCGCGCATGATGGCGCGGTCCTCGGGCGGCGCGTCCGAGAGGACGCCGGCCATGCCTTCATCCCCGAGAAGCCGGACCCGAACCTGAGCCAACAGCTCATGGAGCGCATCCCATCCGCGCTCGGCGGCCGCATAGCCGGCGGCGTTGACTCCCACTAGTCGATCCACCTCATTCGGTTCGAGCGGCGACGCGCCCACTATCACTGAGACGGCCGTAATGCGTCCCGGGTGCTTCGCGGCCACTGCCAGCACGTGAGGGCCGCCGCCGCTTGTCCCCATCACCGGCACACGATCGAGCTCATGATGGTCGAGCAGGACCGCGAGGTCGTCGGCGATTTCGGCCACGCCGCGCCCCGGCAGACGAGTCGATCCGCCATAACCCGGCCGGTCGGCCATCAGATATCGCACCCCGAGGTCGCGCTGGATGGCCGGATTGGGGTGCCGGTAGAGCCTTGACCCCGGCGTGCCCTGCAGCCGCAGGACTGGAGTGCCTCCCGGCTCGCCCCACCAGCGCCAAGCCACGGTGCGGCCGCCCCGTCGTTGGAGCTCGCCGTCTTCGTACATCACGCCGTCTTCGGTCACAGGCACGGGATCAGCCTAGATCCACTAAGCAGACGAGATCAGTCCGTGACTGGACCGATCGCAATTGACGGTCAAGCTAGCTCCTTACTCCCCACCCGGCGAGCCCGCTTCGCGGGCTGGCCGACCTCCCCACACGGTGGGGAGGCGAGTGCTACACCAAACTCCCCACCCGGCGCGGCCGCTACGCGGCCGGGCCGACCTCCCCACACGGTGGGGAGGCGAATGCAGACAGGCTCAGTCTTGATCAGGCGCGTCGACGAGCTGTTGGAGCTTGGCGGCCAGGTCCGAAATGGCCACACGTTCTTGCTGGGTGGAGTCCCGCTGGCGAATGGTCACGGCCTTGTCGTTGAGCGTGTCGAAGTCGATCGTGATGCAGAACGGGGTGCCGATCTCGT
>DMCH01000177.1:0-9979 GCA_003446775.1 Chloroflexota bacterium
GCCAAGGTCCTCCCCGCCTCGATGCTCGACACCTCCACCGACCTCGACGGCCTCAAGGCGCTCGGCACCATGGGCGGATCGGGCGGGATCATCGTCATGGACGACTCCCACTGCGTGGTCAAAGGCGCGGCCCGGCTGCTGCGCTTCTATGCGTTTGAGTCATGTGGCAAATGCACGCCCTGCCGCGTGGGCGGGAACTGGGCGGTGCGCACCTACGACCGAATCCTCGCCGGCCAGGGCTCGCAGCTCGAGCTCGGCATCCTGGAGCGGGTTTCCGACGGCCTTCAAAACGGCCGCTGCCTGTGTGGGCTCGGCGACGCCGCGGGTTGGGTGATCGAATCCACGATGCGCCATTTCCACAATGAGTACGAAGAGCATTGCCTGCACAACGTCTGCTCCGTGGAGGCCGCGCTCGTCAATGCCTGACGTCAATCTCACGATCGACGGCCACAAGGTGACGGTGCCGGCCGGCACGCTGGTCGTCGAAGCGGCGAAGCTCGTGGGCATCGAGATCCCCGTCTTCTGCTACCACCACAAGCTCGACCCGGTGGGCGCCTGCCGGCTCTGCCTCGTGGACTTCTCGCCTGGCCCTCCCCGCCCGCAGACCGCGTGCACGACGCCCGTGATGGAGGGCATGGTCGTGCGCACGCAGAGTGCCATGGCGGTGCAGGCTCGGGCGGACATCCTCGAGTTCGAGCTCGTCAACCACCCGCTCGACTGCCCGGTCTGTGACAAAGGCGGCGAGTGCCCGCTCCAGGACTTCACGTTCCGCCATGGCTACCCGACAAGCCGCATCGACGGCCCGCGGCTGCATTTCAAGAAGCCGATCCCGCTGTCGGAGAACATCGCCCTCGACCGCGAGCGCTGCGTCCTGTGCTATCGCTGCACCCGCTACTACGACGAGATTGCATGGGAGCAGGAGCTGACGGTCGGCCAGCGCGGCGTGCAGTCGTACATCACAAGCCAGTTCGATCAGCCGCTGCAGTCGAACTTCAGCGGCAACATCATCGACCTGTGCCCGGTCGGCGCCCTGACCTCGCGCGTGTGGCGCTTCGAGTCGCGGCCGTGGGACATGACCCACACCGAGAGCATCTGCTCCAAATGCGCGGTCGGCTGCAACGTCACGCTGTGGCAGCGACGCGGGCAGCTGGTGCGCGTGACCTCGCGCGAGAACGACGACATCGACGAGGGCTGGATCTGCGACCGGGGCCGGTTCGACTACACCGACGTCAACGACCCCGCTCGGCTGCGCACCCCTCGCATCGCCGGCGTCAAGGCCACATGGGCGGACGCGCTCACAGCTGTCGCGAGAGGGATCAAAGGCAAAGGGCCGAAGCTCGGCATCTCCCTGCCGAAGGACATCACCAACGAGGAGGCGTTCCTCTTCCGGCGGCTGCTCGACGGACCGCTGCGCGGCGCGAAGGTGAAAATGCACGGGCGCACCGCCTTGCCGGCGCCGTTGGGAGCCGGGCTCCGCATCAAGGACATCGATGACGCGCGCGTGATCGTCGTCGTCGCGTCGGACACCGAAGACGATGTGCCGATCGTCAATCTGCGCATCAAGAAGGCGGTATCGAAGCGCGGGGCGAAACTGATCGTCATCCACCCCGATGGCGTGGACCTGGATCGCGACCCCCGCACGGTGCACATCCGCAACGCGGCCGGCTCCGCCGCGGCCGAAGTCCGCAAGCTCGCGTCGCACGACCTGCTGCAGTCCCCTGGAGGGCCGGTTGCCATCCTCTATGGAGACGGCCACGGTAGCGAGGAGATGGCCGACCTCGCCAAGTCGTGCCTCGAGTTGGCAGAGAAAGTGGGCGGCAAGGTCATGCCCCTCTACCGCGCCACCAACGAGCGCGGCGCGCTGGCCGCCGGCGTCGCGGGCTGGGATTCGCTGGACGGCGTCACCGCGCTGCTGAGCTGGGGCCCTCCGCCCACCGCGGGCATTCCGTCGAGTGTCAAGTTCCTGGCCTCCTGGGACCACCTGCCTCGGCCCGCGAACGAAAAAGCCGATGTCACGCTCCCCGCGACCACCTTCGCCCAGCGGCAGGGCAGCTACACGAATCTGGAAGGCACCGTCCAGTTCCTGCGGCCGCCGATCGAGGTGGACCCCCCGCTCAAAGAGTCGTGGGAGGTGCTCACCGAGCTGGGCGCCGCCCTCGGCATGAAGCTCGACTATGCCGGCATCTTCGCGATCCAGCGCGAGGCGGCCGCGGCCATTCCGGCGCTGGCTCCGCTGGCCCAGCCGCCGTCACCGGAGCCCGCGCCCGAGCCGGTCCTGATCGGACCCGCCCACCCGTGAGCGATCTCTACGCGAACGCGATCGGCCACTGGGTCGTGGTCGTGGTGGCGATGCTCATCTTGTTCTTCGTCGTGCTCACCGCCACCGCGTACACGGTGTGGTTCGAGCGCGTCGCCCTCGGGCGCATCCAGCGCCGGCCCGGCCCGAACCGAGTCGGCCCCTTCGGCCTGCTGCAGCTCGCGGCTGACGGGATCAAGGCCGCATTCAAAGAGAGCATCGTCCCAACCAAGACCGAGCACGTCCTGTTCGTCGTCGCGCCTTGCATCGCGGTGGCGGCGGCCTTCCTGTCGTGGGCGGTGATACCCATCGGCCTCTGGTACAACGTCACCTACTGGATCGCCGACATCAACATCGGCATCCTCCTGGTGTTCGCGTTCAGCTCGCTCAACGTGTACGCGATCTTCCTGGGCGGATACGCCTCGAACAACAAGTACTCACTGCTCGGCGGGATGCGCGCCGCGGCGCAGCTCATCAGCTACGAGGTGGCGCTCGGGCTCTCGTTGGTGCCCACGTTCATGATCGTCGGCTCGCTCCGGCTGCGAGACATCGTCGGATACACCGTGAGCTGGGGTCCGTATCACGGCCCGATCCCGCTCATCCTTTTGACCCCGATCGGATTCGTCATCTACCTCACCGCGGCCGTCGCGGAGACGAATCGCGCGCCGTTCGACCTGCCAGAGGCGGAGCAGGAACTGATCGGCGGCTTCCTCACCGAATACACGGGCCTGAAGTTCATCATGTACTACCTGGCCGAGTACGTGAACATGATCACGGTCTCGGCGCTGGCGGTTTTGCTGTTCTTCGGCGGGTGGTACCTGTGGTTCGTGCCGCCTGTGCTCGCCTTCCTGTTCAAGGTCGTGCTCCTGCTCTTCCTATACATTTGGCTGCGCGGCACATTTCCAAGGCTTCGCTACGACATGCTGATGCGCCTGGGTTGGAAGGTTTTGCTGCCGCTGGGGATCGTCAACGTGATCGTCACCGGGGTGATCCTGGTCGCGACGCAGGGGTAGTTGATGGCAGACGAGGAATCGCAGGTGGACGGCAAGCCGGAGCACCCGGCGCCTTTGCGTGGGCCCGACGAGGGCGTCCCCGCGAACCCCGAGGGCAAGCGATCGAGCGTCGCCGCCGACCTGGGCGCGCTGGCCACCGGGTTGAAGACGACCCTGGGCGAATTCTTCTCGCCGGTGGTCACCACGATGTACCCAGAGGAGAAGACCCCGCGCGCCGAGCGCTACCGCGGCCGCCACTACCTCCGGCGCTATGAGAACGGGCTCGAGCGATGCATCGGCTGCGAGCTCTGCGCAGCCGCATGCCCGGTGGGCTGCATCCTGGTCATCGCCGCGGAGAACACCGACGAGAAGCGCGTCTCGCCGGGCGAGCGCTATGCGAAGACCTACGAGATCAACATGCTGCGGTGCATCTTCTGCGGCTACTGCGAGGATGCGTGCCCGGTGCAGGCGATCGTGCTGGGTCCCGAGTACGAGCTGTCGGACACCAGCCGCGAGAAGTTCATCTACACCAAGGAGAAGCTGCTGGAGCCGCTGCCTCCGGATGTCGAGGCGCGACTGAAATCTGCGACTCCCCATCCCCCGGCTTCGCCGGGTACTTCCCCACAAGTGGGGAAGTGACTATCTGAATTTGGCGATCGCGATCTTCTTCATCGCCGCCGCCCTGGCCGTGGCGGGAGGCATTGGCGTGATCGCCTTCCGCCAGCCGCTCCGCAGCGTGCTCAGCCTCGTGGTCGTGATGATCGCTCTGTCGATCCTGTTTCTGCTCCTCAGCGCGCAGTTCGTCTTCGTCGCCCAGATCATCGTCTACGCGGGCGCGGTGATGGTTCTGTTTCTGTTCGTGATCGCGCTGCTGGGCCCGGCCAAAGAGATCGGGAAAGGCCGCCTCCGATTCCAGCCCTGGCTGTCGGCGCTGTTCGTGCTCGCGCTGTTCGGCCTCCTGTGGGCGATGCTGCAAGGAGTTCAGTACCGGCAGCCCGAGCAGGCCGACCTCAGCACCTTCGGTACCGTGCAGTCGATCGGAATCGGCCTGTTCACCAAATACCTCTATCCGTTCGAGCTGACGTCGATCCTCTTGTTGGTCGCCGCCATCGGCGCCATCTACCTCAGCCGGCGTGAAGGCGACGACAGATGAGCACCTTCGACGCCGGCGGCTCGCAACTGGACACGTCGTGGTTCCTGCTTCTCGCCGCGGTCCTGTTCATCCTCGGCACCGTCGGCGTGCTCGTCCGCCGCAACCCGTTGGTGATCCTCATCTGCATCGAGCTCATGCTTAACGCGGCCAACCTGACGCTGGTCGCCTTCTCGCGCCAGCTTCAGAACCTCGAAGGCCAGCTGTTCGCGCTCATGTCGATGACCGTCGCCGCCGCTGAGGCGGTGGTCGGGCTGGCGATCCTCGTCGACATCTTCCGCCACCGCGACGCCGAGGACGTCGACGACCTCAGCGAGCTCAAGGGATGAACACGAGTCAGCTCGCGCTGCTGATCCTGCTCTTCCCAGTCGCCGGGGCGATCCTGCTCGCGGGCCGGGGCTGGCGGCTGCCGCGGATCGTGACGAAAATCGTGGGCCCAGGCGTCGTCTGGGCCTCTTTCGTGGTGACGCTCACGCTCTTCTTCAACAGCGCGTCGGGCGACTTCACCTACTGGACCTGGATCCAGAGCGGCGACTTCAACGTGCCGTTCAACCTGCTGGTCGACAACCTTTCGATCTTCATGTGCCTGGTCATCACCGGCGTCGGCGGCCTGATCGTCACGTACGCGGTCGGGTACATGGCGCCGGAGGACGACCCGAGCTACGCGCGCTTCTTCACCTACATGGACGTCTTCGTGTTCTCGATGCTGCTGCTCGTCCTGGCCGGGAACTTCGTCTTTTTGATCGTCGGCTGGGCGCTGGTCGGCCTCAGCTCGTACTTCCTGATCGGCTTCTGGTACCACCGCCGCTCCGCGGTGCTCGCGGCCCGCAAGGCGTTCGTGATGAACGTCATCGGCGACGTCGGCATGATCCTTGGCACGTTCGTCATCTTCGTGACTTACCACGCGACCACTTACGCGGCGGTGTTCGGACAACTGCGACCCAGGATTTGTTTGACCTACCTACCGTGTCCGCCAATAACCGATAGTTCGAGTCTCGAGCTGGCGGCATTCCTGTTGCTCGTAGGGGCGGTCGCCAAGTCGGCGCAGATCCCGCTTCACACCTGGCTCCCGGACGCCATGGAAGGGCCCACGCCAGTCAGCGCGCTCATTCACGCCGCGACCATGGTGACCGCGGGCGTCTACCTGGTCGGCCGCATGCACCCCATCTACGACGTCGCCGTCTACGCACACGGCGCGGTCGCGATCGTCGGCGCGGTCACCGCCCTCTTTGCGGCCACCATCGCCATCGTCCAGACCGACATCAAGCGCGTGCTCGCGTACTCGACGATGAGCCAGATCGGATACATGTTCCTGGCGGTCGGCGTCGGCGCCTACTCCGCCGGCTTCTTCCACCTCCTCTCCCACGCCTTCTTCAAGGCCCTCCTCTTCATGGCCGCAGGCAACGTGATCCACGCTATGAACGACGAGCAGGACATGCGCAAGTACGGCGGCCTGTTCCGGCAGCTCCCGCGCACGTCGTGGTCGTTCCTCATCGGGTCGCTGTCGCTGGTGGGTGTGATTCCCTTTGTCGGCTTCTTCTCAAAGGAGCAGATCCTCGGCGCCGCGTTCTCGAAACCCGATGACTCGCTTGCGCTCGCGGTGTGGGTCTTCGGCTTCATCACGGCACTGGTCACCGGCTTCTACACCGGGCGCATGTGGTGGATGTCTTTCGCCGGCAAGCCCTCGCCGGAGCGCCCGGTCGAGCACCCGCACGAGGCCCCGCCGGTGATGCTCATCCCGGTCTTGATCCTGGCCGCTCTCGCCACCATCGGCGGCTTCATCCAGACCCGCGCGCTCGGCTTCGGGCCGCGGCTGGTCGACGACTTCCTCCAGACCGCCGTCGGCAAGCAGTCATGGGAGGGCGGGGCATCCGAGGTGATCGCGACGTTCGCGACGATGATCCTGGCGACCCTGCTCTTCCTCGGCGCCTACCGCATCTACATCCAGCGCACGTGGAAGCCCTGGAGCGCCGCCGTCCCCTGGGCGCAGCGCCTGTTCGAGCGCAAGTACTACTTCGACGAGCTCTACGACGCGATCTTCGTCCGGACCATGGACGGCCTGGCCCGGGGCGGGCTGCGCTACATCGAGGAGCCGGTGATCGACGGGGCGGTGGTCGGCACCGGCGAGCTGGCGGAGGCCGGGGCCCACAGCCTCAGCCTCACGCAGACGGGCTACTTCCGCAATTACGTGCTGGTGTTCGTGGCAGGCGCGGTCGTGGTGGCGATCCTGGTCCTGGTGAGGGTGGGCTCATGACGCTCACCGCCATCTGGCTGCTGCCGCTGGTCGGGGGAATCCTGATCGCTTTCATCCCGCCGCGGTTCGCGAAGTGGTTGGGGGTCCTCGTGGCGCTGGTCACCCTCGGGATTTCGGGCGGGGTGGCGCTCGCGTTTGCGCCCGGCTACCACGGCTATCAGTTCACCGAGCAGGTACCGTGGATCCCGCAGCTCCACGTCTTCTATCACCTCGGCGTGGACGGAATCAGCATCTGGCTGGTCGTCCTCAACGCCTTGCTCACGGTGATCGCTGTGCTGGCGACGCCGCTGACGATGCGGAACGTGAACCGCTTCATCGGCCTGATGCTCGCCATGTCCGCGGGCATGGCGGGCGTGTTTCTGGCGGTCGACCTCGTCCTCTTCTATGTGTTCTGGGAGGCGATGCTCATTCCCGCCTACTTCCTGCTGTGGCTTTTCGGCGAAGGCGAAAGGCCGGCGCGGGCCGCGATCAAGTTCGTCCTCTTCACCCTAACCGGCTCGCTGTTGATGCTGGTCGGCGTCATCGGCGAGTACGTGTTCACGGGCCAGCAGACGTTCGACCTGGCCAAGCTGGCCACCATAGCGCCCTCGGCGAACATCCAGTTCGGGTTGTTCTTCGTCTTCGCGCTGGCGTTCGCGATCAAGACTCCCCTCTTCCCTTTCCACTCCTGGCTCCCGAGCGCCTACCTGGCCGCGCCGACGCCGATGCTGGTGACCTTCGCCGGCGTCATGGGCAAGGCCGGCGCCTACGGCTTCCTGCGCATCGCCGTCCCGCTCTTTCCCAACCCAGTCGGCTGGTGGGACTGGAGATGGGTGATTCCGTCCCTCGCCGTGGCGGCGATCATCTGGGGGGCCTTGATGGCGATCGCCCAGCGCGACATGAAGCTGCTGGTCGCCTACTCGAGCGTGAGCCACATGGGCTTCATCGTCCTGGGCATCTTTGCCTACAACGTGCAGGGCCAGCAGGGCGCCATCCTGCAGATGGTCAACCACGGGATCATCATCCCGGCGCTCTTCCTCTTCGTCGCCTGGATCGCCGATCGCACAGGCACCCGCGACCGCTCGGCCCTGGCCGGTCTCGCGCCGCGCATGCCGGTGATGGCCGGGGTGTTCACGATCGTGGTCCTCGCGGCCCTCGGGCTTCCAGGCCTGAACAGCTTCGTCGGCGAGTTCATGACCCTGCTCGGCGCCTGGGAGCGAGCCCCTGTGCTGGCGGCAATCGGTGCGGTCGGCCTCGTGCTGGCGCCGGTTTACATGCTCCGCATGTTCCAGGGCGCCATGTATGGTGAGCCCGTCGGCCAGGGGCCGTCAGGGGACATCCAGGCCGGCCAGCTGGCGCTCGTGACGCCGCTGATCGTCCTCATGTTCGCGATCGGCCTGTACCCATACGCGCTCACGCAGCTGATGACCTCGGTCGCTCAGGCAGGTCTGTACAAGTGACGCTCGCTGAGGTGCTGCCGACTTACGGCTGGTCGCAGGCACTGGCCGACCTGGGCCAGATCTCCCCGATCGCGACCCTGTTGGGATTCATGCTGTTCGCGATCGTCGCCGACCTCGTCATTCCACCCAAGCGCCGGAGCGGGGTCGTGGCCATGATCGCAGTCACCGGCCTGGCGTACTCGCTGGGCACCGCCGCGTATCGGTGGCTGTATGAGCAGGGCGGCCCCGCGTACTCGGGCATGGCGACGGGTGACAGCTTCGCACTGTTCTTCGACGTCCTGTTCGCGAGCCTCGGGATCCTGACCGTCGCCATCTCGCATTCCTACCTGCAGAAGCGCGGGATGCGCGAGGGCGAGTTCCACATCCTCATGCTCGGCTCGATCATCGGCATGATGGTGCTGGCATCGGCCACCTCGCTGGTCACCGTCTTCCTCGGGCTCGAGCTGCTGTCTATCGCCCTCTACATCGCCAGCGGCTTCGCGCGGGACGACAACCGCTCGCAGGAGGCGGCCGCGAAATACCTCCTCGTGGGCGGGTTCGCCAGCGCGTTCGTGCTGTACGGAATGGCACTGGTTTACGGCGCCGCCGGCACGACGCTCATCCCCGAAATCGCCAAGCAGGTGTCAGGCACGGCGGCGAACAATCCGCTGCTGACCCTCGGCATCGTGCTCATGGGCGTCGGATTCGCCTTCAAGGTTTCCGCCGCGCCCTTCCACATGTGGACGCCGGACGTGTACCAGGGCGCGCCGATCCCGGTGACGGCGTTCATGTCGGTCGGGACCAAGGCCGCCGCCTTTGCCATGATCATTCGCGTCTTCGCGGGCGGGCTCCCCCACCTCGCGCCCGAGTGGCAGGCGCTGCTGGCCTTTGTCGCCGCCACCAGCATGGTGGTCGGCAACCTCATGGCCATCACGCAGTCGAGCCTCAAACGGCTGCTCGCCTACTCAGGAGTCGCCCAGGCCGGCTATGTCCTCATCGGAGTAATCGCCGGGGGCAAGATCGGGCTGGCCGCGGTCCTCTATTACCTCTTCGTCTACATGTTCATGAACTTCGGGGCGTTCGCTGTCGTCACGCTGCTTGCGGGTCCGGATGGGGACCGTGACCGCCTCTCCGACCTCAGCGGTCTTTACCGCCGCAACTGGCCGATGGCTGTGCTCATGACGATCTTCATGCTGTCGCTGGCGGGATTCCCGCCGACGGTCGGCTTTTTCGGCAAGCTCTTTCTGTTCACCGCCGGCGTGAGCGCCGGGTACACGTGGCTGGTAGTGCTGGCGTTGATCATGAGCGTGGTCTCCGTCTACTACTACGTCCGAGTGCTCGTCCCGGTGTGGTCGACGACTGGGCGCGCCGAGCCGCTGCGAGCCTCGCCCAGCAGCACGCTGGCGATCGTATTGAGCGGCGTGCTGTCGGTGGCGCTGGGCCTGTACCCGACCACCCTCCTCGTCGCCGCTCAGTTCGGGGCTCTCCCCTACGGCGGGCCGTAGACGTGGCGGTCAAGGACACGCTTCGACACTTGATGCAGGCCGGCCGCGAGAAGGAGGCTTCGGAACTCATCCCGCACGTGGACGACTCGCCGCCGGCGCAGCCGGGGCGCTGGACCGCCAAAGACAACCTCGCCCACCTCTTGGCCTGGCGTCTCACAGCTGCCGCCGAGCTCGAGGCGGTACGGACCGGAAGCCCGGCACCTGCCTCCGTGTCGGAGGACATCGACGAGAACAACGCGAATGTTTACGAGGCGACGCGCAACCAGCGCGCCGCAGTAGTCCTGGAAGACGCCCGGCTCTCATGGGCAACGCTGGCGGCCGCGGTCGACGCATGCTCGGAGGGGGACTTGCTCAAGCCGCGGAT
>DMCH01000177.1:10269-12096 GCA_003446775.1 Chloroflexota bacterium
TGGGCTACTGGCACACCGAGCGTGGCGAGGAGGCAGCGGCCGAAGAAGCGGCGGTGTGGGCGCACGACCTTGCCTTCGCGAGCTTTCCTGACGAGCGGCAGCGCGGGACAGCCGACTACAACCTCGGCTGCTTCTACGCGGTGCGCGGCCGCGCGGAGCAGGCGATCCCATACCTCCGAAGCGGGATCGAGCTGAACCCAGGTTTGCGAGAGTGGGCCAGGACGGACTCCGATCTCGAACCGATCCGCTCCACGCTGGAGCTCGTCCAGCTACTGGCGTAAGGGTGCCTAAGTCGGGACGGGCGAGCCTTTCTCGAAGGGTCGAGGGTAAGGGCCGGGCGTGAAGTTCTCGAACGCCGGCAGCGATTTGAGGAAGCCGCCCACCGTCTGGTAGTTATCGCCCAGCGAGAGGGCTGCATCGTTCAGCGTCGCTGGCGCGAGCGCGGGCCCGCCCCAGTTACCGCTGTCGAGTCTCGCAACCATGGCCTCGATCGCCATGATCGTTTCCGCCGCTGAAAAGGCGCAGTGCCCGGCGCGGTGGACGAACAGCTGTCGCAAAAGGTCCTGCTTGCCGGCGGCTCGCACCACATCGCTGTAAGCGGTCTCGTCCTGCGGCACGACCAGGCCATCGCCAATCGTGTGCATCGTCAACACGGGCACGCTCAAGTTGCCGTCGAAGCTGACAAAGCGATCGAGATAGGCCGCCGCGTTGGGGTCGGCCTTGATCCGCGTGCCGGCATTGAGCGCGCGAAGGTCGGCGGCGAGGTCGAGCCCGGCCCCGCTGTAAAGCGCCATCACCTCCGCCTGATTGGACGAGATCGCCAGCTGTTGTGCGTAATCGACGCCTACGTTCCAAGACGGGTTGCCGCCGGCCCTTTGCTCCAGCTCGGCGCGGTACTGGAACTCGAAGGGGAAGTCGACCTGCGACTCCCAGCGGGCCTGCGCCGCCTGTTGCCCGGCGTAGTCGGTGGGCGCCGGCTGCGGGCCTGTCGGGTCGAACCAACCGGGCAGGTCGCCGAGCGCAGCGATCAGCGCGATTCGGGCCTGACCTTGAGGTGTAGCCGCCGCCTGGTTGAAGACCTGGGCCGCGAGTTCGGCGTTCGCCTGCGGATCGGTGATGCCGACCAGCCGCAGTTGCGAAGTCGGCGCGAGGAGCGTCTTCAACGCGTAGGCGCCATCGAGCCCGGCGTTCCATGTCGCCACGCCGCCGGCGAGCACGCCGCAAAGCGGGATGGCCCCGGAGAAGCGGTCGGGGTAGGTCTGGACCAGGCCGGCAGTGATGATCCCACCCAGCGAGCCGCCCCAGGCGATCACCCGCTTCGGTTTGGAAAAGCTCCGGGTGAACAGGTCGAGAAGCGCGATCTGGTCCTTGAAGGCGTCCTCGATCGCCCACCCGGTGGAGCTGTATGACGAGCCCGCCATCGCGTAGCCCTCGCCCAGCAGCCAGGACGAGATCAGAGGCGCGGGCGAATCGGTCGCCAGGTTGATGCGCCCGGGGGCGACATACCCGTGGCTGTAAAGGAAGAGCGTCCCGTTCCACGTCGCCGGGATCTCGATCCGGTATTGGGCGGCGCCGATGCTTCCCGATACTGACGTTGTGGTCGGGGATGCGCTTGGCGTCGGGTTGTGTGGCGGTGGCGCGCTCGTCGAGGGCGCGCACGCGGCGAGCACAACCATGGCGACCCCGAGGAATGCGCGTCTCATGGAGGTGAAACCCCGACCGCCCCGTTGTGATTCAGATGTTGGAGCGGGACTGCCCGCCGTCCACGGCTATGCACGCACCATTGAGGAGGCTTGCCTGCTGCGAGCAGACGAACGCGACCACGCT
>DMCH01000177.1:12393-27892 GCA_003446775.1 Chloroflexota bacterium
GTCAATCCCCGCCGGGTCCGCTTGCTGCCGTCGATACCAGCCGCCGCCCTCCCACAGGATCGAACCCGGAGCGACGCAGTTGACTGTCACGCCCTGCGAAGCCACCTCGCGGGCGAGCGACGTGGTGAAGCTGATCTCAGCGGCTTTGGCGGCGTTGTAAGCGGGAGCCCCTCCCGACTCGCGCCCATAGACGGATGCGATGACGACCACCCGGCCCCAGCCGCGCTCGACCATGCCCGGCAGCACGAGCTGCGTCATGCGCGCGCTGACTCCGAGGTTGCCGGCGAATGCGGATTCGAACTCGGCGGGCCCGGTGTCCGCCCATGAGCTGCCGGCACGCACGCCGAGGTTGTTGATGAGGATGTCCACCGGCCCAAGAACGTGCTCGGTTTCGCTGACCGCGCGCCGGCAGCCGGCCTCCGTCAGCAGGTCCGCGACCACACCCAGGCCGCCAAGGGATTCCGCGGTGCGCTTGACGTCCACCTCCGTGCGCGCCGCGACCGCCACGCGCGTGCCCTCCGCGGCGAGCGCGTGCGCGATACCGAGGCCGATGCCCTTCGTGCCGGCCGTGACCAGAGCGACCTTGCCGGCGATACCGAGGTCCACCAAGGCATCCTAATGAGATGCAGCTACCGCCCGGGGCTATCAACGAAGGACCGCCGGTCACCCCGCGCCCGTCGGCGACTGTGCTGCTGGTGCGCGGGCGCCAACCATGGGAGCTCCTGCTCGTGCACCGACCGGGTGGCGCCGACTTCTTCGCCGGCGCGTACGTGTTTCCCGGAGGCACGGCACATGCGGATGACATGGGCTGGGGCGACGAGATCCGAATGGCGGCCATTAGAGAGATGTTCGAGGAGGTCGGCATCCTCCTCGCGCGTCGCGGGCGCAGTTTTGCGCGCGAAGCCGACTGCGATCAGGTGCGGTCACTCGTCGATGGGGGCAAGACATTCGGCGAAGCCTTGCGCGAGTTACGGCTCGAGCCGGCGCTCGACCGCCTGGTGATGTTTGCGCGCTGGGTGACGCCGGCACTGATGCGCCGCCGGTACGACGCGCGTTTCTTTCTCGCCACCCTACCGCCGGACCAGGCGGTGAGGCCTCAGGAGGGCGAGGTGACCGATTTCGTGTGGACGACGCCGGACCGCGCGCTGTCGAACTCAGAGATCACGCTGGTCTACGCGACGCGCACGGTGCTCGAGTCAGTCGCGTCCGACAAAGATGTGAAGAAGCTCTTTTCGCGGGCCCGGCGGCTGAAGGAGGTCCCGATCGTCGAACCGCGCATGACGCGGACCGAGTCAGGCTGGGAGATCTCGCACTAGGGCCAGAGTTCGCGCCAGCGGTTGTAGTGGACGACCTCGACCCCAGCCTGACGCAGCACTTCGAGGCCGGCAGGGTCGCGGTACGCCTCGCGGTAGTAGACGCGCGCGACGTTGGTGTTGATGATCATCTTGGCGCACATCACGCAGGGCGAGGCGCTGACGAACATCACCTTGCCGGGGAGCTGGGCGCCCGCTTTGATCAGCGCGTTCTGCTCCGAGTGAATGCAGCCGCAGTTTCCTGGCTCGTCGGAGTCGCAGCGGTTGGGCAGGCCGCGGGCGTTGCCGTTGTAGCCGATGCCCAGGACCTGAGTCAGGTCGCCGGTGGTGATGACGCTCCCGACCTGCAGGCGGGCGCACGTGGACCGCTTGGCGAGCTCCTCGGCCATGCGCATGTACACCTCTTCGAGGGGGATGCGGTCGGGCACCTGCTCGGGCTCTTGCTGGGGATTTGCGGCGGCCATTTTCATACCTCTAAAACTAGTCCAATTCCTACTTGAGGGAGCGCAGCGGCGCTTGCCCGGCCGAAGGCCGTCCTCTGGGGTCCCCGCGACAAAGTCGCGGGAGGCAGCGCCGCGATGAGGGGGAACCGCAGGTTCCTCCTCATGCTCTTAACACCCTTGTCTCATACCCACTTCGCGGACTACAATGCCCCATATGTCGGTGTTCGAACTGTTGTTCGCGCTGCTCCTGGTATGTGTGCTGACCGGCGTGGCCGCCGTGGCGGTCCTCGCCTGGAGCCTCGTCCGGCGGGCTGACGGCCAGGCCGTCGCGGTCGCCGAGCTCCGCCGGCACCTCGAGACGGGCGGCCTCACGCAGGAGTCCCAGGCGTCGGAGATGCGAGAGCGGCTGGCGCAGACCCAATCGGTGGTCGAACGCCTTGGCTCGGCTCTGGTCGCGCGCCAGTCGATCGAGGACGAGGCCCGCTCGAGCCTCAAGCGGCTGGAGAGCGTCATCGCCGGGAGCTCCACACGCGGCGCGGCGGGCGAGAACATCCTCGAGGAAGTTTTGAAGCACCTACCGCCCGAGATGCTGCAACGCAACGTCTGGGTCGGGGGCAAGGTGGTCGAGCTGGCCCTGCAGCTGCCGGGCGGCAAGCTCCTCCCGATCGACTCCAAATGGGTGTCCAGCGGCGCCCTCGAGCAACTCGCCGAGCCGGGACTCGACGCACAGCGTCGCGCCCAGCTCACGGCCCAGGTCGAACGGGAGGTGGAGCGGCGCGTGCGCGAGGTGAGCCAGTACATCGACCCGGCCTCGACCTCGACGTTCGCCCTCGCGGTCATCCCCGACGCCGCTTACGACGTCTGCCGCGGCGCCATCGTCGGCGCCCACCGCCGGCACGTCATGGTCGTCGGGTACGCCATGGCGCTGCCTTACCTGCTCACGCTCTACCAACTCCACCTGCAGTTCGCCCGCACCGTCGACATGGAGAAGCTGCAGTCCGCCCTCATCGACGTGGAACGGCACCTCGACACGCTGGAAGCGATCCTCGACAACAAGCTGCAAAGGGCGCTGACGATGCTCCAGAACACGTACTCGGAGGGTAAGCAGGTGTCCGCTCGGATCCGGTCCTCCGCCCAGAGCGTCCAGACGGCTGAGACCAGCCCTTCTGAGCTTTCCACAGAGCCCCTCAGCCTCGCCCTTCTCGACTCAGCTCAATAGGTCGGTTTTGCCCGGTTTTCCACAGCCAATCCGCATGGTTTGCCCAATCCCTCCTCAGGGATTTGCACAGGTAATCCACCCATATGTGGTGCCTGGGTCCCTATCGACACCGAATATCTTGTGTTTGGGGCTTGACAAGCCTAAAACCGCCTCGTATATTCAGCGTCGTTACATTGAGGCCCTGGGGCATAAGTGGCGGGCATGCTCCGGGGCCTCTTGCATCCCCAGACGAACAAGTTCAACGACCCACTCCACGTCGTACCAAATCAGCGCTTTGAAAGCTCCGGCAACGGGGATGATTTAAGGAGGCGTCTTCTAGAAATGGCCAAAAACGCAGCCGACCTCGCCCACGCCACCCGCAAGAACGGGAATCACAAGAACGGCACCGCCAAACCAGGGCTTCGGTTTGGGCGCTACTTCACGCCCGCGGGCAGCCACGCGTTCGACCTGATCGAGTGGGAGCGCCGCACGGCCGCAATCATCGGCGAGAAGGGCCAGGTCATCTTCGAGCAGAAGGACGTCGAGGTCCCCCGCTCGTGGTCGCAGCTGGCCATCAACGTCGTCGCCCAGAAGTACTTCCGCGGCGGCCAGGGCACCCCGGAGCGCGAGACCAGCGTCCGCCAGCTGATCGACCGCGTGGTCGAAACCCTGGCCAGGTGGGGTCGCGATGGCAACTACTTCGCGAGCGAAGAGGACGCCGAGAACTGGGCCGAGGAGCTGCGCTACCTCCTGGTCACCCAGCACGCTTCCTTCAACAGCCCGGTCTGGTTCAACCTCGGGGTGCCCGGCCGCTCCCAGCAGGGCTCGGCCTGCTTCATCAACTCGGTCCAGGACTCGATGGAGTCGATCCTCGAGCTGGTCAAGACCGAAGGCATGCTGTTCAAGTTCGGCAGCGGCACCGGCACCAACCTGTCCGTGCTGCGATCCTCGAAGGAGCAGCTCTCCGGCGGCGGCACCGCCTCCGGGCCGGTTTCGTTCATGAAGGGCTATGACTCGTTCGCGGGCTCGATCAAGTCCGGCGGCACGACTCGGCGGGCGGCGAAGATGGTCATCCTCAACGCCGACCACCCCGACGTCCTCGACTTCATCCGGTCCAAGGCTGATGAAGAGAAGAAGGCCTGGGCGCTCATCGAGGCCGGCTACAACGTCGGCTTCAACGTCCCCGGTGGCGCCTACGACTCGGTCCAGTTCCAGAACGCCAACCACTCGGTCCGCGTCACCGACGAGTTCATGCAGGACGTCGCGGACGACAAGCCGTGGACGACGAAGGCGGTCGTCGGCGGCCGGGTCATCGACACCTATAAAGCACGCGACCTCTGGAAGGAGATCGCCGAGGCGGCCTGGGTGTGTGGGGATCCCGGTCTGCAGTTCGACACCACCATCCAGGACTGGAACGTCGTGCCGAACACCGGCCGTATCAACGCCACCAACCCGTGCTCGGAGTTCGTCTTCCTCGACGATACCGCCTGCAACCTACTGTCGCTGAACCTGATGAAGTTCCAGGCCGAGAACGGCACCTTCGACGTCGATCGGTTCCGCCGCGCGGTCGACATCTGCTTCACCGGCCAGGAGATCATCGTCTCCAACGCCTCCTACCCCACTCCGGCGATCGGCAAGAACTCGGAGGCCCTGCGCCCGCTCGGCCTCGGCTATGCCAACCTCGGCGCCCTGCTCATGTCGATGGGTTTGGCTTACGACTCCGATGAGGGCCGGCGCTTCGCCGGCGCCATCACCGCGATCATGACCGGCCGCGGGTTCGCGCAGTCGGCGCGTATGGCGCAGGTCAAGGGCCCGTTCACCGAGTTCGCCAAGAACCGCGAGCCGATGCTCCGCGTGATGGAGAAGCACCGCCAGGCGGCTCACCAGCTGAGCACGTCACCGGAGTCGGCGGATGTGGTGGATGCTGCTCGAGCTACGTGGGACGACGCCGTCAAGCTCGGCCGTCAGCACGGTTACCGCAACGCGCAGGCCACGGTGCTCGCACCCACTGGAACCATCGGCTTGATGATGGATTGCGACACCACGGGCATCGAGCCCGACCTGGCGTTGGTGAAGTACAAGAAGCTCGTCGGCGGCGGCCTGCTCAAGATCGTCAACGGCACGGTTCCGGCCGCCCTGCGCAAGCTTGGGTACGACAGCAAAGAGGTGAAGGACATCGTCGAGTACATCGACGAGAACGACACCATCGAAGGCGCCCCCCAGCTGTTGGAGGAGCACCTGAAGGTTTTCGACTGCGCGTTCAAGCCGGTCAAGGGCATGCGATCGATCGCGCCCATGGGCCACGTGCGGATGATGGCGGCGGTTCAGCCGTTCATCTCAGGCTCGATGTCCAAGACAGTGAACCTCCCCACCGAGGCCACAGTCGAAGACATCCAGCAAACGTACATGGAGTCCTGGAAGCTCGGCCTCAAGTGCCTCGCCATCTACCGCGACGGCTGCAAGCGCTCACAGCCGCTCTCGACCTCTCTCGACAAGGAGAAGAAGAAGGCGGCACCCGGCGAAGTTGAGTACCGCGCGATGCGGCGCAAGCTGCCGGACGAGCGCAAGGCCATCACGCACAAGTTCGACATCCAGGGCCACGAGGGCTACCTGACGGTCGGCATGTTCGAGGATGGCCAGCCGGGCGAGCTGTTCGTGACGATGGCGAAGGAAGGCTCGACCATCTCGGGCCTCATGGACGCGTTTGCGACCCAGACGTCCTACGCCCTGCAGTTCGGCGTGCCGCTGAAGTTCATGGTCGACAAGTTCAGCCACATGCGGTTCGAGCCCTCGGGGTTCACGAAGAACAAGGAGATCCCGATCGCCAAGTCGATCGTGGACTACATCTTCCGGTGGATGGCCAGCCACTTCATGTCGGTCGAAGACCAGGACGAGGCCGGCGTGGTTCGACGCGACGCGCCTGTTTCCGCCGCTGGGCCAACCGTCGAGCCCATGCCGTCGAACGAGCTGAAGGTGATCGCCACGCCCGCGAACGGCATCCAGAAGATCGCTTTCATCAACACGGACGCCCCCGCGTGCCCCGACTGTGGCGCGATCACCGTCCGGTCAGGCTCGTGCTACAAGTGCCTGAACTGCGGAGCGACGACCGGCTGCAGCTGATCTGAACTCGGACTTGACAGGCCGGCCCTTGTTGCCGGCCTGTTTCTTTATGCGGCCTTCGGTGCCCGGCCGGCTTCGATATAGAGCGCCAGGCTGAGCACGAACCAAGCCACCTGCCAGAGCCCTCAACGAGCCGCGGCGCGGATATCAGCTAATGAACGACGCTGCTCGCCCTTTTCGTCGAAGTTCTCAGCCGCGAGCCAGGCTTCGAAGGCCTCACGGATCACCGGCCACTCGCCGTCGAGGATCGAGAACCAGGCGCTATCACGGTTGCGCCCTTTGACGACCATGTGCTGCCGGAAGACCCCTTCGAAGGTGAAGCCGAAACGCTTCGCGGCGCGTCGAGAGGGCTCGTTGAGTGCATCGCATTTCCATTCGAGCCTTCGATACCCGAGGTCGTCGAATACGTGCTTTGCCATCAGGGAGATCGCCTCCGTCGCCTGGCGCGTGCGCTGGAGCGTAGGAGCAAACCAGATGTGTCCGATCTCGATCACGCCATGCTCCGGGGCCATGCGCATGAAGGCTGCCATGCCTTGGGGCACGCCCGTTGCACCGTCAACCACGCACACGAAGTAAGGATCGGTCGAGGCCGCGCGCTGGTCGAGCCAGGACTTGAAGTCTTCGAAGCCCGCGAATGGTCCATAGGGTAGGTATCGGAAAAGAGACTCGGCCGCTCCCCCATCGTCGGAGGCCGTGAACAGACGCTGCCCGTGGACTGCTGGGTCGAGCGGCTCCAGCCGTACCGTCCTGCCGACGAGAGGTTTGCGCTCCGGCACGAGCGCCGGCGTCCAGTCGAGACTCATCTACCGGAAGATGTCGAATAAGGGGCCATCGACGACGGTTCTCGTCCTCTGTAGTGGGTGGAAGGGGTCAGGCGTAAATGAAGATCGCAATCATAGGCGCGGGAAACGTCGGCAAGGCTCTCGCCAGGTCGAGCATCCGGGCAGGGCACCAGGTCACCCTCAGCGCCGCGAGCCCTGAAAGTGCTGCTGACGCGGCCAAGGCTACCGGCGCTCATGCCGCCAAGAACAATGTCGAGGCGGTCGACGGCGCCGACCTGGTGATCATTGCGGTGCCCTATGACAAGCTCGGCGAGGTGTTCCGCGGTCTGGGGTCGTCGGTCGACGACAAGGTCGTTGTCGACGCTACCAACCATATCAACGCCCAAAACCCCGGCGAGGTGCTGGGCGCGGCATCAAACGCTGAAGAGATACAGAAGCGTCACCCCAAGGTGCTCGTGGTCAAAGCCTTCAATTACGCCTTTGCCTCCCGGATGTTCGAACCGACAGTCGATGGCCTCCGCCTCGACGGTTTCGTCGCCGGGGACGATCAGGCGGCCAAGGACAAGGCCCTCGAGTTCGTCGAGTCGATCGGCTTCCGTCCCATCGACGCCGGCCCTCTGGTCATGGCTCGGGTGCTCGAGGGCATGGCGCTTTTGAACGTCACCCTTCAGATCCGCCACGGCTGGCCGCGGCAGAACGGCTGGAAACTCGTCGGCCCGCCCAGCGATTAAAGGTCCGGTTTGAGGGGAAACTAATGAGTATGAAGGCCGAAATCGAAACTCAGATCGTCAATGGCGTCACTCCCAGGGAGCGCGCGCCACGCCCAGTCGCCTCGGGTACGAGAATCGGCCACGTCCATCTCAAGACAGCGGACATCGACCGCGTGCACCACTTCTACGTCGAAATCCTTGGATTCGACGTGATCTTTCGCATGAAGGACGCCTTGTTCCTGTCCGCCGGCGGCTATCACCATCA
Organism: Chloroflexota bacterium; assembly: GCA_003446775.1. Classification (GTDB taxonomy): domain Bacteria; phylum Chloroflexota; class Dormibacteria; order Dormibacterales; family Dormibacteraceae; genus UBA10449. The sequence continues at coordinate 20,225 of DMCH01000177.1, forward strand.
CCTGGGCTTCAACACCTGGGAGTCGAAAGGCGGTTCTCCCCCACCGCCCGGCACCACAGGGCTGTACCACGTCGCGATCCTCTACCCGACCCGAGCCGCGCTCGGTGACGCCCTGCGGCGTCTCGCGGAAGCGGGCTGGCCGCTGGACGGAGTCAACGACCACGGCACCCATGAGGCGCTCTATCTGCGAGATCCCGACGGCAACGGCCTCGAGCTGGCCTGGGACCGCCCCGAGGACCAGTGGCCGAAGGACAAGGACGGCCACCTCTCCTTCAGCGGCAGCAGACTCGACCTGGAAGGCCTGCTGAAAGAGGGGCTGGAGTCCGAGACCAAGCCCGAGTAACGCTCGGCTCAGCTAGGCGACGTCGTCGACCAGGGCCGCCCAGCGTTCGTCGATCCGGCGGACCTTGTAGATCGCGAAGGCACCCAACCACGCGATCACGAATGCGCCCACGATCACGTACCCGGCCTTGCCGATGAAGTCGAAGTTCGCGATCGCGTCGTAAGCGCCGCCATGCAGGCCGAGAGTGTGAATGAGGATTTGCGCCACCTGGAAGAGCCCGACGAACAGGGCCACGAACACCGAAAGCGACGTGACGGTCAGGTTGTAGAAGACCTTCCGGATCGGGCTCGCGAACGCCCACGAGTACGCCTTGGACATGAACGCGCCGTCGGTCGTGTCCATGAGTGACATGCCCGCCGCGAATATCAGCGGCAGGGAGATGACCGCGGTGAAGGGTAGACCTTGAGCCGCGGCACCGGCCGAGATCGCCAGCAGCGCCACCTCGGACGCGGTATCGAAACCGAGGCCGAACAGGAAGCCGATCGGATACATGTGCCAGCTGTGCTCGACCAGGCGGAACATGCGGCCGAACAGCCTCGTCATCAGGCCGCCGGCGACGAGCTCCGTTTCCAGGCCCTCGCGGTTGTACTCGCCGCGATGCATCTTGCGGTACACGCGAACGATGTCCAGGAGGATGACCAGGTTCATGATCCCGATCAGAACCAGAAAGCCGCCCGAGACCATCGTGCCCACGGCGCCGCCCACGCTCCTGAGCTCCCCGTTGCCACTGACCACTCCCTGCACGATCGACTTCACGGCGAGGCCCAGCGCCACAGCGATCAGGAAAACCACGGTCGAATGACCCAGCGAGAAGTAGAAGCCGACCCCTACCGGCTTGCCCCCCTGCTGCAGAAGCTTGCGGGTGGTGTTGTCAATCGCCGCGATGTGATCGGCGTCGAACGCGTGCCTCAGCCCGAACGTGTAGGCAAGGCCGCCCAGGGCCAGAAAACCGGGGTGCTGAGCGCCGTACGCCAGGAGCAGCCCCCATCCGACCAAGTGCAGCAGGCCCACCGCTCCAAAGAAGCCGCCTAGGCGGGCACGCTCACCCGGATCGAAGGATCGGCCGATCAGAGTCCAGGGTGACGCCACGTCCGAAGCCTAATCGTTACCGCGACTGAGTCGCAACTGCGTATTCAAATGAGGTCCCCACACATGCGAATGGATCCCAACTTCCCTGTCGCGTGGCTCCGCGGTACGCTTGCCCCAGTGGATTTCGACCGGCTCCCGCCCCAGCTGCAGACCGTGCTTCGCGGCCTCGCCCGCATGATCAGCAGCCGCGAACCTGCCATCCACGCGAAGGTCGACCAGCTGCGGGCCCGGCATCCGCATTTCACCAATGACCAACTGGCGCTGGACCTGATCCGTTCCACTCGCAGGCGCGTCGCCAGCACTGGGGCGCTCAGCGCCGCGGCCGCGATCGCGCCCGGCCTGGGCACCATGATCGCGGTCGGCACCGTCACAACCCAGGCTTTCTATGCGTTAGAGCAGGAGGTCGAGCTCGTGCTCGCCGTCGCCATGATCTACGGTCACGAGCTCGCCACCTCGGACGAGCGCGTGCTCGAGGCGCTCGTCGTCGTCGGCATCACCAGCGGGGCCGTAAAGCTGCGCGAGGACGTGCTCGTGACGGGTGGCGAGCGCCTGGCCGTGGCCGCGTTCCGCCGCCTTCCGAGTACTTTGCTCGCTCACGGCGGCAGCCGCATCCTGGCCCGGATCCTCGCGCGAGTCACCGGCAGCGGCGCGGCCAAGGCCGCGGCCCGGTTGGTCCCCATCGGCGTCGGCGTGGCCGCCGGTGCGGGTTTCGATTGGCTCGCGGTCACCGGACTCGGGCGCGCCGCGATGAAGTACTACGGACCTGGAGGTCCCGGTGCGCGCCCTCTTTTACTTGCCGGCGAAGATGCCGCGCACGTCAAACTGGGCCGCTGACTCGATCTGATCGAAGCCGCATTTCTTGGGCGGCTTGTCGGTGCGCCAGCGAAGGAACCGGGTCGCGTGGCGAAAACGCTCGCCCGCCTCGAGCTTGTCATATGCGACTTCGCACACGAGCTCGGGACGCACGGTCACCCATTCGGCTTCCTTGTCCTTTCCACGCGACCACCTGCTGATGCCGCCGGGCATACGCCCGGAGCTGTACGAATCCCACTCGCTCTGCGGCACGTCCACCTCGAACGGCTTCAGCTTGGCGATCAACTCCTTGCGCTCGGCCGCGCTGAACGACGATGTGTGACCGACGTAGTTGAGTGTTTTCCCGCGATACAGGCCCAACAGCAACGAACCAAGCGACTTGCCGTCGTTTGACTTTCGCCAGCCGATGACCACGCAATCGGCCGTGCGTTGGTGCTTGATCTTGACCCAAAGCCTCTTCCCCGGAACGTAAGCGCCGCTCCAGGACTTCGCCATCACACCATCGAGGCCCGCGCCCTCGAACCGCTCGAACCACGTCGCTGCGGTCGCGTGGTCGCGCGTGTAAGGGGTGAGAAAGATCGGCTGCTTGACGCCCTTGAGGAGACTTTCGAGGCGCTTGCGCCGCTTTCCGAGCGCCTCGGACCGCAGGTCGTCGGCGCCCTCGGCGAGGATGTCGAAGGCGACATACCAGGCCGGCGTGGCCTCGCTCAGCATTCGCACCCTCGAGTCGGCCGGATGAATGCGCTGTTGCAGGGCGCCGAAATCGAGCCCGTTCCCACCTACGACGATGAGCTCGCCGTCCAGCACCACTTTGTCCGCGCGCAGCTTCCGGAAGGCCGGCAGCAGCTCGGGGAAGTAGCGGGTCATCGGACGCGCTCCCCGGCTCACCAGCTCGACGTTGTCGCCGTCACGGAACACGAGCGTGCGGAATCCGTCCCACTTGGGCTCGTACTCCCAGCCGTCGCCCTTGGGGATGCCGTCGCCCGGCGCCGACAGCATCGGCTCCATATTCAGGGGTATCGGAAGCTTCAAAACCGTCATGTTTTCCCCAGCTGTCTATATCTTGTGGATGAAGGTACCCTGTGCTACCATATCGCCGGTCGGTAAGGCCGACCCAACAAATTCGACTCCACGCCCCCACCCCAGCCTTGGGAAGCTCGCGAAAGCGGGCTTCCCGCTTTTATGAGCCGAATCGGGAAAGGAGCTCGGCGACCGTCATCTTGCCGTAGTCCTTGCCGAGCACGTTTTCGGCGGTGTGCCACACCATCTGGGCCTGGGCCGGGCCGCGACTGGCCAGGTCCTCGAGCGATACCGAACCAAACAGCTGGATCTGCGGAATCGCCTTCAGCTGCTGGGCCAGCCACTTCGCCCACTGGGCGGTGTTCCCGTCGCTCGGAGCGACCTTGGCTTCGACCGCCGCCTTGATCGCGGTGGCCTTGGCCTCGGCCGTCGCCGCGGCCTTGGTCGCTTTGGCTGCAGTCTCGTGGGCGACCTCGGCTGCCGCTGCTGCCGTCTCTTTGGCCTTCGCTTCCACTTCCGCAGCCGTGGCTTCTGCCCGGGCCGGCATGGTGGTGAGCTTGTTTTCGCCCTTGTGCATGATCTCCTCGGCGGCCTTCCCCATCTCGCCGCGGCCGCCCCCTTCGCTGGCGCCGTCGCCCGTACGCAGACGGTCGCCGAAGCCTCTGCCCATCGCGCCTCCGATCAGTCCCGGCACGTCGAGCCCGGTCAGTCCCTTGATCGCCGTCGTCGACTCGATCATCGCCCGGGTGGCATTGCGCACGAGGTCCGAGGCGCCATCGGCGCTCATGACGGTCAACGAATCGATGTGGCCCATCGGCTCGGCAGCCGCGCGGACGATTTCGGGCAGCGCGCTCAGCACGGTCTGGATGATGGCGGCCTCGTTGAACTGCTTGTAAGCCTCCGCGCGCATCGCGAGCGCCTTGGCCTCCGCCTCACCCTTGGTGAGGACGATCTGCGCCTCGGCGCCACCTTCGAGTCGCGTGGTTTCGGCGTCCGCCTCGGCGGATGCGATACGAGCGCGCTTCTCGCCTTCGGCGCGCGCGATCACAGCCTGAGCTTCAGCCGCGGCCGGCTTGACCGTGGACGAAAGCAGCTCCTTTTCTCGGCGGTCGGCCTCCAGTTGCGCGAGCTCCGTCTGCCTGCGCACGACCTCCTGCTGAGCCTCCGCCTGGGCGAGCGGACCAGCTTGATCGGCCCTCGCCTGTGCGGCCGCGACCTGAGTCTTGGTCTCGGCTTCCCGGAGCGAAACGTCACGCCCGGCGTTGATCTTCACCTGTTGCGCCTCGGCCTCTCGGACTGCGGCGGTCTGGTCGGCGGACGCCCGCGCCATACGCGCGTCCCGCTCGACGGTGGCCAGGTTCTGCTGTCCGAGCAAACCGATGTAGTTCGACTCGTCCGAAAAGCTCTGGATGGTGAAGGCGTCGATCTGGAGGCCGCTCGTGGCCAGGTCGCCCTTGGCCGCGTCCTGCACCTGCTGCAAGAGCTTCTGGCGATCGCGGATCAGCTCTTCGATGGTCAGCGTGCCGACGATCGAGCGCAACGAGCCCTCGAGCACGTTCTTGACGATGGAGTCGACCTGCTCCGGCCTGGCGTCGAGGAATCGCTCGGCGGCGTTGCGCAGCGACTCGACGTCCCGGCCGATCTTGAATGTGGCCACGCCCTGGACCTGCACCTTGATGCCCTGGCTGGTCACCGCGTCACTGAGCTGCACGTTGATCTGGCGGGCGGTCAGCTTCAGCTTGCCGACGCGGTCGAGCAACGGGCGCACGAACGTCCCGCCTCCGACCACAACCTTGACGCCCTTGTCGCCCGAGATCGCCATCGCCTGCCCACGCTCGTTGCGCACCTTGGCGCCGCGCGACCCGGCGATGATGAGGGCCTCGTTCGCGCCCGCGACCTTGTACCGGCTGGCCACGAAAGCAATGAGCAGGACGAGGATGATCACCCCCGTCACCGCCAGGAATGGAGTGGACGTCACAAAACTAGGCATCGGACCTTGCTCCTTCTTTGGTCGCCGTGGGGACCGTTGCCACCACGAGGTTGGCGCCGGCGATGGCGACCACCTTCACCTCGTGACCTGCTGGAATCTCGACGTCGGCGGTGGCGGTCAGGTTGTGGGTAGCGCCGGCGAAACTGATCAGAACCGTGCCGAACCTGTTGGCGGGGATGCCGACCGAGACACGGCCGGTCGACCCGATCATGTCCTGAAGGCTGAAGGTCTCCGTCGACTCTGCCTGTCGGAGGGCCTTGAAGGCGCCGAACACCACGCCTGAACCGATGAGGCCGGCGACCACACCCACCAGCGTCCCCCCGCCCGGACCGGCGTTCAGGCTGTGGAGCCCGAACAGGCCCCCCACCCCGAACATGGCGATGAAGCCGAGGAGCATGGGGGTGGGCGACACGCCGGCGACGTCGAAGCCGAGGTGGACGGCGCCGAGGAGGCCGCCGAAGATGTCGTCGACGATCAGGGTGAGCAGGAGTAGGCCGCCTCCCAGCAGGAGGCAGGCGCCGAAGACGAGGTCGGCCGCGTTCAAGCCCTTACCACCAGCGCTTTGAAGTTTAGGACGGCCGCGCGCACTCTGTTTCCGGTCGAGATGACGACTTTCGGGGCTAAACCGCTAGCCTTCCCGAAGCGATGAGCGCTTCCTTCCACATCGGCAACGAGGCGACTGAGCACATCGCCGTGGAGGTGCTGGCGCGGGAGCATCCGGACAAGTCGGATTACTGGGATGGGAACTGGCTCACCGCGCAGGTTGAGGTGGCGTGTGGGCCGTGGCATGGCAAATACCGGGCGGCGTTACGCGCTGAGGAGTTCGTCCATTTTCGCGAGCAGCTTCAGAGGTTGAGCGATGAGAGCGAAGCGCCTCCGGCCGAATTCGAATCGATGGAACCCTGGCTGAGATTCTCGGTCCATCGATCGGATCGCCACGGCCACATGCGAGTCAGCGGTCACGCTCAGACCGAGCCTTTCTTTGACGCCCACAACATCTTCTACTTCGTGCTGGAGCTCGATCAGAATGTGCTTGCGGCGACGCTCGACGAACTGGGGAAATTGATCGAAGAGTTCCCTGTGGTCGGCTCTCGTAGTTAAACCGTCCTCAGGGCAGGGTCACAAAAAGTATCTCGACGGCCTGGTCACCAACAACACGAGAGCGGTGACCCCGGCCGTGCGTATCTTCGCCTAGAACCGTACCTCCGGCTTCGACGCGAAGCGTTGCTCCGTCAGACGCCTCCAGCTCTGCAATACCCCTAAGGCAAATTTGGAGTTGCCGCCGAGGCGTGGGGTGGAAATCCCCTTCCCATCCTGCTGGCAGGGCCGCGTACAAAAAGCCAGTTGCCGCGGCTGGCCGAGACGCGAAGCCCGGGGGTGCGGGCGGCGCGTAGTCCACTAATTGGAGGTCAGCCTCAAGCTCTTCGACGTGCGACTCGCCGCCCTCGTCCGCGTACACCCGCCAGTACTTCTTCTTCATGGCGCGAGGTTACACCGACCAAGTACTCTCTGAATGGTCGGGCGGGCGAGATTCGAACTCGCGGTCTCCTGGTCCCAAACCAGGCGCTTTACCGAGCTAAGCCACCGCCCGACGCTGCCGCAGGAGAGATTCAAACAGACAGGCGCTCGAGCGCGCCGGAGGCGAGCATCGCCCTGACCGCCCGCGCCCGATGGCTGTACCGAGCCTTCTCCTCCCGGCTCATCTCGCCAAACGTCCGCCCCGCCTCAGGAACCAGGAAGACCGGGTCGTAGCCGAAACCCGCGACCCCCCTCCACTCCGGGATGATCTCCCCGCGGCATTCGCCCTCGAAGAATTCCGTCGGCCGGCCGGGCACCGCCAGCGCGATGGTGCACACGAAGCGCGCCAGCCACGGACGTGGATGCCCTTGCAAGCGATCCAGCAGCACCTGCGTGCGCTCCTTTTGTGTGGGGCCGATGCGAGCCGAGTGGATGCCTGGGAAGCCCTGCAACAGCTCGACCTCGACACCGGAGTCGTCGCCCACGGCGGGCAGGCCTAGCGCCACCCTCGCCGCCTCGGCCTTCAGCTGGGCGTTCTCCGCGTAGGTCTCCCCCACCTCCGCGACCCCCGGGTCGACGGCCATCAGGTGCAGGCCGGCGCCGGCCAGGAGCTCCCGATATTCACCTTGCTTGCCCGCATTGCCGGTGGCGATGACCAGCCGGCGTTCAGCCAAGCGAGGCTATGGCTCGTTTCTGCCCGACGATCAGCTCCTTGATGCCCTTGCCTGCCAGCGCCAGCATCGCGTCGAGCTCCGACCGATCGTATGGCGCGCCTTCCGCCGTCGCCTGGAGCTCGACCAGGCGTCCGTCTTCGACCATCACGCAGTTCAGGGCGGTCGAGGCCCTGTCTCTTATACACATCTCCGCGTCCACGAGACGGACTCCTATCTCGTAT
>DMCH01000078.1 GCA_003446775.1 Chloroflexota bacterium
TCGGCCACCGAGTTGGCGAGGTTGCCGATCCCCACCGAGGCTTTGCCCGGCTTCATCACCGGGGCGGCCCCGGCCAGGAGGAGCCCGGCCAGCTTCTCGACCGTGGGCAGGTCGGTGGCGATCTCGTCAGGGATGAGGAAGACCGCCGACGCCGAGCGGACGAGCGTGAGCGCGCCGGGGAGCCGAGACCGGATCACGCCGCTCAGCGCCGCATCGAGGCGATCCTGCTGCCCGCGACCGGCCAGTGCCGCCTCGGTCGCATCGTCGTCCGGCTCCAGGACGACCACCCAGGCTTTATGAGGGAGCCGGTGGCCCAGGCGTTCAGCCTGCCGTGCCACCCGCTCGGCCTCATCGCCCTCCAGCCCGCCGGCCAGCACCTCCTCGACGAGGTCGCCGCGCAACCGGCGTTCGACCTCGGCCGCGGCGCGCTCCTTCGCCAGCTCTAGGGCAAGCACGGTCGAGCCGTGCTCGAGGGCGCGCCGCCGGCCGTGTGTGTCGACCGTCTGCTCATCGACCGCCACCGCCAGCAGCCCGAGGAGGTCGGCGCCCGCGCGCACGGGCACGACGTCAAGCGGTCGCGCCGGGCGGCCGGCGTTGATGCGCACCTCGCGCGCCCCTGCCTGCGCGAGAGGCACCGGCACGTGGATGCGCTGTGGCATGCCGTCCGACGCCTCGCCCATGCCCCTGACCCGATAGCCGTCGGGCGAGTAGAGAACCGCATGCCCACCGGCCAGCGTGCCCGCGACTTCCAGGATCGATTGGATGCCCGCGCCTTCGAGCGAGAGCTTGGTGAAACGCTCGTGGATGTCATGCGACAGCTGGATCTCGCCGAGCTGCACCTCCATGCGGCGCTGCAGCTCGCTGCGCTCCAGGATGCCGGCCACCTGGCCGGCGATCGCGCGCAGGAAGTCGATATCGCCCGAATCGAAAGCGCGCTTGTCGACCGTCTGCACGTTCAGCACGCCGACCAGCCGCGGACCCGACTCGATCGGCACCGACAGCATCGATCGGAAGCGGTCCTCGTCGAGACCCGGCACCCATTTCCAGTGCGGCTCCTCGCTCACATCTGGCACGACCGCCGGGCGCCGGGTCTCCGCCACCCAACCGGTGATGCCTTCGCCGACCCGCATAGTCGCCTTGCCGACCATCTTCTCGTTCAGGCCGTTGGTCGCCGTGAGCAGCAGCTCGCGCCCACGTGGGGTGACCAGGTACAGAGAGCACACGTCCGTGCCCATGGCCGAGGTCGCCTCGCCGATGATGAGCTCCAGCAGCTCGTCCGGCTTTTGCGTCGATGCCGCCGCCTGGGCGAGCCGGACCAGGAAGCTCAGCTCGCGCTCGGCCAGGCTCCCTTCCGATTCGAGCGCCCCTTCCCGGCCGGTTCCGGTGACGACACGCATGCGGCTCAACTTACGGTTGCTCACGTCTTCAAAGCTCGTGTCAAGGTTACAACGAAGGGGCCTTTGGTTAGTGTGACTGATACAGGTCTAGCGATCGGCAAATCCATCTGGGTACTTCGGGCTCCAGGTTGGTTGTACTTGGGTCGCAGAGGACAGCTGGAGGTAGGAACGATGACCTGGACGGAAGCGTCGTAGCGGCGCCGTATTCATGTTCGGTTTGGAGGCGCGGGTACCCAACCCCGCGCCTCTTTTTTTATCTCTCGTGCCGCATGCTATGCGGTCATGAAGCTTCTGATCGAGATTCTGCTGGCGATCTTTCTGCATCCGCTAGCCTGGGTGCTGTGTGTCATCAACATCGTTGGGCGCACGGACTTGAGCGGCCTGTGGAAGTTTTTGTGGATCATCATCACGGTCGTTTGGGGGATCGGCCCCATCCTCTACATCCTCTTGGGCGACGGCGCCTTCTGGTAAGAGACCCCTAACGCGACCCCGCGCATGAGAGATCGCGCCGCGACGCGCGCGTTCGTCCTGGGTCTTCTCAGCCTCCCGTTCGGCATCTTCGCGCCCTTCGCGATCTGGTCCGGCGCGCGCTCCCTCCGCCGCATCCGCGCGTCGAACGGCGCGCTTCGCGGAGGCCTGTCGGCGGCGGCCGGCCTGGTCGCTGGGATCCTTGGTCTCGCAGCGTTCATCGTCGGCACGACCTACTGGCTGCTGGCGTCCTCATGAGGCGCAAATTCGCGGCCCGGTCCGTGGCGACGATCGTGGTCGTGCTGATTGCCGCCATGACATACCCCGGCGCGGTGCTGGTCTCGATGCTGGTCAGGCTGACCCCGCCGCCCACGGTCTCCTCGCCGGCGCCTCAAGGCGCGCTGCCATGGCTGCACGTCGAGCACCCACAGGGCGCGCAACCGTACATCGCCGACGACCAGGGGCGGATGGTGCTGCTGCACGGCGCCATCCCAGGCGGGCTGATCGACTTCTGGTCGCGCGGCGACCCGCCGATCCCCGACCCTGCCCCCTACTACCCGATCGACCCAGCCGCATACGACGGCCGCTGCCCGGACAACTCGCCGGCCATGCCCGTGCCACCCCCTGTCTCTTATACACATCTCCGAGCCCACGAGACGGACTCCTATCTCGTATCCCGCTTTCTGC
>DMCH01000062.1:0-495 GCA_003446775.1 Chloroflexota bacterium
TCGGGCTGCTCGGCCTGGCCTTCAAGCCCAACACCGACGACCTCCGCGAGGCGCCGAGCCTGGACATCGCCAAGGTGCTGCTCGCCGCCGGCGCGCATGTTCGCGCGTACGACCCGGCGGCGATGGAGGGCGCCCGCGTCAAGCTGCCGGCGATCGAGTACACAAGGGACGCGTACGGTTTGGCCGCAGGCGCCGACGCGTTGGTCGTGGTCACGGAGTGGAACGAGTTTCGCCACCTCGACATGGGGCGCCTGAAGGCATCCATGCGCCGGCCGGTGATCGTTGACGGGCGCAACATCTACGACCCGGCGGTCATGCGCGGCCTGGGCTTCACCTACCGGGGTATCGGCCGCGACTAGCTCCAAGCCGAGGGCGGTCGTTTCTGGCGGCGCGGGCTTCATCGGCTCGCACCTTTGCGAAGCCTTATTGGCGCGCGGTATGCGCGTGCTGGCGCTCGACAACTTCATCACGGGCTCGCGCGACAACGTGACCGCC
>DMCH01000062.1:816-995 GCA_003446775.1 Chloroflexota bacterium
GTCCTCCACTTCGCGTCCCCCGCCTCGCCGCCCCAATATGACGCGAACCCCATCCACACCTTGAAGGTCGGCACCGTCGGGACCATGAACATGCTCGGCCTTGCGCGCGCGAAAAGCGCCACGTTCCTGCTCGCTTCGACCTCCGAGGTCTACGGCGATCCGCTCGTCCATCCTCAGCC
>DMCH01000062.1:1316-1569 GCA_003446775.1 Chloroflexota bacterium
ATCATCCGGATCTTCAACACGCACGGCCCGCGGATGCAGGTGCTGGATGGGCGGGCCGTGCCCAACTTCATGGCGCAGGCGATCCGCGGCGAGCCGCTCACCGTTTACGGCGACGGCTCGCAGACCCGCAGCCTCTGCTACGTGTCAGACCTGGTCCGAGGCGTGCTCGCCACGCTCGACAAGGGCGACGAGCTGCCGGTCAACCTCGGCAACCCGAACGAGGTGACTGTCCTGGAGCTCGCACAGATCATCA
>DMCH01000062.1:1865-20722 GCA_003446775.1 Chloroflexota bacterium
CCCACGCCCGCAAGCTCCTCGGCTGGCAGCCGGAGGTCGCGCTCGAGGACGGTCTCGCCTTGACCCTGGAATACTTCCGTCGGGTCGTATGACTGCAAACACCCGGCTGACCGAGGAGCACCTGCGCCGGCTGATCCGCGACGTCCCAGACTTCCCACAGCCGGGGATCGTTTTCAAGGACATCACCCCGTTGCTGGCGGACAAGGTCATGTTCAAAGGCATGGTCGAGAAGGTGTGCAGCCACTGGGCGGACCGCCCTCCCGACGTGGTCACTGCGATCGAGGCGCGAGGGTTCATCCCCGGCGGCGCCGTGGCCCTGGGGCTCGGGGCCGGGTTCGTGCCCATACGCAAGCCGGGTAAGCTGCCCTGGAAGACCATCAGCCAGGACTACCAGCTCGAGTATGGAACCGACCAGCTCCAGATCCACGAGGATGCGGTGCGACCCGGCCAGACAGTGCTGATCGTGGATGATGTGCTGGCCACCGGAGGCACGGCCGCCGCGGCGACCGAGCTGATCCGCAAGCTCGGCGGTGAGGTGCTCGGCGTGCACGTTCTCATCGAGCTGAGCTTCCTCAAAGGGCGCGAGCGGTTGGAAGGGATCGAGGTGGTGAGCGAGCTTGTTTACTGAGGAGAAGAGACTCTTTTGAAAGTTAGCGCGAAGGGCAGTGACGTCAAGGACCTGAAGCTCGCCGCCGAGGGACAGGACCTCATCGACTGGGCGGCGAGAGAGATGCCGGTGCTCACGCTGATCCGGCAGCGATTCGTCAAGGAGCAGCCGCTCAAAGGTCTCAAGCTGGCTGCGTGCCTCCACGTGACGAGCGAGACCGCCAACCTGATGCTGACCCTCAAGGCTGGCGGCGCCGACCTTGCCCTTTGTGCGTCCAATCCACTCTCGACCAACGACGCGGTGGCCGCCGCGCTTGCGTCGCAACACTCGATCGGGACATACGCGATTCGCGGCGAGGACAACGACACGTATTACCAGCACATAGATGCGGCTCTCGACCACCATCCGGCGATGACCATGGACGACGGAGCCGACCTGGTGTCTCGACTTCACAAGGAGCGCAAGGACCAGCTGGCTGAAGTCATCGGAGGCACCGAGGAGACCACCACTGGCGTGATCAGGCTCCGCGCCATGGCGGAGCGCGGGGTGCTGCGCTACCCGATCATCGCGGTCAACGAAGCGGACACGAAGCACATGTTCGACAACCGATACGGGACAGGGCAGTCGACGATCGACGGCATCATCCGCGCCACCAACGTGCTCCTCGCCGGCAAGACATTTGTCATCGCGGGCTATGGGTGGGTCGGGCGCGGCCTCGCGTCGAGGGCGAAGGGACACGGCGCGGACGTCGTCATCACCGAGGTGGACTCGGTCAAGGCCCTGGAAGCGGCGATGGATGGCTTTCGGGTCATGAAGATGGACGAGGCCGCCCAGACCGGCGACATCTTCGTCACCGTCACCGGCGACGTCAACGTCCTCGATCGCAATCATTTCGACGCGATGAAGGACGGCGTGATTCTGGCCAACTCAGGCCACTTCAACTCCGAGATCAACCTCAAGGCGCTGGACGATATGGCCACCGGCGTGCGCCAGGTGAGGCCTGCGGTGCAGGAGTACAAGATGCGAGATGGGCGTCGCCTGCACGTGCTCGCGGAGGGCCGGCTCATCAACCTGGCGGCAGCCGAGGGGCACCCCGCCGCCGTGATGGACATGAGCTTTGCGAACCAGGCCCTCTGCGCCGCGTACATCGCGGCCAACGCCGCGACGCTCGAGAAGCGCGTCTATGACGTGCCCGATGAGATCGACAAGGAGGTCGCGCAGCTCAAGCTGCACGCGATGGGGATCGTGATCGACACCCTGACCGCGGAGCAGGAGCGTTACCTGAACTCCTGGGAAGAGGGGACGTAAGGCTGATGGCATTCACGCCCCACTCCCTGACCCTCTCCCCGGAGGGGAGAGGGGGATAACCTTGTTCGGGCCCGCTCGGCGCACGTGGGTGCTGGGCGGGGGCGGCGCTCGCGGCGCCGCCCAGGTTGGAGTGCTCCAGGCGCTGTTCGAGGCCGGCGTGGAGCCCCCGGTCGCAATGGTCGCGGTCAGCGTCGGCGCCTTGAACGCCAGCTGCATCGCCGCTTACCCGTCCCAGGCGGGAGTGATGATGCTGCGCGAGCTGTGGATGTCGCGGCAGGCACATGAGGTCTTCCATGCGCACCCGCTCGGGGTTATCTTCTCGGGCCTGCGTCGCGGCCAGGTGAGCGCGCTGCCCCAGGACAACGTCCGCCGCCTGGTCGAGCGGGCACAAGCCCTGACCGGCATCACGACGTTCGAGGAGATGAAGCTCCCGCTGGCGATCGTGGCCACTGACCTCAATGCCGGCAAGCCCGCTGTATTCCGCGCAGGGGCCTTGACCCCGGCTCTGCTGGCCTCCACCGCCATCCCCGGCGTGTTCCCCTCGGTCCGGATTGACGGGCGAGAGCACATGGACGGGGGCATCGTCGACAACACGCCACTCGACATCGCCGTCGCTGACGGCGCCAAGGAGATCCTCGCCATCAGCCTCATGGCGGGCGGCGAGAACGAGAAGGCGCCCACCACGTGGTCGGAGTTGATCGCCCGCACGCTTCAGCTGGCCCTGCACCACCAGATGCTGAGCGACTACGAACGCCTACGCGACCGCGCCCGCATCACAGTCTTGTGTCCCATCACCGCGCCGACCGCGACCTGGGAGATGAAACGGGAGCACATCGACTCGGTGGTGGAGGCTGCGCGCGCCGCCACCGGGACGTTGCTCGCCCAGAGGGGCTCGAGGTTCATGCGCCACTCGGGCATCCACTACCTGGAGCTGCGCGAAACGTAAATTGCCGTCATGTAGGATTCTGTCGTCCCAGAGGTATGAACCTGGCGCTTGGGGACGGGCCCACACGGCGGCCTGGCCTTGCCGGCGCGGGAGATTCAAAGGAGGACCCGTTCATGGCAGCTAGCCTGTTTACGTCTGAGTCGGTCACCGAGGGCCATCCGGACAAGGTCGCAGACCAGATCTCCGACGCCATCCTCGATGCGATCCTGGCCAAGGACCCGCTCGCACGCGTGGCCTGCGAGACCGTCATCACCACCGGCCTGGTCATCGTGGTCGGAGAGATCACCACCGACTGCTACGTCGACATCCCCCGGATCATCCGGCAGACCGTGCGAGAGGTGGGCTACACGCGCGCGAAGTACGGTTTCGACGCCGAGACCTGCGGCGTGATCACCAGCATCGACGAGCAATCGCCCGATATCGCGCAGGGCGTCGACGTGGGCGGCGCCGGCGACTCGGGAATGATGTTCGGCTTCGCGTGCGATGAGACGCCTGAGCTCATGCCGCTGCCGATCATGCTCGCCCATCGGCTGGCGCGTCGCCTCGCGGAGGTTCGCCGCACCAAGACGCTCAACTACTTGCGGCCCGACGGCAAGGTGCAGGTGACGATCCGATACGGGGATGCAGGCGAGCCTCCGGTCGTGGATACGGTGGTCCTCTCCACCCAGCATCACGACGAGGTCACCACCGAGCAGCTTCGTTCTGACATCGGCGAGCACGTCATCGACGCGGTGATCCCCGCCGAGCTGAGGGACGGCCGGATTCGCACCTTCATCAACCCCACCGGCCGTTTCGTCGTCGGCGGACCGGTGGCGGATGCCGGGCTCACCGGCCGCAAGATCATGGTCGACACATACGGAGGCTTCGCGCGCCATGGTGGCGGCTGCTTCTCGGGCAAAGACCCCACGAAGGTCGACCGCGCGGGAGCTTACGGGGCCCGGCATGTGGCGAAAAACATCGTCGCGGCAGGCCTCGCGCGGCGCTGCGAGGTCCAGATCTCTTACGCGATCGGGGTCGTCAAACCGGTCGCGGTCAGGATCGACACGTTCGGCACGGGCAAGGTTCCTGAGCCGGCGCTTGCGGCGGCCGTGAACAAGCTGTTCGACCTGAGTCCGCTCGGGATCATCAAGGAGCTCAACCTCAGGCGGCCGCTGTTCCGCCAGACCGCGGTTTACGGCCACTTCGGACGCACGGACATCGACGCGCCATGGGAATCGACTGCCCGTGCCAAGGAGCTGGCGGAAGAGGTCGGTTGAGAGAGACGCTCGTCGTCATCCCCGCCGGCGGGGCGGGGACGAGATTGTGGCCGCGATCGCGCCGCTCGACGCCGAAGCACGTCCTTCCTCTGGGCGAGCGCGGCCGCCCGCTGCTGCGAGAGACGTACGAGCGGGTGCGGGCCGTCGGGGACGAGGTCTTCGTTCTCACAGAGACGCGTCAGCGCGAGATCATCGAAGCGGTCCTGCCCGAGATCGACGCCTCCCATCTGATCTTCGAGCCGTCGGCGCGCGGCACCACCAACGCCTACGGCCTGGCCGCGCTGACGCTCATCGCCCGCCACCCCGACGCCGTGATGGTGGCCATGCCTGCGGACCATGTTGTAAGGGGTGGTCCCAAGGCCCGCACGACTCTGCGCGCCGCCGTGCGTGCAGCGGCCGACACGAGCTCGTTGGTCACGGTTGGGCTCAAGCCGGCGTTCCCGTCGACGGGCCTTGGCTACATCCACGCACCGGGGCGGGCGTCAGCAGGGGCGATGCGCGTTAAGAAGTTCATCGAAAAGCCCGACCTTGCCACCGCCAGGCGGTTCCTGAGGGCCGGTGGCTATTACTGGAACCTGGCCTGGTTCGCCTGGCGGCTGCCCGTGTTCATCGAGGAGCTCACAAGGCATGCGCCGGCACGGCTCGCGGCGCTTAGACGAGTGCTCGCCGCACGGCAGGCGGACGACGAAGAAACGGCGGCGCGACTTTACAACCGGCTGCCGATCGACGTGATCGACCGGACGGTCATGGAAAAGACCGATCGCCTTCTGCTCGTGCCGGGCGATTTCGACTGGGCGGATATCGGGAATTGGGCAGAGCTCGGCGATCGAGTGCATCCAGACGCCCACGGCAACTCGGTCGACGGCGAGGCCGTGCTGGTCGACACGCATGGCAGCCTGGTCTTCGGTGACAAGCGGTTGGTCGCTGCGATCGGACTCGAGGACATGATCATCGTCGACACCGAGGACGCCCTCCTCGTGTGTCCCCGCTCGCGCGCACAGGATGTGAAGAAGGTCGTGGACGCGCTCAGACGGGCGCGCAAAACCCGCTACCTTTAACCCGCGATGGCCGATCAGATCAAGTTCGGCACCGACGGCTGGCGGGGGATCGTCGCGGATGACTTCACTTTCGCCAACGTCCGCCGCGTCGCGCAGGGCGCGGCCGAGTACATGCGCTCGCTCTCGGGGGATCCGCTCGCGGTGGTCGGCTACGACTGCCGCTTCGCGTCTGAGGACTTTGCGCGAACCGTGGCCGACGTCTTTGCGGCCAACGGAGTGCGCACGCTCATGTTCGACCGCCCGTCGCCCACCCAGGTGGCGTCGTGGACGGTCATCGACCGCAAGGCGACAGGGGCGGCGGTGGTCACCGCGAGCCACAACCCCTACCTGTTCAACGGCATCAAGTTCAAATCGGAGACTGGAAGCGCGGCGTCAAGCGACGTCATCGCCCAGCTCGAGCCGCGCATCAACGCGCTCGAGGAGGTGCCGGCGCCGGATCGGAGCAAGTCCGACGGCCTGGTTTCGCTTTATGACCCGCGCCCGCCCTACTACGTGCAGATCGCACGCATGGTGGACCTCGATGCGATCAAGTCGGCCGGCCTCCACATCTTGCACGAGTGCATGTACGGATCCGGGTACGGGTACATCAAAGAGCTGCTCGACGGCGGGCGCACTTCGGTGGTCGAGCTGCACAACGAAAGGAACCCATTGTTCGGAGGTGTCAACCCGGAACCGATTCCGCCCAACATCGACGCGGCCATCGCGTCCATGCGGGGTGGGGGACAGGACCTGTGCATATGCACGGACGGGGACGCCGACCGAGTGGGGATCATCGACGAGACAGGCCGCTTCATCAATCAGCTGCAGGTCTTCGCGCTGCTGATGCTCTACCTCTTCGACGTGCGCCACATGAAGGGGCCCGTGGTGAAGACGGTGAACATGACCGCCATGGCGGAGAAGCTCGGGGCCGAGTTCGGCGCGACCGTATACGAGGTGCCGGTCGGATTCAAGTACGTGGCGCCGAAGATGGTGGAGACCGACGCGGTGCTGGGCGGCGAGGAGTCGGGTGGATACGCGATCAAGGGCCACATCCCGGAGCGGGACGGCATCCTCATCGGCCTTCTCTTCGCGGACATGATCGTGAAGCTCGGTCAGCCCCTGTCGCAGATCCTGGCCGGCCTCGAGAAGCGGGTCGGCCCGCATTCATATGCGCGGCACGACATCCACCTCAACCGCGAGACGTACGACCAGGACCGCAAGCGAATTCTGCACACGCTCGAGACCCACGAACCAACCGACGTGGCCGGGGTCAAGGTGGAACGCATTCGCTCGGACGACGGCTTCAAGTTCTATCTCGCCGACGGGAGCTGGGTGCTGCTCCGAGCCAGCGGCACCGAGCCACTCGTGCGCATCTATTCGGAGGCCGCCGACCAGGCCGCGGTCGACGCGCGCCTCGCGGCCCTCGAGGACATCGTCGGGCTTCGGGCGCATGCCTGAACCGGCGATCAAGCGTGCAGAGGACTCGCGCGTCGACAAGCCCTGGGGCTACGAGATCCGATGGGCGGTCACCGACCGCTACCTGGGCAAGATCCTTCACGTCAGGAAGGGAGAGGCGCTGTCGCTGCAGTACCACGAGGTCAAAGACGAGTGGCTGCTCGTGAGCGAGGGTGCGGTCGACATCGAGATCGGTGGGCTCGAAGGAGAGCTCGAGAAGCTGCGCATGCGGAAGGGCGATTCAATGCACGTGCCGCCGCGCACGCGCCACCGCATCACGGCGGTCGAGGACGCGGACATCTTCGAGGTCTCGACGCCCGAGGTCGACGATGTGGTTCGGCTCGAGGATCGCTACGGGCGCGCGGGGACATGATTCGCTGAGATGCTCCGCGCCCCTCTCCCTAACCCTCTCCCCGCAGGGGAGAGGGCACTTGTTGAGTAAACTTCGCCGGGTCATATGAAGACGCCCCCGATCTCTGAAGAGCGGTACACCAGGCCCGCCACGACGGTCACGACGGAGCGTGACCGCAGCTTCCTGGTTTTCGCCGCGGTTGTCCTCGTCGCGATTGCGCTCGGCTTCAAGTCGGAGCTGCTCGCGGAGGGACAGGTTTGGGTGCTCGCACTCGGCCTGGTCGTGGTCGCCGCCCCCGCCCTGCTCGGTTACCTACGCGGAACTATGGAGTTCCCGCGCATCGAGCACTACATCCCAGTGGCGCTGGGAGCCGTGACTCTGGCGGGACTGTCGATCTTCCCCGGCCTCGAGCTGTGGAAATACCTGGTCCTCACAGCGACCTTCGGGGTCGGCTTCGTGCTCCTGGCGCGGCTCGACTACCTACGCCTCCGCGACGCAGAGAAGCGCGGCCACATCCTCGTGCAGGAGGTGGTGCTGGTCCTGGTCGTCGCGGGCGCCTACCTCGTCCTGGTGACGATTCACTTCAACGTCGTCCTGCGCCTGGTGTGGATCTTCACGATCACGTTTCTCGCGTCCTTCCGAAGCTTTCGTATCAACGGCGTTCCGATTGCACCGAGGCGTGCCTTCATCTTCGCTCTCTTCGTCGCGCAGGTCGTCACCTTTCTGCTGTGGGCGATCGAGGCGCTGTCGAGCGTGCTGGTTGTGAACGAGGGGCCCAAGGCAGTCATGCTGTTTTTCGCCTGGTACGTCAACCGCGGGCTGATCCGCCACACGGTCGAGGAAAGCTTCACGCGCAACGTGATCCTCGAGTACGCGGCTTTTGCCGCGATCCTGATTTACCTGTTCGTCGTGAGCTATCACCCGACCGGTAGTTAGACGGACGCCAGAACTCTAAATACCCAGGTAAGCCTTCTGCACGTCCTCTGATGCGAGCAGCTCCTTGCCGGTACCGGTCTTGACGATCGACCCGGTTTCGAGCACATAGGCGCGGTGAGCGACCTCGAGCGCTTTGGACGCGTTCTGCTCGACCAGCAGCACCGGTACGCCCTGAGCATTGATCTCGCGCACGATGCTGAAGATGGTCTCGATCAGGATCGGGGCGAGGCCGAGCGACGGTTCGTCAAGCATCAGGACCTTGGGCCGGGCCATCATGGCCCTTCCCATGGCCAGCATCTGCTGCTCGCCACCCGATAGCGTGCCGGCGATCTGGGTGCGGCGTTCCTTAAGGCGCGGGAAAAGCGTGAAAACGCGATCCATGTCGGCTGTGATCCCAGGCTTGTCGTTCCGCGTGTAGGCGCCCATGAAAAGGTTGTCGACCACGGTCATGCGAGGAAAGAGACGCCGGCCCTCGGGCGACTGGGAGATACCCAGCTCGACGATCTTCGAAGGCCCGGTTTGCGTGATGTCGCGTCCGTCGAAGTGGATGGAGCCGCCGGCCGGGTGCATCAGGCCGGAGATGGTTCGCAGTGTTGTGGTCTTGCCGGCGCCGTTGGATCCGATCAGCGCCACCACCTCGCCCTTGTCAACCTCCAGATTCACCTTGCGCAGGGCCTGGATGCGCCCGTAGAACGCATTCACGTCGCGCAGCTCGAGGAGCGCCACAGTCTTAGGCGCTCTTGCCCAGGTAGGCCTCGATGACGCGCGGGTCCTTGCGGACCTCCTCGGGCGTCCCCTCGGCGATCTTCTCGCCGTGATCGAGCACCACGATCCGCTCCGAGATGCCCATGACCACCTTCATGTCGTGCTCGATCAGGAAAACAGTGATGCCCCGGGCCAGGATCTTCTTGACCAGCTGCATCAGCTCGACCTTTTCTTGGGGCGTGAACCCGGCGGCGGGCTCGTCGAGCAGCAGGAGCTTGGGTTCCGTGGCCAGGGCTCGCGCAATCTCCAAGCGGCGCTGCTGTCCATACGGAAGGTTGCGGGCGTACTGGTGGGCTTGCTTGGCGATGCCGACGAACCGCAGCAGCTCCATCCCCTCTTCTGTGACGCGCTCCTCCTCGCGCCGCTCGCGAGGCAGCTTGAACAGCGAGTCCCACAGCTTGGCGTGCATCCGTACGTGGCGGCCCACCCGGACGTTGTCGAGGCACGTCATGTAGTCGAAGAGCCGGATGTTCTGGAAGGTCCGCGCAATTCCGAAGCGAGCGACCTGGTGCGGTTTGGAGCCGGTGATGTCTCGACCATCGAACACCACTCGGCCGGCGGTTGGCTGGAACAGTCCGGTCACGTTGTTGAACAGCGTCGTCTTGCCCGCTCCGTTGGGTCCGATGAGGGCGAAAACCTCGCCGCGCTTGATCTGCAAGCTCACGTTGTCCACGGCCACCAGTCCGCCAAAGCGCTTGGTCAGGTTCGTCAGTTCGAGGATGTTGTCGGCGCGAGGCTGCTCGCTCATCTCGAAGGGACCTGCTCGGCCACGGTCTCTTCCTCAACGACCGCGTCGTGCTTGAGCTCCTGCTCGCGAACCCGGCTCGGGAACAGGCCCTGTGGACGCAGCAGCATGATCATGACGAGGATCAGTCCAAATAACAGGAACTGCAGGCGCTGCACCTCGCCGTACAAGCCTGGCCAGTCACCTTTTTGCGTATTGAGGGAGCCAAGGCCGATGGAATTGGCGAGTGACTCGGCGTTGGACGCCAGCGAGGGCAGCAAAGTATTCAGGATGAAGTAGATGACCAAGGCGCCGACGATGACGCCGCTGATGTTGCCCATCCCGCCGAGCACCACCATCACGAGCACCGTGATCGAGACTACGAACAGGAAATCGTCTGGGCTCACAAGGTCGAAGCTCGCCCCGTAGTAGGCGCCGGCGAAGCCGCTGAACGATGCTCCGATCGCGAACGCGAGCAGCTTCGTCGTCACCGTATTGATTCCCATCGCCGCGGCGGCCGTTTCGTCTTCGCGAATCGCCATCCAGGCTCGACCCAACCGTGAGCGATAGAGGTTGCTGACCAGGATCACGGCGCCGATGATGAGGATCACGATCAACACGTAGTAAGCGACCGGGTCGAAGCCGAAGCTGAAGCAGGGTATGAACTGCGTCTGCGCCAGTGGATTCCGGCAAGTGGCGTCCTGGATGATCGAGACGCTGTTCGCGCCGGCCCAGGGTCCGGTGATCCAGGCCGGAAGCCACGGCTGGTCGATGCCACCGATGGCGTTGATCCCGCCTGTCCACTGCGGCAGGTTGTACGAGAGCACCGGAACGATCTCGCCGAAACCCAGGGTGACGATGGCGAGGTAGTCGCCCCGCAGGCGCAGCGTGGGGAATCCAAGGAGCGCGCCGAAACTGGCGGCGACCAGCATCCCGATGATCAGCATCAGAAAGAACGGAAGGTGGAAGTTGTGGTGGAGCGGCGATGTGCCCAACTGCGAGGACGCGAACAGCGCGTACGTGTACGCGCCGATGGCGAAGAATGCCGCGTAGCCGAGGTCGAGGAGGCCGGCAAACCCGACCACGACGTTGAGGCCGATGGCCAGCAGGACCCACGTCCCGGCGTGGGCCGCCTGGGAGATATAGGCGGTGCTTCCTCCGGTGATGAACAGGGTGGCCATAGGGAAGACCAGCGCGCCCAGGAAGAGAATTCCGTAGATCGCCTGGTCGCGGTCGCGGATGCGCTCCCGCAGGTGGAGGCGCGCCATCAACGACAGCCGCTTGACCGCGGTCGGTTCGGTCATTTCTCGGGCACCCTCATGCCGAGTAGGCCGGTCGGCCGGAGCACCAGCACGCCGATCAGGATGCCGAAGATCACGACTTCTGTCCATTTGGAGCCTATATAAGAGTCGCTATAGGCCGCGATGAGGCCGATGAGGACGCCTCCGATGGCGGCTCCCGGGATGTTGCCGATGCCTCCGAACACAGCAGAGGTAAACGCCACCAAGCCGGTTCGGAAGCCGAGGTTGTAGAAGAGGTTGTTGAAATAGAGACCCCAGATCATCCCGCCCGCCCCGGCCAGCAAGGCGCCGATGAAGAAGGTGGCCGCGATCGTGCGGTTGATGTTGATGCCCATCAGCTGGGCAGCGTCGCGGTCCTGCGCGGTCGCGCGCATCGCCTTGCCGAGCTTGGTGCGGTTGATGAAGATGGCGAGCAGCGTGACGAGGACCACCGCGGTCACCATCACAAATCCGTCCTTGAAGGTGACAAACACGCCGCCGATGGTGGTCTGGAATTGGGGGCCGTGCGGAAGGATGTCGGGAAAATGGACAGTGGCAGGACCGTGCCACAAAAACATGATGCCTTCGAGCACGAATGACATTCCAATCGCAGTGATCAACGGCGCAAGGCGTGGCGCGTTGCGCAGAGGACGATAGGCGACGCGTTCGATGGTGATGTTGATACCGCCCATGATCAGCATCACGACCGGGAACACCAGCACGATGGCGATCAGATTGACCGCCGTAAACGACCCTTCGTTGATGGCGAAAAAGCCGAGGATCGCCGCACTGATGTATCCGCCCAGCGTGAATACGTCGCCGTGAGCGAAGTTGATCAGCTCGATGATGCCGTAGACCATCGTGTAGCCCAGAGCCACGAGCGCGTACATCGCGCCGTCAGCGAGGCCGAAGACGGTGATCTGGACGAAGGCGGTCGGGTTGCTGACCGCCTGGGTTGCCAGGAGAACGACCGCTGCGCCGCAGATGATGTAGAAGCCGAAGTCGACCACGCTCCTGCCGCCGAAGGCAAGTGAGCGCACTCGCTGGAGAGCTGACACGCTGCCTGTGCCTACGCCCGCGTTCAGTGCCCCCTCCTCTTGAACTGAAGAGCGAGGAGGCCCCGGATGGGCCTCCTCGCGCGATTTTGGGCTAAAGACTACTAGCTAGGCCTTGGCGAAGTCGAACTGGGTTTTCCAGACAAAGCAGAGCTTCGCCTGCGCCTTGCCGCAGACGCCGGTGGACTGAGCCGGGTCGCTCACGCTCTGGACGCTGTAGATGGACACGATCTTGAGGCTCGTGTCGCCGTTGGCGTCGAAGTCGTAGGTGCCGATCACGCCGACGAAGCCCTTGGTCTTGGCCATCTCGGCCCTGACCTGCTCGCGGGTGGGCGTGCTGCCGTTGGCGTCGTTGATCGCGCGGCCAATCGCAGCCATCAACGCGTTGGCCGCGTCGTATGCCTGCATGGTGTAGCCGCCGAAGTCGTTCGCGCCGGTGAACTGCTTGCGGAACGCGTCGATCGTGGACTTGGCCCCGGGGACCTGGGTAGCGTCGGCGCCTGCCGAGGTCGCGCTGACCCCGAGCTCGTTGCCGGACGCCTGGTCGATGCAGTCGGTGGTCTCGATGCCGTCACCGCCGCCGAATGGTACGTCCCAGCCGAGGTCTTTCATCTGCTTGCGCGGGATGCAGATGTTCTGGTCGTCGGTGCCGCCTACATAAACGCCCAGCGCGCCGGCGTTCTTGAAGTTGAGCAGGATCGACTTCCAGTCGCTCGTGGTGGCCTTCTGGTACTCCGAGTGCTTGGTGGTGCCGCCGAGCTTCTTGAACTCGACTTCGAAGGAGCCCGAGATTCCAACACCGAACACGGTGCTGTCGTCCAGGATGCCGACGCTGTGGATGTTCAGCGTCTTGTAGAAGTAGTCGGCCATCGCCGGGCCCTGGAAGTCGTCAGTCGTGACGACGCGCCAGTAGTTGTTAGCGTTGCCGTTGCGAAGGTCAGCCGCGTGATAGGTGCATGGCGCCTGCGGGGGGGGCGATTCCTTGGTCAGGCACACGCCGGTGTTGGACGGGCTGATCATCACGAAGTGCTGCGGCGCGGCGACCGGGATCTCGGCTTTGGCTACGGCCGAGTTGTACGGCCCGATCATGCCGAGGAACTTGGTGTCGCCCAGCATCGTCTGGACGTTCTCGACTCCTGCGTCCGCCGAGTAAGCGGCCTGCCGGCAGTCGTCGAAGCTCTGATACGAGATGGTGTAGCCGTTGACGCCGCCCGCGGCGTTCTTCTGGTCGACTGCGAACTTGATGCCGTTCGCGGTCGACTGGCCGCCGGTGGTACACACCGGAAGGTCGGAGCCGATCTTGATGGTGCCTTTCGACGCGGTGCCGCCGCCTCCGCCACCACCACACGCGAACGTGACGACCGCGGCGAATGTGAGGATTACGAGTCCCCTACCTCGAACCATTTGGTTCTCCTTGTGTCTTTTGGAGGCAGTCGCAAATATCCGCGCGCGGATGCCCCCAGTCATTCGCCGCCCTCTTCCCAACCTGAGTCGGGGCGAGAGTGCGCCGGCAGGCGAATGCGGCCACACGGGGTGGCCGAACCACTACTCCGTGGTGAACTATCGACTTGTATCTGCCTCGAAGTCAAGCGGTGCTTCGGATCCCCCTTCCGCGCGACTGCCTTGCATGGAAGCGCGGTTGTTTCAATAGGGGAGTGTTGCGCTGTAATCTTCGGCACGGACGAAGCTCCAGGGGAGGGTGGGATCCGCGGTCCGCGACTCGAATACTGAGACCACCCGGAGCGTGGTGTCGCCGGCCCCATCAAAGCCGAATGTCCCGCTGGCGCCCGCAAATCCCGAGGTCGCGGCCACCTGCGCGACGACGCCGTCCCGCGCGGGCAGCTTGCCGCCTGCGGCCGTGATGGCCCGGTCTACGGCTCCATACAGGATGGCGGCGGAGTCGTAGGCGGGGATGGTGTAGGCGCTGTAATCGGAGGCGTTCCGGTATTGCGTCTTGAAGGCTTCGATGACCGGCTGCGCGTTGGGAATGATCTCGGGCGCGGCTGCCGCGACGGTCGCATACATCCCAACGGCATTGGCACTCGCGTTGCGCACGCAATTAGGGTCCTTGGCGATTCCGTCACCGCCCAGGAACGGCGTCGCCTCGCCGGCGCTGAAAACGTTTGCCATCTGCGCTCGGATCACGCAGCCATGATTGGCGGTGACGCCCCCGTAGTAGATCGCCTGCGCCCCATCGCCTTTGGCATGCCGCATGAACGCGGTGAGGTCGAGACGGCTGTTCGGGTCGAAGTCGAGGATGTCGACGATGCTCCCGCCGAGTCTGGTGAACCTCGTCATGAACCCGCTGGCGAGCGCTTGTCCGTAGGCCTCATGGTCTGAAAGCACCGCCACCCGCCTCAGCAGCAGGGTCTTGTAGCCATAGTCAGCGGCCGCCGGGCCCTGCAGGTCGTCGGTGGTGACCAGGCGGAAGAAGTTGTTGGTGCCGGTTGGGCGCAGCTCGACGGGCGTGGGCAGCCCCACCGCCTTGCAACTGATCTCGACGTGCGAGCGGCTGAGGCCGGCAGGTAGAAAGGGCTCTTTGGTGAGGCAACGGCTGCTCACCGCCGGGCTGATCATCGCGAGGTGGGCATCGTTCGCGACCGGGATCTCCCGCCGCGCGACGCTCGAGTTGAAGGGCCCGATCACGCCCATGACCAGCGGGTCGGCGGCCAGCGTGCTGACGTTATGCGTCCCCTGGCCCGGGTCGTCCACGCCTCCGACGGCATCATCCTGAGCCACGACCTGGACCGTGAAACCGCCGATGGTCGGGTGCTGATCGACGAAGAACTGCACGCCGTTGAGAGCTGTCTGGCCGACCCGGCCTTCGGCGCCGGACAACGGCAGGTCGACGCCGATCCGGATCACCTTCGCCGGTGTTCCACCCCTGCAGGCGGCGACGAAAACGAGACAAGCCATCAGCGCCACCGCCAACGTCCGCGCCATTCCCAACCGCACATCGGAGATTGTCGCCGCCCGGCCAAGACCCGGCAGTCTCTATACTCGATCTCTTCACCTAACCAGGTCATAGGAGCGCGCCCCGTTGAAGACCGAGTCCAGCGAACACCTCAAGACCCGCTCGCAATATGCGGATGACGCGGTTCAGCTCGCCATCGCAGGCAAGTGGGATGACGCCGTCAAGCTCAACAAGTTCGTCATCGAAAACTTCGGGGCGGACGAAGAGACGCAGAACCGTCTTGGCAAGGCGCTGTCCGAGCTCGGAAAGCTGAAAGACGCCAAGGCCGCCTATGAGGCCGCGCTCAAGATCAACCCGATGAACTCGATCGCGAAGAAGAACGCGGCGCGCATCAACACCCTGCTGCACCAGAAGGAAGGGCTGAAGGTCGGGGGCACCAGGGTCGACCTCAACCTCTTCGTCGAAGAGATGGGGAAGACGATCATCACCACACTCGAGAGTCCGCCAAGCGCGGACATCTGCTCGAAGGTGGCGGCGGGTGACGTCGTCGAGCTGAAGATCGAGGGCGACGGCATCGCCGCCGAGACTTCGCGTGGGGTGCGCCTCGGGCTGCTCGAGGCCAAGCTCGCCCGGCGCCTCATCAAGTTCATGCGCGGCGGCAACCGCTACCAGGCTGGGATCACGTCCTGTGAAGGCAACACCGTCAAGCTCATCGTCCGCGAGACCTACCAGGACCCACGGTTTGCCGGCAAACCGAGCTTTGCGATGCGTCGCAAGCGCGAGGTCGAGTTTCGCCCGTACACGAAGGAGAGCCTGCTCGCCCGAGAGGTCGAGGTGTTCGCGGAGGACGAGGAGGAAGAGGGTCTCGTCTCGGGCACGCCCGTCACCGATGAGGTCGAAGAGGGCATGCACGCGGTCGAGGACGAAGCCGAGCCCCTCGACTTCAGCGAGGACGCGGACGATGCCGACAAGGACGACGATGAGGACGAAGATGACAACTGACGCGCGATCACAGGCCCGGGCCCGGAGGTCCCTTCACCGACCCTAGTCCAGGTCTGACAGCAGGCCCACAGCTAGGTGGTGTGCCAGGTTTTCGCGACCTGCTGCCTGACGAGGCCGAAGCCCTGCGCGGGGCGCAGGAATCCCTGCTCGAAGAGATGCGCCGCTGGGGCTACCGGTTCGTGGTCACTCCGATGGTCGAGAGCATCGACGTGCTCGCGCTGGGCCTGAACGCCGAGCAGCAGCGCCGGCTCTTCAAGTTCAGCGACGCGCGGGGCGAGGTGGTGGCGCTCGTCGGCGAGCGGACGATTCCCGTCGCAAGGCTCGTGGCCGGGAAACTGCGCTCCGCCGCATTGCCGCTCCGCCTGTGCTACGCGGGGGCGGTGCTGTCGGCTGACGAAGGGCGCTTCCACCAGCGGCGCGAGACGTACCAGGTGGGCGCAGAGCTCGTGGGCGCGTCGGGACCGATCGCTGACGCCGAGGTGATCGCGCTCGCTGCGCGCTGCCTCGAAGCCGCCGGGCTTCGTCGGTACCAGGTTGACGTCGGGCACTCGGAGTTCTTTCAGGGCATCATGGACGCCGTCCGGCTTCCTGCCGCGGTCAAGGCCGGTGTGCGCAGTGCTCTGGCGGCGCGTGACTTCGTCGCCCTCGAGGAGCTGCTGGCACGCACGCCCCTTCGCTCGGCCGAGCACGAGCTGCTTTTGCGGTTCCCCGCCCTCCGTGGTGGATCGGAGATCCTCGAGGCTGCCGGAGGGCTGGTCCGCAACCGCCGTTCGGAGCAGGCCCTCGCCGAGCTGGCGCGCGTCCAGGAGCTGCTGGTGGCGCACGGGCTCGGGGCGGTCGTGAGCCTCGACCTGGGCGCCATCCGCGACTTCGACTACTACACGGGCGTCATCTTCGAAGGCTACGGTCCGGACCTGGGCCGGCCGGTCGCACACGGCGGCCGCTATGACCGTCTGCTCGAGCGCTTCGGCCGGCCCGCGCCGGCGACCGGGTTCGTGGTCCAGCTCGACCTCGTGTGGGACCTGCTGGCTCGCGGAGGGCGGGCGCCATTGCCTCGCATCGATGCCGCCATCGCGTGGACTGGATCAGGGCACGGCAGGGCCATGCGCCTTGCCTCGACGCTGCGCTTGTTCGGCATGCGCGCCGTGGTCGACACGGAGTCAAGGCGTGAGCGTGAGGCGCGGGCCTGGTGGCGGGCGGTCGGCGCTGAGAACCTGATCCTGTGTCGGGGCACGTCGAACGTCGCCTGGACCGGGCAAAGTGGGCGCACCCGCTCGCTGCCGCCGGAACAGGTGGCGGCACGACTTGCGGGAGCTCTCACATGAACGTCTCGATCGCGGTCCCGACCGGCATGCTGCTGCCTGGCGCGCTCCGCCTCCTTTCACGCGCCGGCGTCATGCGCCTCAGCGCTGCCGAGCTAGGCCGCCGGCTGCTGGTGGAACGCTCCGGCGTGCGCGTGATCCTCGTGCGCCCTGCCGACGTGCCCGCCTACGTCGACCACGGCGCCGCCGACCTCGGCATCGTCGGCAAGGATGTGCTCTGGGAATCGAACGGCTCGCATTACGAGCTTGTGGACCTTCACTTCGGTCCCTGCCGCCTGGTGCTGGCGGTCCCCGAGGCATCGAAGCTGAACGGCCCCGAGACATGGCCACCGCTGCTGCGGGTCGCAACCAAGCTTCCGCGTACGACCGCGGCCTGGTTCGAAGCAAGAGGTCAGGCGGTGGAGGTCGTGCGCCTGCATGGGTCGGTCGAGCTCGCGCCCCAGGTAGGGCTGGTCGACGGGATCGTCGACCTCACCGCGAGCGGCCGCACGCTCCGCGAGAACAAGCTGCGAGTGACGGCGACGCTCGGTGCGTCGACGGCGCGCCTCATCGGCAACCAGGCCAGCCTCAAAACGCGCACGGAGGCCGTGCAGGCGATGGTGGCGCGGCTGCGGGAGGCTGCGAACCATGGGGATTAGGCGATTCGACGTCGGGTCGTGGCTCGACTCGCCGCTGTCGCGCCGGCGCCTGGACCTTTCCCAGTTCGCCAAGGAACGCGCCGATGTGGCCGAGATCTGCGCACGCGTGGCTGCGGACGGCGACGCAGCTCTGCGCGAGTACGGCGAGCGATTCGACGGCTGGGCGCCACGCGAGGGTGAGACGTTCGAGGTCCCCAAAGGCGATCTCGTCGCGGCCGCCAATCGCCTCCCCAGCGCCGATCGCGCAGCCCTCGAGTTCGCGGCGCAGAGGATCCGAGACTTCCACTTGAAGCAGGTGCCGCCGGCGACCAGCGGATCGCCCGGCCTGAAGCTGGTAACGCGGCCCGTGCGCCGCGCGGGTCTCTACGCGCCGGGCGGGCGCGCGTCCTATCCCTCGACCGTTCTGATGACCGTCATCCCGGCTCGGGTGGCGGGGGTGTCGGAGGTCGTCCTCGCAACCCCGCCGCGCGCTGACGGCAGCGTGCCGGCGGCAATCCTCGCCGCCGCTCACATCGCGGGTGTGGATGCCGTGTATCGACTGGGCGGCGCGCAGGCGATCGCCGCCCTTGCGTACGGCACCAGCTCGATACCTCGAGTCGACGTTGTCGCCGGCCCAGGCAACATCTACGTGACCCTTGCCAAAAAAGAGGTGTTCGGCGCCGTCGGCGTAGACGGGATCGCCGGGCCGACCGAGGTGATGGTCATCGCCGACGCGGGCGCCCGCCCCGACTTCGTAGCGGCCGACCTGGCGGCCCAACTGGAGCACGACCCGCTGGCGTGGGCCGTGCTGGTCACGGACTCGGCTGCCCTCGCGGACCGCGTCGAGGAAGAGCTGCGGAGCCTGATCGGAGGCTTGGAACGGGCCCAGATCATCAATGCCGCCACGTGCTGCCTGATCGTGGCCGAGGACATGGGGCAGGCGATCAACCTGGCCAACGACTTGGCGCCCGAGCATCTGCTGATAGTGGCCGAGCACGCGGGACGGCTGGCCACGCAGGTCGAGAATGCGGGCGCGATCTTCGTGGGGGCTTACGCGACCGTGCCGCTGGGCGACTACGCGGCGGGCCCCAATCACACGCTCCCGACCTCTGGCGCGGCGCGTTTCGCATCCCCGCTCGGGGTCTACAGCTTCCTCAAGCGCAGCAGCGTGCTCAGCCTCAATCGGGGCGATCTCGAGATGCTGCGCGATGCGTGCGTGCGCCTGGCCGCGATGGAAGGCTTGAGCGCGCACGCGCACGCTATAGAGGCTGTCTCTTATAC
>DMCH01000062.1:20891-21420 GCA_003446775.1 Chloroflexota bacterium
GACCGGGCGGGGATCACGCGCTTCGCGTCGGCGTACGCGCCGCTGGACGAAGCCCTTGCGCGGGTCGTAGTCGACCTCGGGAAGCGTCCGTATCTCTCGTACAACGTGCCCCTTCGNNAGCTTCCTCAAGCGCAGCAGCGTACTCAGCCTCAATCGAGGCGATCTCGAGATGCTGCGCGATGCGTGCGTGCGCCTGGCCGCGATGGAAGGCTTGAGCGCGCACGCGCACGCTATAGAGGTGCGCTTTGAATAAGGGATCAAGGACTGCCGAGGTCGTCCGCAAGAGCAAGGAAACCCAGCTGAAAGCCGCGGTCGCACTCGAAGGTCGCGGGCGGGTCAAGGTCTCGACCGGGCTTGCGTTCGTCGACCACATGCTGGAGCAGGTGGCGCGTTATGGCGGATTCGACCTCACGTTTCGCGGGACCGGCGACCTCCACGTCGATCCGCATCACTTGGTCGAGGACGCGGGCATCGTGCTCGGCGAGGCGCTCTCCAAGGCACTGGGAGACCGGGCGGGGATCACGCGCTT
>DMCH01000167.1:0-2451 GCA_003446775.1 Chloroflexota bacterium
ACGCCGGTCCTGATCACGGTCACGGCCGGCATCGCCGAGCCGCGCTATGCCTCGCTGAAGGGGATCATGGCCGCGCGCTCGAAGGAGATCAAACAGGTCGGGCTGGGCGAGCTCGGAATCGAGCGTGGTGAGGTGGGCGAGACGATCGAGGGGCTTGCCGACGCCGAGGCCCGCAAGGCGGGCGCGATCATCCAGGACGACGGCACCGCGGTCGACCGCATCCTGCAAGTGCTCGCCGAGGCCAAGGTGGTCTGACAGTGGCGAAGGTCTGGGTGTACGCGGAGTTGAACGGGGGCAAGCTGCAAACGACTGCCCTGGAGTTGATGGCCAAGGCGCGCGGGCTCGGGGATGTCGAAGCCATTGCCCTGGGCACGGGCGCCAAGGCGGCGGCTGCCGTCCTGGGCAAGCACGGCGCCAAGGTCGTCCACGTCAACGAGGACAAGGCGTTCGACGATTTCATCGCCGAGCCGGCGGCCGACGCGCTGGCCGCACTGCACGGGCAGGACCAGCCCGACCTCATCCTGTTCGCGTTCACGCCGGACTCGCGTGACGTCGCGGGCCGTCTGGCCGCACGCCTGGGCAAGGGCGTCATCTCCAACGCCGGCGACGTGTCCGCGCAGGATGGCGGCTTCGTGGCCAAGGTGCCTTACTTCGGCGGCGCGAAAATGGCCTCGATGCGTGCCAACAGCAAGCCGGCCATCGTGCTGGTGCGCCCGAAGTCGTTCGAACCTTCGGAGGCGGGCGGGACCGCGGAGGTGAAGGAGCTCGCCGTTTCCATCGGCGACGGCTCCAAGCGCGCCAAGATCGTCGAGCGGGTGGCCGAGGCTTCCGAGAAGGTCAAGCTCGAGGACGCCAAGGTCGTCATCAGCGGGGGCCGCGGGATGGGCGGACCCGACAACTTCCCGCTTCTGGAAGCGCTGGCCAATGCCCTCGGCGGTGCCGTGGGCGCCAGCCGCGCCGTGGTCGACGCGGGCTGGGTGCCGTACTCGATGCAGGTCGGCCAGACCGGCAAGTCCGTGCGGCCCGGCGTCTACATCGCGGTCGGCATCTCCGGCGCCATGCAGCACACGGTCGGGATGAAGGCCTCCAAGGTCATCATCGCCATCAACAAGGACGCCGAGGCTCCGATCATGAAGATGGCGGACCTCGGCGTGGTCGGCGACGCGCTCAAGATCGTGCCCGCCCTCACCGCCGCCGTCAAAGCCAAGAAGGGTTAGTGGACGTGGCCGACCAGCCAGGCCGCATCTCGGGGCTCAGGACGCCGATACGTGCGTCTGGGGGCCCGGCCCGTCGTCGTTACGCATCTAACGATGCGCTCCTCCTAGGACCACCCCATCCTTCGTCTCGGCGCCCGGACCGGCGACCTAGCGGTCGCCTGCCCCGACCTGCAGCCCGTCCGGCCAGCCCCGCCCACTAGAACGGACCGCCAAGAGGCCGAACGCCTCGTCGCCGAGCGCATTGCGCTTCGGCGTGAGCGCGACTTCGCGGCGGCGGACGCTATCCGGGATCGTTTGCGTGTGGGCGGCTGGGAGGTGCTGGACAGCGCCGAAGGCAGCCGGCTCGAGGCGCTGGAACCTCCGGCTCGATCAGGCGCTCCGCCCATCGCCCGCGCGGTCACCCTGCTGACGGTCGTGCACGGATGGCGGCCCGACGTCGAGCGCTGGCTGCTGTCGGTGTTCACCCACTGCAAGGCCGATTTCGAGGCGCTGCTGGTCGACAACTCCGGCGACGTGCGCATGGCCGGCTGGCTGCAGACGCGGGCCGCGGAAAGGCTGCGCCTGGTGACGCTCGATCCTCCATTGGGCTTCGCCACCGCCGTCAACGCCGGCATCGAGGCCGCGGCGGGCGAGGTGGTCGTCCTCTTCGATCCCGGCGTCGAGCTCACCGGCGACGCCATCACACCGCTACTGCAGGCGCTGGCGGACCCGACCGTGGTGGTGGCGGGACCG
Organism: Chloroflexota bacterium; assembly: GCA_003446775.1. Classification (GTDB taxonomy): domain Bacteria; phylum Chloroflexota; class Dormibacteria; order Dormibacterales; family Dormibacteraceae; genus UBA10449. The sequence continues at coordinate 1,950 of DMCH01000167.1, forward strand.
TATGGACTCCGCGGGGCGGGCACCCTCAAGGAGTTCGAAGAAGACGCAGGGCCCGAGGTCGACGCGATCGAGGGTTACTGCATGGCCTTCCGCCGCTCTGACGCCGAAGGGGTGGGAGGCTTCGACCCGAAGTTCCGCTTCTATCGGATCGCCGACATCGAGTTCAGCTTTCGCCTGCGTGACCGCCGGGCGCGCGCAGGGCGCACATCAGGCATTGGCCGCGCTGTGGCCGTCGCCGGCCTGCCCATCAAGAGGGGCGAGCACCGTCTGTGGGAAGCAGCGTCGCCCGCCGAGCGCGACCGGCTCTCGAAGCGAAACATGTACCGATTCCTCGACAAATGGGGATCGCGAACCGACCTCCTGATCGGGCCTCAATAGAATTGGCCATCGTGGGCGACGAATTCTCGGCCGAGGTCGCCGAGCTCAAAGCGCGCCGCAAGAAGAACCTCGGCATGGGCGGTCCCGAGAAGATCGCCAAGCAGAAGGAGCGAGGCAAGCTCAC
>DMCH01000167.1:2758-6796 GCA_003446775.1 Chloroflexota bacterium
TCACCGGCCACGGCAACGTCGACGGCCGCCAGGTCTGGGTGATCGCCTACGACTTCACGGTCATGGCCGGATCGATGGGCGCGATCGGCGAGCAGTTCAAAGCCGCCCGCGTTCGCGAGCTGGCGTTGCGCTACCGCAAGCCAATCGTGTGGCTGCTCGACTCGGCCGGCGCCCGCATCCAGGAGGCGGCGGGCTCCACCTTCGCGGGCACGGGCTATCTCTTCTACGACCAGGTCGTGATGTCCGGGGTCATCCCCCAGGTCGCCGCGATGCTGGGGCCGTGCGCCGCGGGCACTGCCTACATCCCGGGCCTTTCCGACTTCGTGCCCATGGTCAAGGGCACGTCCTCGATGTCGCTCGGCGGCGCGCGGCTCGTCAAGGCCGCCACGGGCGAGGAGGTCACGGACCACGACATGGGCGGCTCGCAGGTGCACTGCTACGAGTCCGGGGTTGGGGACAACGAGGTCGAGGACGACGCCGCATGCATCGCCGAGGTGCGCCGGTTCCTTTCCTACCTTCCCTCGAGCAACACCGACCCGCCTCCGTACCACGACACGGGTGACTCGCCTGACCGGATGGTGACCGAGCTCGAGAAGATCGTGCCCACGAATCCACGCGCCGCCTACGACGTGCGGCGCGTCGTGAAGGCGATCTTCGACCACGACACGTGGTTCGAGATCAAGCCGACCTGGGCCAAAAACATCGTCGTCGGGTTCGCCCGCGCCGGCGGCCACGCGGTGGGCGTGGTCGCGAACCAGCCGATGCAAAAGGGCGGCATTCTCGACTCGGACGCGGCGGACAAGGCCGCCCGCTTCATCCGCATGTGCGACGCCTTCAACGTCGCTCTCGTGTACCTGATGGACGTGCCGGGATTCATGGTCGGCTCGCAGGTGGAGAAGGAAGGGATCATTCGCCACGGCGCGAAGATGCTGTACGCGACGTCGGAGGCGACCGTCCCGAAGATCACGGTCGTCATGCGCAAGGCTTACGGCGCCGGGTACTACGTGATGGCCGGCAAGGGCTATCAGCCCGATGTGATCGTTGTGTGGCCGTTCGCCGAGATCTCGGTGATGGGTCCAGAGGGCGCGGTCAACATCATCTTCAACAAGCAGATCGAAGCCTCCGACAACCCCGAGGAGACCAGGGCGCGGATGATCGAGACGATCAAAGAGCAGATCAGCCCTTACGTCGCGGCCGGCTGGGCGATGATCGACGACGTGATCGATCCGGCCGAGACTCGCCGCGTGATCGTGCATGGAATCGAGCAAGCGCGCGGCAAGAAGGTCGACCGGCCCTGGCGCAAGCACGGCAACATCCCCGTATGAGCAAGACGGTCATCACGGCCGCGCTCACGGGTGTTCTCGCCACGCGCGAGCAGTGCCCGGCCATCCCGTATACGCCCAAGGAGATCGGCGAGGAGGCCCAGCGCGCGGCGGAGGCGGGCGCGGCGATCGTGCACATCCACGCCCGCACAGCAGAGGGCGCGGCGGATTGGAGGCTCGAGACGTTCGCCGAGATCTTCGCCGAGGTCCGCTCGCGCACCGACGTGATCATCAACTTCTCGACCGGCGCCATCGGCATCCCGCCTGAGGACCGCGTGGCCCACATCCGAGAGCTCAGGCCGGAGATGGCGGCGCTGAACATGGGCTCGATGAACTACGCGATCTACTCCGAGAAGCGCAAGGCCTTCTATCACGACCACGTTTTCGCCAATCCGTTTCACGACATCCAGTTCTTCCTCGAGACCATGAAGAGCGCCGGCGTGCGGCCGGAGATGGAGTGCTTCGACGCAGGCCACATCGGCAACACCCGGCCGCTCATCGACATGGGCGTGCTCGAACCTCCGTTGCAGTTCAGCCTCATCATGGGTGTGCTGGGCGGCATCCCCGGCACCACGCGCCACCTGGTCGACCAGGTCGACGGCCTCACGGCGGGATCGCACTGGCAGGTGATCGGCATCGGTCTGAACCAGTGGCCGCTCGTCGCGGCGGCGATCACGCTGGGCGGCAACGTGCGAGTGGGCCTGGAGGACAACTTTTACATCGAAGGGGGGAGGATGGCGAAGAGCAACGGGGAGCTGGTCGAAAAAGCCGCACGACTGTGCCGTGACCTTGGCCGCGAGGTGGCATCGGTCGCCGAGGCCAGAAGCCAGCTGGGCCTGGACCTAACGCCGCGACCAGCGCTTGTCCCCTCGCCCCATAAGCAGGGGGGTGCGCCGGGAGCTGGCTCCGCCAGGCCCGGCGCCTCAAGGGGGGAGTCCCCCCTCAAACAAGAAGGGCGGGAGTGATCGAAGTCAAGGCGGAGTTGGTGGGCAGCGTCTGGAAGATCACCTCGAAGCCAGGAGACAAGGTCGCCGAGGACGATGTGCTCCTGATCCTGGAGTCGATGAAGATGGAGATCTCGGTCACGGCGCCGCGCGCCGGCACCGTCCACGAGATCCGTGTCAAGGAGACCGAGGTGGTCAAGGAGGGCCAGGTGCTGGTGGTGCTGGAATGAGCGAGCTCTTCTAGCCCATGCCGAAACCCGCCCAACTCCTCCTCCAGCACCAGCGACTCGTCGACCGCGAGCGGGTGCTGCGCGACAACATCGAGCGCATCGAATCCGCGCTCGCGTCTGACCCAGAGGTGGTGCAGCTCGAGGAGAAAGTCGAAGCCGCCCGGGGTGCGCAGCAGGCCGTCGCGGGGCGGCTTCACGAGTCGGACCGCGCGCGCGAAGACCACCGGAGCCGGCTGCGCTCGCGGGAGAAGGAGCTGATGAGCGGGCGCATCCGCAACCCGACCGAGCTCATGCAGATGTCGGAAGAGGTCAAGCATATGAAGGCGCGCTTCGTGGAGGAGGAGGACGCCGAGCTCCAGTTGATGGAAGACGTCGAGATTGCCGATGACACGATGAGCGCCGCCACGGCCGAGCTCGAGGCGGCACGCGCACGCGCCGCTGCGGAGGCGCCGGGATTGCGAGCGGAGCTGGAAGCCTTCCGCTCCGAGCTCGCCGAGGTCGAGTCCGCAAAGGAACAGATCTGGGCCGAGGTGCCGCTTGCGGCGCGCACCGCCTATTCGCGACAGCGGGTCCAACCGGCGGTGGCCGAGGTCGCGAACAACCAGTGCACCGCGTGCCGGGTCACGGTGACGTCCAGGGGCATGCAGATGCTCCGTCAGGGGGAGGAGATCGTGCACTGCGAAAACTGCGGCCGGATCCTGGTGGTCGCCTGAAGAAGAACCTTCACCTGTACACGGATGGCGCAGCCCGCGGCAACCCGGGCCCGGCCGGCTTGGGCGTGGTCATCGAGGATGACCAGAAGGTGCGGCTGCGGGGCCTGCATCGCTACCTCGGCACGGCTACGAACAACGAAGCCGAATATCACGCGTTGATCGAGGGCCTCAAGGCGGTGGCGCCATGGAAGCCGGATCGCCTCGAGATCTTCCTGGACTCGAACCTGGTGGTGGAGCAGGTCAAGGGCAAGTACAAAGTGAAGAAGCCGGAGCTGCAGAAGCTCCATGAGCAGGCGATGGAGCTCCTGAAGCAGTTCGGCGACTGGTCGATCGCTCACGTCGAGCGGGACCGCAACAAGGGTGCCGACGCCATGGCCAACCGGGCGATAGATGAACATGTCGAGCACGTTAAGAAGCCCAAGGCATCTGGGTAGAATTCACGCGGGCCGAGGCGGACGGGCGACCGCCGGCGAAGTAAATAGCGTTGGAGGAAAGTCCGGGCTCCACAGAGCAGGGCGCTGGGTAACACCCAGTCGGGGCGACTCGAAGGAAAGTGCCACAGAAATAACACCGCCAGGCCGAGGTAATCTCCGGAGAACCTTGGTCGGGTAAGGTTGAAATGGTGGGGTAAGAGCCCACCGGCGGCCGGGTGACCGGCCGGCCAGGCAAACCCCGCCCGGAGCAAGACCAAATAGGAGGGCGTTCACGGCGGCTCGCCGAGCCCTCGGGTATCGGTCGCTAGAGGCGCCGGGCAACCGGCGTCCCAGACAGATGGTCGCCGTCCCGCAGGGGACACAGAACCCGGCTTACAGTCCACCCTCGGTCCACC
>DMCH01000147.1:0-3365 GCA_003446775.1 Chloroflexota bacterium
GACCTGGTGCCGACCCTGGTCGCATTCCAGATCGAATGGAACAAGATGCACCGCCTGCTCCAGGACGTCCCCCTCAACGACGAGGATGCTCGATTGGCAGCGGGCGCCGGCGCGGAGGACTGGCGGCGCCTTCGCCTGACCTGGGGCGATGACTTCGACGCAACCCTGGCCCGGGTCAAGCGAGAGGAGTGCCGGATCGTCCTCCGGCTGATCGGCGGCAGCCACCTCGGCTATGCGCGCAACGCCAGCCGCTGGTGGCAGCCCATCTCGGCCGCGATGGACGAGATGGGCGTGCGCGACTCGCCGATCTATTTCGTGTCGTCCAACACGCACAGCCTCGTCAACGTCCTCACCGGGGTCGCGCGTCATTTCGAGAAAGACATCCTCGACTTCGTCCGCACCAACGATCCGGAGCTCGATGAGGAACGGCGCAAGCTCGAGGCCGGCCACAGCCGCGCTTCGCGCTCCAACTGGCTCTACTTCGGGGCGCGCCAGCTCTTCGACCAGCATCCCGACCGCACGAAGCTGCGCGCTCGCCGTGCGGAGATGGAGACTGCGAACGGCATCCGGCACATACCCGCGAGGGGGACCGGTGTCGACTCGGCAGCCCAGGTGTTCAAGATCTCGCAGCTCGACCCGGCGGCGATCGACCCACGCGTCGGGCCGGTCGACGAGAAGCGGCTGCGCGCGTCCGGCGCGTGCATCGTCAACGTCGACTATCCGCTCGGCCTGGCCGCGTACCACATCCTCCGGCAGGTCGCGGAGCACAGCGCATGGGTCGCGGGGGTCTATGTCCTGGGCAAGGCGGCCACCCTCAACGCCGACGTGGGCGACGTCATGATCCCGAACGCGGTGTACAACGAGCATTCGGGCAACACCTACTGGCTCGACAACAGCATCGCGGCGGCCGACGTCCAGCCCCATCTTGTCTACGGGTCGGCCCTCGACAATCAGCGCGCGGTCGCGGTGCGGGGAACGTTCCTGCAGAACCGCGAGTACCTCGACATGTACTACCAGGGCCGCTACACGGTCGTGGAGATGGAGGCGGGCCCCTACCTCGACGCCTGCTACGAGATCACGCAGCCGGACCGTTATCCGCTGGGCGAAAGCGTGAACATGGCGAAGCTTGGCTTCGACCTGGGAGTCGTCTTCTACGCCTCGGACACGCCTTACACGCAGGCCCGCACGCTGGGCGCGCGGGGGCTGAGCTATCGCGGCATGGACTCGACGTACGCGGCGGCTATCGCCCTCGCGAAGAGGATCCTCCAGCAGGAGGAGACGCTGCCGGCGCAGTCGATGAGCTGACCAGCACGACGTGCTCGTGCGGGTGGTTGTGCTCGCCCGCCCCATGATGGATCTCGCCGCATGGATGGCAGCTCTCGACCTGGATCGTCGTGTGTCCGATCGCAAAGCGGCCGCACAGCCTGCCCTCCAGGTCGCGCACGACGTGCTCGGCGTCGCCGAGCGGGCAGTCCTCGAGGACCACGTGGACGCTGAGGGCCATCTCTTCGGATGACAGCGCCCAGACGTGGAGGTCGTGAGCGCTGATCACGCGCTCCGTTTTGGTGATCTCACCCGTCACGTCGGCAAGGTTGATGTCAGTCGGGGTGCCCTCGAGAAGCAGGTTGACGGTCTCGCGCACGATCCGCCAGGCGCCATAGGCGATGAGCACCGCAATGCCCAGCGACAGGAGCGGGTCGATGTACAGCCAGCCGGTCAACAGGATCACCAATCCGGCCACGACCACCCCAACCGACGCCCCCATGTCGCCGGTCACGTGAAGGAGCGCCGCTCGAAGGTTCAGGCCCTTGCCATGTCCGCGCAGTCCGAAGACGACGTAGACGTTGACGGCGATGGCCACAAGAGCGGAAACGATGACAATCGCACCCTGCACGGGCTCGGGATGGGTGAGCCTGCGCACCGCCTCGAAGGCGATGACGAGCACGATCACGATCAGGGTCACCGCGTTCACCAGCGCGGCGAGGATGCTGACTCGCTGGTAGCCGTAGGAGCGCCGGCGGTCCGCGGGCCGCTTGGACTGCTCGACGGCGAACCAGGCGAGGCCGAGCGCGAACACGTCGGTGAGCACGTGCCCGGCGTCGGAAAGGAGCGCCAGGGAGTGCGAGACCAGGCCCCCGGCGAGCTCGACCGCGAGGATGACGCAGGTGAGGGCCAGCGCCCTCTTCAGCGTCGCCCCTTGATCTGTCACGCGCTCCATGAACTCATCCTACCCACCGCCTAACGCTCTAAAGCCACCATTCTTCGCCGCGCTCCAGGTAGGCCAGGAGCATCCCGTGGCGGAGGCCTTCGTGGCTGATGTGAAGCAGCGCCAGGCCGTACCAGTCGAGGAAGAGGAGCAGGGCCTCGACCCCGGCGCGCATCGCCTTGACCCGGTTGGGCGGCAGGCCCGCCTTCACGGCCACCTTCGCCGCCCGGCCGCCGTCGAGGCGGCTCTCGCAGGCAAGCAGGTCGGCGGTGGTCAGAACGCTGGGCGCATTGCGCCGGGCCAGCACGAACGGCAGGTTGGAGGCCGTCCCACCGGTCGCCACCAAGCGTTCGACGTCGCCATCGGGGGCGTGGGCAAGCTCGCGCAGGGCGGCCTTTCGCATACGGGCCCGCTCGTCGGGGTGGGGTGGATCTGACAGGAAGGTGCTTGCCAGGACGCCTGACCCGATCGGCAGCGTGGCCGAGCGGACCAGGTCGCGTCCTCGCGCGATCACGACCTCGGTGGACGCGCCACCAAGGTCGACCATCACCCATTCCTTCCGGGCGGCATGGCGGCTGGCCACGCCCAGGAAGCTCAGCTCGGCCTCGCGCCGACGCGAGATGATGCGCACCGGGACGCCGATCGCTTCGCCCGCCTGCTTGGCGAAGGCCTCCCCGTCCGAAGCCTGGCGAACCGCCTCCGTGGCCGCGGCGATCAGCTTGTCGTAACCGTGCTTGCCGGCCTGCGCCATCACCGATCGCAGCGCGCGAATCGCGAAGCGGCCCTTGGTGCCGATCGCGCCGGTGCGTGCAACCCGCGGCCCCAGCTCGGGCATCTCGACGTAGTGGGCAACGTCCACGAGCCTGTTGCGCACGACGTCCGCGATCAGCACGTGAACGGTGTTGCTCCCGATATCAACCGCGGCCAGCCGCATAAATTGAAAAGTAACCCAGTGGAGCTCTAGGCCGGATTTATCCGGCCGTCACCTATGCACCTTCAAAACGCCTCCATGCGTCGCGCGTCGTCAGGTTTCCACACGGGCGAGGCCTGCCTCGCCCGTTCTCTCTACCGCGGCCAGCCGCATATGGGCCCACTCTAGAATCTCCGTGGGTGGCCGATAACACCGGACATGGGCGAGGTGGGCGTCCCCACCCGGCTG
>DMCH01000147.1:3709-13192 GCA_003446775.1 Chloroflexota bacterium
GAGCGCGACTCGATGGGCGAGGTGGAAGTGCCCGCCGACGCGTACTACGGAGCCTCCACCCAGCGCGCGGTCCTCAACTTCCCGATCTCCGGCCAGCCCTTCCCGCGCCGGTTCATCCGCGCCCTGGGGTTGGTCAAAAAGGCCGCCGCCCAGACCAACAGCGAGCTCGGCCTGCTGTCGAAGCGCCGCGCGAGCGCGATCGCCCGGGCCGCGCAGGAGGTCATCGACGGCAAGCTCGACGACCAGTTTCCCATCGACATCTACCAGACCGGCTCTGGCACGTCGACCAACACCAACGCCAATGAGGTCATCGCCAACCGCGCGACCGAGATCCTCGGCGGCAAGCGTGGTTCGAAGCTCGTGCATCCGAACGACCACGTGAACCTATGCCAGTCGTCCAACGATGTCATCCCCACCGCGATCCAGGTTTCATCGGCGATCGCCATCGCCGACGAGCTGATCCCGGCGCTGCAGCAGCTGGGGAAAGCGCTGGAGTCGAAGAGCAAGGAGTTCTGGCCCGTGATCAAGACCGGCCGGACCCACCTGCAGGACGCGACGCCCATCCGGTTGGGACAAGAGTTCAAGGGCTACGCGGGACAGGTGGAGGAGTCGATCCGCCGGGCGCGTGCGGCGTTGGACGAGCTGGCGTCCGTGCCGTTGGGAGGCACCGCGGTCGGCACCGGCCTCAACTCGCACCCGCGGTTCGCGCGGCTGGCCTGCGCACGTCTCGCCAAGGCGACCGGGATCCCGATTCACGAAACGCGCAACCACTTTCACGCGCAGGCCACGCTGGACGTGCTGGTCGCGGCCCACGGTGGGCTGCGCACGATCGCGGTGAGCCTGTGGAAGATCGGCTCCGACATCCGCCTCATGGGCACCGGACCCGTGGCCGGCCTCGGCGAGCTGCGCTTGCCAGAGACGCAACCGGGTTCCAGCATCATGCCCGGCAAGGTCAACCCGGTCATCGTCGAGTCGTTGACGATGGTGGTGGCTCGCGTCCTGGGCAACGACCTCACGGTCACGATGTGCGGCCAGTCCGGCAGCCTGTTCGAGCTCAACGTGATGATGCCGGTCGCCGGGGTCGCCGGCCTCGAGTCGATCGCGCTGCTGGCAGCATCCGCTCGCAACTTCCGCGAGCGCTGCATCGAAGGGCTGCAGGCGACCGAGCGCGGCCCCGAGCTGGTCGAACGCAGCCCCATGCTCGCGACGGCACTCAACCCTGTGATCGGCTACGACGAAGCCGCCAAGATCGCCAAGGAGTCCATCCGAACCGGCAAGTCGATCCGCCAGCTGGCCGGCGCCCGCGGCGTTTCCGAGGCGGTGCTGAAGAAGGTGCTCGACCTGGGCAAGATGACCAAACCTGGTCTGGAAGGTCCGGGCGGAGGCGGCTAGACCGCCGCACGCAATTGAAGAGGCGCCTACCGCATCCGCTGCGTCGGTTCCGGCTGCCGGCGGCGCTGCTGGCGGTAGTGATCGTCTACGGCATGTTGGGCTACATGCTCATCGAAGGATGGAGCCTCCTGGACTCCTTCTACATGACGATCATCACGATCTCCACCGTCGGCTATTCGGAGGTCAACAGGCTGTCCGACGCGGGCAGGATCTTCACCTCCACGCTCATCGTGGTCGGCGTCGGTACGATGCTCTACGGTTTCGGCGTCTTCGCCGAGACCCTCACCGACAACAGCTTCATCGCCTACAGGAGAGAGCGGCAGTTGGAGCGTTCGCTGAACCAGCTTCGGGATCACTTCATCATCTGCGGGTACGGCCGCATCGGGACACAGATCGTCGCCGAGTTCGAGGCGCACAACATTCCTTATGCCGTCATCGACCAGACCGAGGATGCGTTGGTGCGCTTACGCAACGAGGACCGCCTCCACGTCGAAGGCGATGCCTCCAGCGAGGAGATCCTCAAGCTCGCGGGTATCGAGCGCGCGCGCGGCCTCATCTCGGCTGTCGACTCCGACGAGCGCGCCGTCTACATCATCCTCGCCGCGCGAGCGCTCAATCCGGAGCTCTACCTGATCTCTCGTGCCGGCCGGCCAGAATCGATTCGCCGCCTGGAGCTGGCCGGCGCCAATCGCGTGATCTCGCCGTATCAGATGGCCGGGCACCGTATGGCCGAGCTCGCCGTGCGGCCGGCTCTCGTGGACGTCATGGACAGCCTTCATCACGGCGAGTCGGAGATCGCAGTCGAAGAGATGCTGGTGCAGCCGCGGGTGGCAGCGGTGGGCAAGACGATCGCAGGCGCGGGTCTGGTGAGCCCGGACGCGGCGAAGGTGCTCGCGGTGCGCCGCCGCGATGGCACGCTGCATGCCAACCCGGCCCCCGACCTGCTCCTGGAGGAGGGCGACCTCGTGATCGCGCTGGGCTCGGAGGAGCAGCTCTTCGCGTCCGCAGCGATGCTCAGGTAGCGGACCAGCCGGCCCCGGCCGGGCCCAAAACCGGCCGACTAGAGTTGTTGACATGAAGGCGCTGGGACGCAGGCCCGAGCTCGTCGCGCTGATTTCGGTCTTCATCGGCGCGGCCATTGTCGTGGGCAAGCTGGTGGTCGGGCTGCTGACCGGCAGCCTGGGGATCATCAGCGAGGCCGTGCACTCGCTGCTCGACCTCGCCGCGAGCGGGTTCACGCTGGTCGCAGTCCGCACCGCGCGCAAGCCGGCCGACACCGAGCACCCGTACGGCCACGGCCGTGCAGAAAACCTGGCCGCCTTCGCCGAGGGCGTCCTGCTCATGATCACCGCCGCGGGCATCGCGTTCGAAGCCGTGCACAGGCTGACCATGGGCGGCGCGGCGGTGAATGCGGCCGGCTATGCCTTCGCGTTGCTCGTTGCGACGCTCTTGATCGAGCTCGGCCGGGCCGCCGTGCTGCGCAGAGTCGGTCGCGACGCGGGCAGCGATGCCCTGCAGGCTGACGCGACCAACCGCTGGTCCGACGTGCTCGCAACCGTCGGCGTCCTGGCGGGCCTGACCGGCGTGCGCATGGGGTTTGCGTGGGCCGACTCGGCGGCGGCTCTGCTCGTGGCCCTGATAATCGCGCGCGCCGCCGGCCTGTTGGCATGGCGCTCAGGCGACATCCTCATCGATCGCGCGCCGGCGGGCGCCGAGCGCAAGCTGCGCGCGGCCATCGAGGGCGTGAGCGGCGTTCGCGAGGTACGTTCGGTGCGGGTTCGGCGCTCCGGACCCAAGCTGTTGGGCGACGCCGTCATCGCCACCGCGCGAATGCTTTCACTCGAAGCGGCGGGCAGGCTCGTGGACGAGGTCAGGCGGGTGGCCGGCGCCGCGCTGCCGGAGCTCGACCTGACAGTGCTCGTCGAAGGCCAATCTCGCCCCAGCGACCTGGTCGAGCGCGTTCACGCAGCCGCCGCTCGCAATGGCGGCGTGCGCGATCTTCACAACGTGACCGTCGAGCGTGAGAGCGATGGCTCGCTGCATCTGACGATGCACGCAAAGCTTCCGGGCGACATGACGCTGGCCTCGGCTTCGCTGGCGAGCGCCGGCCTGGAGAAGACGCTGCGTGCCGAGCTGCCCGAAGCCGCCCGCATCGACATCCACCTCGAGCCGATGGAGCCGCATGTCGTCAGCGGCGAGGATGTCACGCAGCGCCGCGCCTTGCTCGCGGACCGGATGCGTCAGGTGGTCGAGTCGCACCCCGCCGTGAAACGCCTCGTCGACGTCGAGCTGAGCGACCGCCATAACCGCATCCACGCGCACGTAGTGGCGGAGTTGGCCGGCGATGTCAGTCTCGAGCAGGCACACCAGGTCGAGACCGAGCTGGAGGAGCGGATCCGCCGCGCACTGCCCGAAGTCAACGAGGTCACGGCCAGGGCGACGGCGTGAGGCCAGGCCGCGCTGACGACCTGCCCGCGGTGCTCGGGCTCATGCAAGTCGAGGTCCGCGCGGGTCGGCAGGACTGCGTGCCCGGCGAGGCCTACCTCCAGCGAATGCTGGCGGGTTTCGACTGGAGCTCGCGCTCGCGGGTGGTCGAAGCCGAGCGTGGGCTGGAGGGTGCCGTCCTGGTCGCGGGGCGATCGACCCCGGCGGGCACCGTGACTCGAGTGTCCGTCGCATGCGGCCCATCGGACATGAGGCAGGAACTGCTCCGCTGGGGCCTCGATCTGTCGAAGGCGGCCGGGGCAGTCGCGGCGCAGATGTGGGTCGGCCGGGGCCACACCCAAGGGATGGCTGAGCTGGGCGCAGAGTACGTCCGCCCGTGGTGGCGCATGGACATGAACCTTGCAGGCGACCTAACGGCGCCGCGGCCCGTGCGTGGCTACAAGCTGCGGGATGGAACCCAGGTCGCCGGCCGCAGCTGGTCGGACCTTCACAACCGATCCTTCGCAGGCCACTGGCGGTTCTCGCCGAGCCAGGAGGCTGAGCTGGTGACCGGACGCTCACCCGAGCTGTCCCTGATGGCGATCACCGAAGAGGGATCGCCGGCCGCGCTCGCGTGGGGCCAGGTCGAGTCCTACCTCGAGGATTCCCGACCCCAGCCGGTGGGCATCGTGAGCTCGGTCGGCACCGTCCCCGAGCATCGTCGCAAGGGGTTGGCCTCCTGGCTGGTGGCCGAGCTTCTGAACCGCCTCCGCGATGATGGCGCCCGTTCGGCATCGCTCTACGTCGACCGCTGGAACCGCACGCGGGCGTTCGACGCGTATCGCAAGCTCGGGTTCGAGCCGGCGTTCGAGTCGGAGGTCTGGGAAGCTAACCTTCGGTGACTATGCGGGGGTTGTGGGCACTGGCGGCTGTTGTGATGTTGGCTGCGTCTGCATGCAGCTCGCCGCAGTCCACCCCACCAGCGCCGGTGAGCCAGAACCTGAGCTCCCCGACCCCGCTGCTCACGACGGCCATCGCCCAGGCGGCGCACCTCGGCCACGCCGGCATGGCCACCCAGGTCGACCTCAGCCTCGGCCTCAAGGCGCGGTCGCCAGAGCGGCTGGCCAAGCTCATTGCTTCCGGCCAGACCATCACGCCCGAGCAGTACACAACCGAGTTCGGACCCGACCCGGTCAAGGTCCGGGCGGCGCTTGGCGCCCTCACATCAAGCGGTTTGCATGCCGAGTGGCGCACCGGCTCCTCATTGATCACGGCCGGTGGTCCCGCGCCCGCGGTGGCGGCCCTGTTCGGGATCGACATCGAGGACTACCGCCTCGCCAACGGGGCCACGTTTTACGCCTCGCTGGACGCACCCATTATTCCGCCTGCGATCGCGGCCGTCGTCAGCAGCGTGACCGGTCTCGACAACTACCGGCACGTGCGCACGTATGCCGTGAGGCCGGGTGGCTTGACGCCTACAGACGTGCTCGCTTTCTACAACTTGAAGCCTCTTCGCGACTCGGGACTCGACGGCTCCGGCATCACCATCGTCCTCCCCGAGATCGACGACCTTCCCAACCTCACGGACCTGGACAAGTTCGCGACCATGTTCAGCCTGCCGCCATACGGGCCGCTGGTGACGCTGAAGCGAGACCCATCGTGGGGGACGCCCATGAAGCCGCAGGGCGAGACCGTCCTCGACCTCGAGATCATCCACCAGGTCGCGCCGGCGGCGAAAATGGTCGTCTACTTTTCGGCTCCTGACTTCGCACACGCAGACCGCGCGTTCGACCAGATGATCAGCGACCATCTGGGCTCGGTCATCTCCGAGAGCCTGGGCGCGTGCGAACCCGAAACGCCGAGTGGGCATCGAGCAGCGTACGCGAGCATCCAGGACCGCTCTGTAGCGCAAGGGATGTCGCATTTCATCGCCAGCGGCGACAGCGGCGCCTACACATGCGGCGAGTCCGCGCCTCCCGCGGCCAGCTTCCCATCGACGCTCCCGAACGTGACCGCGGTGGGCGGCACGACCGTGTTCGAGTCGGTGCAGGGAATCTATTTCAAAGAGGCTGCCTGGGGCGGCCCGGTGGCTGAGATTGGATCGGGCGGCGGCGCCAGCCAGTTCTACCCGGTACCCGATTACCAGAAGGTCGTCGCTGTGGCCGCGGGCCATGGATTGAGGCAGGTACCCGACGTCGCCGCCGATGCGGATCCGGCCACCGGGTTCCACATCATCTTCAGCGGACAAGAGGGTCAGGCCGGCGGCACGTCGGCGGCGGCGCCGTTGTGGGCCGCGACGGTCGCGCTCATCGACCAGGACCTCAAGCGCAAGGGCCTCCGCGAGACCGGCTATGCCAATCCCGCCATCTACTGGATGGGGGTGAACGCATCCAGGCTGCCCGCACCTGCGTTCCACGACGTCACGTTCGGCAACAATCTCGCGTACGACGCCACCCCTGGCTGGGACTTCGCGACCGGGTGGGGGAGCATGGACGGCGCCGCGCTCGACGCCGCGTGGATCCTCTACATCAAAGGAGGGGGAGCGTGAGCGGCCAGGGCGGCGAGAGGCGGCGCGGCCCCGATCGCCGCAAGGCGCAGGCAACCGAGCCGGCTGGACCGCAGCTCGTGCTGTGCCCGCACTGCGGCTCGATGGTGCCGGCCGGAGAATTTTGTGGGCATTGTGGTGCCCATCTCACGAGGGGCGATGCCGGGCGCCGGCACGCATTCGCCGCCGTACCGTCGGAGCCGGTCGTGCACCTGTCCATCGTCTCGACCCTCTTCCCTCACCTACCGCACCGGCGCGGAGGCGCGTTTCGATGGGCATTGCTCGCCGGGGCTGTGCTGGTCGTCCTTCTGGCGGGGTTCCACCTCTTCACGCCGGCAACGATTGCCGCGGATTTTCTCCTGCCCGTGCTCTACCTCCTCTACGTGTATGAGGTCGAGGTCTACGACTCCGAACCGTGGCTGCTGATCGCGGCCACGATGGTCGCGGGCGCGATCCTCGGCTACGCCTTCGCGTCTCTCACCGGCGGAACCGTCTCGGGCCTGGAGCTCAGCGGCGACACCGGAAGCAACTTTCTTTTCGCGGGCATCGTCATCCCCATCGGCGCCCAGGCCCTGATGCTGGCGGGGCCGCTGTTCCTCTACTTCTATCGGGCCGCGCTGCGCGAGCCGCTCGACGGACTCACGTTCGGCGCGGCGTCTGCACTCGGGTTCACGCTTGCAACGATGCTCACCGCGATCTGGCCTCTTCTGGCCGGGCCGCTGGTCGGCAGCGGCTCGCCGGTGGACTGGTCGCTGCGCCTGCTGAACTCCGGGATCCTGATCATGCTCATCAACGCGATCACCACATCCCTGGTCACCGCATCCGTGTGGCTCAATCGATATGACCTGCGCCACGCGGCGAGTGGCTGGGAGGCGAGCGTGCTCACGACGCTGGTGGTCGCTTTTGGTGCGCAGGTCATCCTCGGCATCCTTTCCGTCGTCGTGCCCGACCTCGTGCTCAAGGTCGGCATCCATGCGGTCGCGGCAGTGGCCCTGCTCGTGTACATGAGGCTCGTGATCCACCAAGCGCTGCTGGCGGAAGGAGCCGCCCACGAAATCGGACCTGATGCCGCGTGCCCTGAGTGCCACCGGATCGTGCCCACCATGCTGTTCTGCCCGGCTTGCGGTGTGGCCCGCGCCGCGGCCAAGCAGACGCGGATGCATTCGGCAGGGGGGTCATAGTGCGTTTCTGCGGGAATTGCGGCGCGCAGATCCCGCCGGGCGCGCCCTTCTGCGGGCGGTGCGGGGCGCCCCAGGCACCGCTCCCGGTGGCGACTATGCCCGCATACGCGTACCCGTCCGCACCCGGGCGCCCGCGGACTGGGTCGGGCAGGATCAGCAGCTCGCAGATCATGGTCGCCGCCGGGCTCCTGATCATCCTGTCGGTGGTGACAGTGGCCGTGAGCTCGTTCGCGGTCTCGCAGGTGCTCGGCACCCACAAGCCATGCACCTCGAACTGCGGCGCGCGGATCGTGACCCCCTTGCCGGCGCCAGCGTCATACAAGAGCTCTGCCTACGGTTTCGAGGTCGAGTACAACCCCAATTGGACGGTGCGCAACCAAGATGCGCAGAGCGTCACCCTCGCCACCAAGCTCGGGCTGCTGTCGGTGGTGGGGGCCAGGTCGGGCCAGCCTCTCGACCAGGTGATGCAGGCCGCGATCAGCGCGCTGCCGACGTCGCAGTGGCAGGACGTCGCCCACGTCAGTGACCTCAAGGGAGCCCACATCGGCGACCAGGATGGAGTGGGGGCCGTCTACTCCGCGAACCTGGTGGGGTCGAACGCGACCGCCGCCAAGGTCCGATTCGTGATCATCGCGGCGACCAAGAACGGCGTCACCGTGGTGATCTTCGGCGCGAATACCGCCGACCTCAAGAACTATCCGAACGGCATCCCGGAAGGCGAGCAGTTCGACGCTTTGTGCCAGCAGTTCCAGTGGGGGTTCGGCTAGACGCGTTCGAGCGCCAGGCGCGCGCCGAAACCGAGCAACACCACTCCGGTCACGCGCTGCACCCATTGCCGGACGCGCGGCGCGGTGATGATCTCGTGCATGCGAGTGATGAACAAGCCGTACACGTTCATCCAGATCCAGCCGATGACGGCAAAGATCAACCCGAGCTCCAGCAACCGGGGCAGAAGCGCTTGGCCCGGCGCCACGAACTGCGGGAGGAAAGTCACGAAGAACACCCCCAGCTTCGGGTTGGAGATCGCCGAAAGGAAACCCTGCCGGAAGATTGCGTGCGCGGGCGCCGTCGGCGGGGCATCCGCCAGAAGATCCGCCGGGCGCCGCCGCGATTCCAGCAGCGTGCGCACGCCGAGGTATGCGAGGTAGGCCGCACCGACGAGCTTGAGCACGAAGAGCAGCTCGCCCGATGCCCTCAAGAGAGCCGACAGGCCGACCGCGGTGGCGCTGACCCAAATCGCAAGCGCCAGCGCGATGCCGGTCGTGGTCAGCAGTACACCGCGGCGGCCATGGGCCAACGCGTTCTTGGTGACCACCGCCATGTCCGGGCCGGGCGTCACCGACAGGAGCAACGAGACACCGATGAAGGCAAGCAACTGCGTGTCCAAAGTCATGCCGTGTCGGGGAGGTCGAAGCTGATCTCGTAGACGCCGCCCGTGAGCTTGGCGTGATGGATCCAGCCCATCTTGCGGAGCATGCCCAGCATCTGCTGATTCTCCGGCAGCACGATCAGGGTGAAAGTCTTGATGCCGTGGTCGCGCGCCACTTTCGCCAGGATGGTGAGGAGCGCGCTCCCCAACCCGCGCCGCTGGAACTCGTCGACCACCGCGACCGCGGTCTCCGCCACGTCGGTGCCGACCACGCGGTCGTAGCGGGCGACGCCGACGATCCTTTCACTGCTCTTGTGCGTGGTCGCGACCAGTGCAAACCGGTCGTTGTAGTCGACCACCGCGAGTCGGTGCGCGAGCGCATCGGGAAGGCGCTTCAGTGGCGAGAAGAAGCGGAAATACACGCTCCGCTCCGACATCGCCGCCACCGCGTCGATCAGCAGCGGCTCGTCCTCCGGGACGATCGGCCGGATGTGGACCTTGGTCGCGTCGCTCAGCTCCAGGACGCGCGGCTCGAAACCCGGCGAAGGCATGGCGACAACAAGGTACGGGAA